>JBMFWU010000148.1:0-13500 GCA_049964955.1 Syntrophobacteraceae bacterium
GATAAGGCATGACCTTTTCGATTTACCGTGTCTGACTTTGCACTCATTAAGGGTAGATATTAGCTGTGAATATGCCTTTTTGATATCCGCACCTTTGAGTTCAACATAGATGACCCTGGTAAACGGATCTCCAATTTCAAACGCATAATCACAGCGCTCCCTGTCATCATCTATCAAACATCCGTCAATCCTTATGGTGCATACGGTATTTCGAGATATGTTGTAAATGGTAAACGTCTTCCCTTTCTCTGTTACTGAGATTATATTGCGCTCATCTTTTGACGAGCACTTTTCATAGTCCATTTTCATCAGCCAATGTGCATCGACAGCAGCGAATCAAAGACATTATCCAGTATATCAGATGCCGAATCTATTACGCTTGCATCTATAAGCCTAACATTGCTATCACATATATCTGTTATTTTTCCGTCAATAACTGCATAGGCAGCAACATCATCATATTTTATGATGCAGTCTGTGTCAATAACCGATGATACCTTTCCATGTGGCTGAGAATCTACAACGTTTGATGCCATAATAAGGTTATTAATGGCTGTTAGGATGTATGGGCTATGAGTCGTAATAACAAATTTGGAAGACCTTTTATTGGAAAGCAGTCCTATTAGATTGATGACATGTTGTTGCGATATAGGGAAGATATGGGCTTCCGGTTCTTCTACAAAGAATGTAAGTATATGCCCGCGTGGCTTGAGAAAAGGCCATACTGACAGCACTACGAGCATCGGCAAAACTTCCTGCTGACCTGACGACGCATGGGCAAGATCAACTCTACGTCCATCTCGTTCTATCCAATCGGCACCCTCGTCGTGCCTATATCGTCCGACCAGGATTGAGCTTCCAAGAGAGTCTACTTTTGCCCTCAACGCTCTATCCTCCGCATCCTCGAACAGCCAGCCCTTCTGCTCCTGATAGGCCTGTTTGGCACTTTCATAATGAGCACCAAAATCCTGCAGGAATGGATCAATCGGCACGCCGGCCGAGAGAAAAGCGAACACGTTCTTTTGCAGGTATGCAAAGAAAGAACGACTTGCAGGGATGAAGAGGGAAGTTCCACCGATCGTTCGGACAAACGAGTCGATCAGTTTGGAAGCAAGAAGCCTGACTCTCGCAGAATCTGCCCTCATTTCAAGCATGCCGGGGTTGGATTCGAGCAGCTTGGACCTCATATCCCCGAGCGCTTGCTGCACGGATTTAGAGAACTCCACCGAGACTCGTGCGTGAGCACCCTTTTTGGGGGAGTTGGTAATAGAAATGGATAGATCGTCCGTAACGTACTTTATTGAAACCGGCTGCCCCTCCCACGTGTACCGTGGAAAAAACTTCTCGAAGTTCTGCAGGGCGCACTTTTTGAAAACCTGCGAATGGTCCTGATCGAACGCGCACTGCACCAAAGCCGAGATGACCAGGTCATGAAAGAAATAAAGCAGCTTGGCAATCACACTCTTGCCTGTCGCCTGGCTGCCGACGAGGACGTTCAGTTTTTTCGGGCTAAACTCCGCGTTCCTTACAACCAGGAAATTTTCGATTTGGAGCCGCTCCATTATGTCTCCCTCACAGCGGCACGAAGGTCCCGACACCAAGCCGATTCCAGCGTCATTTTTACAATTAAACGTCGTGCGGTTTCAAGCAATGTACCCTAAGCGCACCCAATGAAACCGGAACCACACGATTACCGCTCAATATTAAAATGCGCCGGACCGATATCCAAGTCAAGATAAGTGTTTGGACGGGGCTATTCTCACATCCTCCTCCTACGTCTGTACTGTCCTGCCCCGTTTCCTCCAAAAATGACAAATAAACCAAATTTTCTTTCAAGTTTTCCTCCCATAACATCGATAATTTAGGTGTCGCAACCTTAAATTTGGTTGACTTTTGCGGAAATCTTTGCACCGAACGATCGTGACTGCCTTCCCGGAGGGAGAGGCTATGGGGGGTATCTAGATGAATCTTAAAGTTAAAATTTTCATATTTTTACTCCTGTCGCTCGCGTCGAGCATCATCGCCTTCCACGGCGCGCCTGCAATGAATATGCACCTCATGGCGACTTCGCTTTCCTGCGGGGTGGTTGTCCTGTGGACGATCTATATGTTTCGCAGCACGGTCATTCCTCTGCGGTCATCGATAGGAGAGCTGACAGAAGCGGTGGACGAGTCGGAGAAAGCCTGCACCCGTTATTATACGAGCGCCAAGGCCCTGGCCGACGGTGCGGGCCTGCAGGCCGCAAATCTGGAGGAAACCGCCGCGAGCCTCGAGCAGGTCACGGGCGCGACCATGCAGAACGCCGAAAATGCCGACAAGGGCCGTTCGCTTATTGAGGAAGCGCTGTCGATAGTGAACCGGGCCGGCGCCTCGATGAGCGAGACAAGCCACGCCATGGAGGATATTTCGGCGGCCAGTGCAAAGATCAGTGAAATCATCAAGGAGATTGACGGAATCGCTTTCCAGACAAACCTTCTGGCGCTCAATGCGGCGGTCGAGGCGGCCAGGGCGGGCGATCACGGGGCCGGGTTCGCCGTGGTGGCCGATGAGGTGCGAAACCTCGCCAAAAGATCGGCAGCGGCGGCCAGAGGCACACAGGAGTTGATCCAGAGCGCTATCAACAAGACCGGAAGCGGTGTGGCGCTTATGAAGCGAACCGAGAGCGATTTTTCGGAGATGCTGGGAACTTTCGAAAAATCGGTCACACTGATTCGGGAAATTGCAGAGTCGTCTGCCGAACAACGGATCAATCTCAAAGAGATCTCCAAATCCATTTCTCAAATCGATACGGTTACCCAGAAAAACGCCGAGCGCGCAAGCGAGTCCGCCGAGGATTCCGAACAACTGGAGGTGGATGCTCAGAAACTGCGGACTATTTCTGCAACTCTACAGGAAGTGTTAAGCGGCACGAACAGGAAAAAACAGGCCATGGACCTGGTAAAAAAGGGCATGACCATGGCGAGAAAAAAGGGACTGGAAGCCGTCATCGCTGCTGCCCGGGACAAAAACGGCCCGTTTTGCAGCGGAGATGAATGGTATATCTATATCGGAACGACACGCGGGAAGGTAACGCTGCTCGCCCACCCCTTCCAGCCGGAAAAACTTGTCGGGCCCGATCTGTCTCAACTGGAGGACATAAAAGGCAGAAAGTTTTTTAACGATCTGATGGCTACTGCGCTCGAGCAGGGAGCCGGATGGGTGAACTACTGGTGGCCCAAGCCCGGGGAGGCTACCTCTTCGTTAAAGAGCACCTATCTCGAGAAGGTTCCGGGAGAGGATGCCTACATCGCTTGCGGCATCTATGTTTAGGGGAAAGGAGTTTCTCCCCTGTTCCGTGCCTTTCGAGGACGCTTACAGTTCGCGCCGCGCGGCCATCTCCCTGATGCGGTCCCCGATACGGCATGCCAGGGCCTGAATGGTTAGAGACGGGGTTTACTGCGCCGCTCGTGGGAAAGAGCGACCCGCCGCAGACCCACAGGCCCCTGATGGATATATTCGGCCATTTCCTCCCGTCACTGCATTCCCCACAACCCCCATTTGCCCGAAACGCTATGGCCCATTCAATGGGAAGGGGCCCCTGGCTAAGAAAAATATAGCCGCCGTGGAAGTCTTTTCCTTCGTCGGTGTAATTCCAGTGTTCGGTAATGGCCATGCAGGGAGGGCCTTTATACCACCATATCTCCTCCTGCAATTGTTGCCCAGACCGCATGGGTAGATGCGTTGGGAACAGGCTGTCAAGCCACCCGGAAAATGGCTGATACGCATGGCGGCCAAAGGCTCGGAGGCTTTGCCCACCTTGACAGGGTCCGTGACAGATCCTAAATCTTCGCTATGGATTCATTGCTTTTGTCGTTTCTCATTCAGCCGCGGGACACTGAATTATGTCAGCTCATCCTGCTTGCTCACTTACAATGCGGAGTTCCATCCTCCCGTTCCTGGAAGACATGCGTGTCCTTCTTCTGGATCAGCAGTCAACTGACGGCAGTTGGCGCTACCTGTTGCAGGGCAGCGTCATGCCCGATTCCTATGCCATCCTGGCCGAAAGTCTTTTTCCCCCTGCGCCCAGTGGGCTGGTAGAGAGCCTTGCCACGGCAATCGAACGTCGCCAGCTTCCGAACGGCGGCTTCGAGCTTTACCCCGGGCAATGCGGCGATTTCAGCACAACCCTTGAAGCCTACATGGCGTTGCGGGTGGCGGGACGCTCCGCCCGCCATCCGGTGCTTGTCGGGGCTAGGGACTTTCTTGCCGGGGTAAGCGAACCGCACCTGTCGAACCTGACGCGCGTCACCCTGGCGGCCCTGGGCATCATTTCCTGGCGCGCGGTGCCGAGCCTGCCCCCGGAAGTAATGCTGCTCCCCGGCAAGGCGCCTTTCAGCCTCTATGATCTTGCAAGCTATTCCCGCGTGCACATGCCTGCCATCATGCTGCTCTCGGCGATCGGCGCCACGCGCGATTTTCCCCTCGCCGAAGAGGTCCAGGGCCTGCTCTCCCCACGTCACGTAAAGGTTTCCCCTGCCTGTCATCCTCTCTTTCGCCCCGCCCAATGGCTTTTGAGTGGCCAGTCCCCCATCGGAAAATTGAGCTGGGCGATCGGAGTAAGAAAGCGTGCGGTCGAAGCCTGCCGCCGTTTCATTTGCGACCGGCTGGAGGCCGACGGCACCCTGGGGAGCTATCTGCTTTCGACCATTTTTTCGATGCTCGCGCTGACGGCTCTGGGCCGGCCCGATGACCAGCCACTGGTGAACGTCATGAAGCAGGGGCTAAGGAGTTTTCTCTTCGAATTCGACGGCGAGCTTCACATGCAGCCCTGCACTTCCACGGTGTGGGATACGGCCTTGAATGTGGCGCTGCTGCGCAGCCTGGGGGTCGAGGACACCCACGAGGCGATTTCTCGCGGCATCTCCTGGCTCCTGGAGCGCGAAATCACCTCCTTTCCGGATCTTTGGCAACACTCGCCCGGCATGTGCGGGAGCGCCTGGGGCTTTCAGGCGGTAAACCGCTTTTATCCCGACGTTGACGACACCTGCGCCGTTCTTGGCGCCATCGACAAACTCAAAGGGCACCTCAGTTCCCAGGCCGCTGAATCCTTTGCCCGAGGGGTCGACTGGGTCTTCCACATGCAGAATAAAGACGGAGGCTTTAGCGCCTTCGACGTCAACTGCTCCAAAACGATCCTGGAGCATCTGCCCTTTAATGATATGCGGCGCGCGATGATCGATCCCAGTTCGGCGGACATGACCGGACGCACCCTGGCGTTCCTGAGCCTTTTGGCCGACGGGCGCGCGGCTTTGGCGAGACGCAGGGCCATCGCCTGGCTGGACGGAAACCAGGAACGCTGTGGGGCGTGGTGGGGGCGCTGGGGGATAAGTTATCTCTACGGCACCTGGGCGGCGCTGCTCGGGTACGGCGCGGCGGGAATAAAGGAGGACGACTCCCATGCCGTGGCGCGCGGCTGTAAGTGGCTCCGTTCAGTGCAAAACCCGGATGGGGGCTGGGGGGAATCGTGCCGGTCCGACCTCGCCGGATGTTTCGTCCCGCGCTCGCCCAGTACGCCCTCGCAGACCGCATGGGCTCTGGAAGGCCTGCTCGCCGCAGGCTTTCAGCCGCAAAACGACCCCGCCGTAAAGCGGGGGGCGGAATTTTTACTGCAGACGTACCAGCCCGGGGTCGGCTGGAAAGAAACGTACCCAACCGGTGCCGCCTTTGCCGGCAGGCTCTACCTTGTCTATCACAACTACAGGAACCTGTGGCCGGCCATGGCGCTTTTGCGGGCATCCCGGGAGGGAGAGTTCCCGATCGACCTGATGCCGCTCTGACCGGCAACCCGATTTTGTAAACCCTGTAGCAGATATGGAGATTCAGGAATGGACTTGCAAAGCTCCACTTTTCATTATGCGGGCAAAAACATCCGACGCGTCCTGTGCGTGTTCCCGAAGTATGCCCTGTCGTTTGGGACCTTCAATCACGCTTTCCCGCTCATGACTTCGGTTAAGGCGTTCATGCCCCCCCAGGGAATTCTTCTCATTGCCGCCCTTCTGCCCAAGAAATGGGAAGTCCGGTTTATTGACGAAAACAACCAGCCCGCCACCCTGGAGGATATGCGCTGGGCCGAAGCAGTGTTTACCTCCGGCATGCACATCCAGCGGGAAAGCATTTGCGAGATACTAGAAAGGGCTCACGCCGCGGGCAGGACCGCCATCCTGGGCGGTCCTTCGGCCTCCTCCGCCCCCGAATGGTACCCCGCAGCAGATATCCTCCACATCGGCGAGGTCGGGGATGCGACCCTGAAGCTTTTCGAATACATCGACCGGGACCCGGGGCGACCGAGGGAACAGCTGCGGTTTACCACCCTCGAACGGTTGCCGATGACCGAATTTCCCACTCCCGCGTACTACCTGATCGATATCTGCAACTATTTTCTCTGCTCGGTGCAGTTTTCCAGCGGCTGCCCCAACGGGTGCGAGTTCTGCGACGTACCCATCCTTTTTGGCCGCCATCCCCGGCACAAAACTCCCGAGCAGATTATCCGCGAACTCGACATCCTGGCCGATGGCGGCGCCCCGTCCGTACATTTTCTCGACGACAATTTCACGGGCGACGCGAAGGCTGCGCGCGAACTGCTCGACCACCTGGTACGATGGCAGGATAGAAGGGATTGCGAAGTGCGCCTTTCCTGCGAAGCCACCCTCAGCCTCTCCCGACACCTGGACATCCTCGAATCGATGCGGCAGGCCGGATTCACCAATATCTTCTGCGGCATTGAGAGCCCGGAGGCAGAAGCTCTGCAGGCCATAAAAAAGAGCTTCAACCTCCAGCGCCCTATTTTAGAGGCCATCGAAACCTTCAACCGGTACGGAATGGAGGTTGCCGTGGGGCTCATCATGGGCTTTGACACCGATACGGAGCAAACCCCGCAGGTGTTGGCCGATTTTATCAAGGCTTCCCAGACTCCCGTTCACACGTTGAACATTCTCTACGCGCTGCCCAAAACCCCGCTCTATAACCGCCTGAAGGAGCAAGACCGCATAGTTTCCGATGAAGGCCGCGATTCCAACGTGAAATTCTTGAGACCTTACGAGGAGGTGGTTTCCGATTGGCTGAATCTCATAGCGCAGGTCTACGAGCCCAAAGCGCTCTACGAGCGCTATGCCACCCAGGCCGAGAAAACCTACCCGAACCGCCGCCGCCCCGAACACCCCCTGCGTCACGTCACGCCGAGAAATCTTCACCGCGCTGTTTCCATTTTTTCCCGACTGATCTGGCACGTAGGACTTCGCGGCGACTACCGCCGGGAGTTTTGGAAAATGTTTCGCACCCAGCTGCGGCAGGGCCATATCGAAAACATCTTCCAGATAGCCCTTGTCGGCCATCATCTCATCAAGTACACGCGGGAGACCGTCTCGGGCCGCATCCATGCCTGCCATTTCGCCCCGCGCATCCGGCCGCAGGAGCCTGACGTTGCGGATGAAATTTCGGAGCGGTATACGGAAGAACAGGCCGCGGTCGAAAGGGTGTCGGGCGCGCCGTAGATACTCAACCGTAGCGGCACCGTTCCCCGAGGGAAACGAGCTTGTAGACCCGGGCCATGGGGCGGGGAGCCCACCAGTTCCAGTTGCCGAGCAGCCGCATGGTGGCAGGTACCAGCAGGCAGCGCACAATCGTTGCGTCCATCACGATGGCTATGCCCATTCCGATCCCTATGACCTTTACGACCACAAGCTCCGAGAACCCGAAGCCGAACAGCACGACCGCCATGATGGCCGCAGCCCCTGTAATGCTTCGCCCGGTGCGCTCCAGCCCCAGGGCGACCGCCTCGGTGTTGTCGCCCGTACACATGTACTCTCCGCGAATTCTCCCCAGAAGCAGCACCTCGTAATCCATCGAAAGCCCGAACAGGATACAGAACATCATAATGGGGGTCATGGCCTCTATGGGCCCCGGCGTAAAATCGAGCCACCGGGCCAGGTGTCCTTCCTGAAAGACCCAGACAAGCGCCCCGTAGGAAGCGGTGATCGAGAGCAGGTTCAGCACTACGGCCTTAAGCGGCAGCAGCAGGGAGCCCAGAAGCAGAAAGAGCACCACGTAGGTGACGCACAGAACGAGCCCGACCACCGAGGGGTAGTTCCCCCGTATGGCCTCCAGCAGGTCGAGCTGCAAGGCGCTTTCCCCCGTAACCATAAGCTCCCCGTCCACGGGAGGATGGGAGGTTTCAATGGTTTTCACGAGGTCTCGCGCCTCCATTCCGCTCGCGGGCAGGCTTGTCTTTGCGGTGAGTATGACGATGTGGTTGCCGACCATCCTTTTCAAGGCGAATTGCATCTTTTCGGGCAATCGATCGATCGGGCCGCCGAGGAGTTCCACATACCGATTGCGATCGATCGCAGGGGAAAGATCAACGATGCTCGCTACCCCGTTTACCGCGGGAAGCTTCGCCAGCCATCGACTGAGATCATAGAGCCGACCCACGCGCCCGGGGCTCAAGGGGGGGCCCTCCGCATATCGGACAACCACTACGATGGGGTTGGTATCGGGTTTTTGAAAATCGTTTTTCAACTGTTCCCACCCCTTGCGGGCTTCCGCCGTTTTCGGCAACTCTTCCGTACCCGTGGAACCGAGCTTTATGTGCAGAAACGGCAGGCCCAGCACGATGAGAAAAAGGGCTGTCGGCAGCAGCACCTTCCAGGGGTGTGCCATGATCGTGGTCGAAAGGGAATGCCAGAAACGCCCGGTGCGCCCCCGTCTTTCGATGTTGAGAAACGGGACTCTCCCCGCATCGACCCGGGGCCCCAAAACGGCGAGAAGCGCCGGCAGGAAGGTGGTTGCGTATAGGAGGGCCATTACCAGGACGATGGCACCCCCATGCCGATCGTGTTCACGTGGCCGGCCCTGACAAACAGCATGCCCAGCAAACCGATCGCAACGGTCGCCCCGGAGAAAAGCACCACCCTTCCTGTGGTCGTCATCGTGACGGCCAGTGCTTCGGGCACCGTTTTTTCCCGAATCTCCTCGCGAAACCGGCTCAGGATGAAGAGCGAATAGTCGATGGCCACTCCCAGCCCCACCATGACGACGACGTTTTTGGCAAACACCAGAACAGGGATGAATTTCGACAGCAGGAGTGTTCCGGCGATTCCGGCGGTAACGGCGAGAACGCCCACGACAAGCGGAATTACGGCAGCCGTTAAAGATCCGAAAACAAAAATCAGGAGCAATCCCACCAGGGGGAGCACTCGCATCTCGCCCTTCTTTGCATCGGCCTCGGCCAGCGTCGTCAGCTCGTAGTTTCGAGGCAAAAGGCCGTACGCGGTAACCTCAAGGGTCCGGGAATGCACTCTGGCCCGCAGTTCGGGATAGATTTTCATGGTCAGCGCGGTCTGGTCCCTTCCGTCATCCCTGATCTCGACCTTGGCAGTCGTTGCATACCCATCGCGCGAAATCGACTCCGAGCGTTTCTCCCCCCCGTTGTAAATCGTGAGGACCCTCGCTACATGCGGATCTTTCAAAAGAGGGTTCAAGGCTCGCTTCACCTCAGTCTCGAACGCGTGATCGGTGGCGCGAAGCGTCGTGCTTCGAAAGATCAGATCAAAGGATGGAAGGACGGGGGGCAACTCCCTTTGAATCAGCTTGAGCGCTTTCCCCGCTTTTGTGTTGGCCGGCAGGATCACCGATTCCAGACGGCCTCCCCGGTATGTCATCCAGATGGCGGGGCCCAGGGAGAGAAGCGAAAGAGCGATGATCCACCAGCGAAAGCGATACACCAGCCGTCCCCAGGTTTCCAGCATGAGACTCCTTTTCGTGAAAAAGGCAAAAGAGCGGGGGAATGTTTCCCCCGCGCCCCCCGGATTCGAAAGGCCGCATCCGGCAAAAGTATGCACTGGTGCGCCTCCAGACCATGAGTTCTTCTTGGATATTTCCAGGCGCCGAAAATTTTCTCCGGTCTGGTCGAAGCCGCGGCGCAAAAGATAGAAAAAGAGCTGGGGCCGATCGACATCTGGGTAAACGGCGCCATGGCGACTATTTTCTCCCCTTTTGCCGAAATAACCCCCAAAGAATACAGGCGCGCTACCGAAGTGGTCTGGAAAAGGGCAAGAGCCTGAAACCCAAAGCCGGGGAGAGAGAATCGATGCCTCTCACACGCCTGGATAAATCGGCATTACTCCAGGGCCTGTTCCTGTTCACAACGGGAATCTGGCCCCTGATAAACATGCACTCTTTTCTCCGCCTCACGGGCCCCAAAACAGATTTGTGGCTGGTGATCACCATCGGGCTCCTGCTGGCGGTAACGGGTGCGGTCCTGAGCATCTCCGTCATCCGAAACAACACGGGGGCCGAGGTCGCTCTTCTCGGCATGGGCGCGGCCGCCTCTCTTGCAGTCGTCGATATTTATTTTTCCATCAATGGGACGATTTCTCCCGTTTCGAGTCCACTGCGGATTTGCTGACCTGGTTCCAGTGCGCTCCAACTTCAGAGAATTTGCGGTGGTGAGCGGGTGAACAGGTGAATCGAAAAGGCCTTGTTTTTCCCACCGATTCACCCATTCACCCATTCACCTATTCACCTATTCCTACTGTATGCTTCCGCTTACCTCGATTTTTTTCGGGGAGTACTGCGGGCGGTGGTTTTTCCCGGACTGCAAAAGAGCATAGATGAGCAGTCCGCTCGCACCTATGCCCAAAAGAGCCGAGAGGACCTTGTGATCCCTGATGCTCTGTTTCGCCTTATCGCCCACCTCTTCGAGTTTGCCCCAGTCGGCTGCCTTGATTTGCTCCAGCAGCTCCTGGCCGAAAGTCAAAAACAGGTAATTTGCAACCCGAGAGGGTGTGAGCAATTCCTTTAGTCTATCGAGATCCTCCACGATTCTATCCTCCGCTTCCAGCGTATCCGACCGCAATTGCTGAATCTCCCCGCTAAACTTCATCTGGTCCATGCGGGTCCTTCTTTTTGGCTCTATGTCAACCGATTGCGCATCCATTCCGTATCTTCCTTTACAGTGTCTATGGTCTCATGGGGAATGACATCCGCATGCAGGCGTCTTTTCCCCAGGAACAAGATCAATCCGCCAAGGAGTAAAGTCGCTCCTCCTACAACCAGAGCGGCCAGGGGGACCGGTATGAGTAGCGCCAGCCCGGCCGTCGCGGCGAAAAGCAGATACAGAAGCCCGGCATAGGCAAGAAATGCCCCGCCGGTGACCAGCGTCGAGTTTTTCCCCGCAGTCCAGATTTGATTCGTAATTTCGGCCCCGGCCATTCGAATTTCGTTTCGAACAAGAGTGATGGCATTTCGCACAAGATCCCCGGTTATGCCTCCGATCAACGATATATCATTCACATCCCGGTTACTGGTTCTTTCTCGTTCGGTGTTGTTCATTATGATTCCTCTGTCCTGGAAACCGTCAGTGTCGCATCCAAGGTTTTCCGACAATGGACACTTTATAAGAGCATGATGATATTCTACTCTTAATTGTAAGGACGGGGACGGAAAGCGTCAAACCCCACCGACAACCCCACAGGACACAGACCGCCCCCGCGAATCCCGATCGGAACGCCGAATCGTCATGGCCGCCCGCCAGCGAAGCCGGCGGGCCGTTTGGGCAAGGCAACCTGTCCGCGGCGACACGCCGCCTGTCCGCGGTGGCACGCCGCCGGCGCAAGAGGGGTAACCATGCACGCAGCTTCCATAAAACAATTCGCCATAGACTTGTACGATGGAATCTCCAATCACAATGTTTTCAATGGGGCTGCGGCTCTGGCCTATTATCTCTTTCTTTCGATCTTCCCGGCCGCCATTGTCCTTCTGAGTATATTGCCCTATCTGCCGATTCCCCACCTGGAGCAGGCGATCGTGGACCTTCTGGGGCAGGCCCTTCCCAGGCAGTCTGCCGACCTGTTCACCGGGATAGTGAAAAGTGTCGTCTCCCATAGGCGTGGTGGTCTTCTTTCGTTCGGAATCGTGTTCGGGCTGTGGTCTGCTTCGAGCGGACTTTCCGCCATCATGCAACAACTCGACATTACCTATGAGGTCACCGATAATCGCCCGTACTGGAAATTTAGGGGCACGGCCCTGCTCCTGATGGTGCTCTTCTTAATCCTGGTGATAGGAGGGTTCAGCCTGATCATCTTCGGCGGTGTGATCCAGGGCCGGCTCATAGGGCTTCTGGGTAACAGCAAGCCCCTGCTGATCCTGTTCGCCTCGGTGCGCTGGATCATCGTAGTTGTATGTCTGCTGTTGGCGTTTGCAATGGTCTACTATTTCGGTCCGGATGTGGAACAAAAGTTCCGGTTCATAAGTCCCGGGAGCGTTTTTGGAGTGGTCCTTCTGGCTCTGGCATCTTTGGGTTTTCAATATTATGTGACTCACTTCAGCAATTACAGCCTTACCTACGGGAGCATCGGGGCGGTCATTATCCTGCAGTTGTGGCTCTATATCTCCGGCATGGTGCTTCTTTTGGGAGCGGAAGTAAACGTTTTGTATGAACGCAGCCATCCCGAGGGCAAAGACAGGGGAAAAAAGAATCTGCCCGACCAGGAAAGGCGTTAAGGGTTATCGCTGCCTGAGCGTTCGTCTGGCGTATGCTTCCGCGGTTGCAACGTCTTTTGGATAAGTGCGAAGAGAAAGAGCGGCAACGAGCGCGCCGATAAACATGGAAGCGAGCATTACCAGGAAGGTCTTGTGAAGCCCGGAGGCTTTTCCGACGCCAAACAGGTGTTGGGCGAAATAGCCGAAGAGGAGCGGGGCGATTGCTTCGTAGGTGCGGCGAAGAGTCATGCGGACAGCTTCGGGCCGCATCAAGGATGCGGATTGACACAATTGCTACCCCTTATCGTAAGAAGAAAAGCAGCGCTGCGGAAGCCCCAGCGAGTTTCAGCATGGCTGCAAGCATCTGAAGTTACGGCATTTTGCGTGGGATCGATCAGCGAAGTGTTTGACGCGGAGCCTCCCTTCACCCCCCGGGGCTGCATCGCGCAGGCCTGGAGCGTGGCAGAGGTGATCCGCTCTCTCGTAAATACGAGTGAAGAATGAACAGTGAACGGTGACGAGAAAACCCCGTCACCGTTCACTTCTTACCGACTTTCATTACGCTGCTTTATCGTAGAAAGAATCTACCTGCTTTGCAGCTTCATCCTTGGTTATGCCGTAGCGTTCCTGGAGCTTTCCGATCAACTCATCGCGCTTCCCGGCGATTACATCCAGATCGTCATCGGTGAGTTTTCCCCATTGCTGCTTGATCTTACCCTTGGCTTGTGTCCAATTTCCCTTAATGATATCCCAGTTCATCTTCTTGTCCTTTCGGTGCTTGTGATTCAGCACTCTTTTTCGAATACTGGTTTCAGGACCCAAGATTTTGAAGGCGCCTTGCCGGCAACTTAAGTAGCCTTACTCAATGGATTTTCACTACATCTACTGTAATTACGGGGACAAAAAATGAAAAGGGAGACGCTCGGAAATCGGCGTACACCGAAAAAGAGCGGGGCAACAATGGTGGTGTGAGCAAGGTCCCCC
>JBMFWU010000149.1:0-8666 GCA_049964955.1 Syntrophobacteraceae bacterium
TGATCGGAACGTCGTCGCCCGGAAACCCGTACTTGGTCAGAAGCTCGCGCAGTTCAAGCTCAACGAGTTCGATCAACTCGGGGTCATCGACCATGTCCACCTTGTTCAAAAACACGACGATATAGGGGACCCCGACCTGGCGGGCCAGAAGGATGTGCTCACGGGTCTGGGGCATGGGGCCGTCGTCGGCCGCAACCACCAGGATCGCCCCGTCCATCTGTGCAGCCCCCGTGATCATGTTCTTAATGTAGTCGGCGTGTCCCGGACAATCCACATGGGCGTAATGGCGAGTATCGGTCTCATACTCGACGTGGGCCGTCGCGATGGTGATGCCGCGCTCGCGCTCTTCGGGCGCCTTATCGATCTGGTCAAACGGAACGAACTGGGCCTTGCCTTTTTTTGCAAGCTGCTTTGTAATCGCTGCGGTAAGGGTCGTTTTCCCATGGTCGATATGACCGATCGTCCCAACGTTTACGTGAGGCTTGTTCCGTTCGAATTTCTTTTTAGCCATCAGGATTCCTCCTCGCCAAGCGTAAAACCTGGATTCGGCGCCGGCGGCACAGCCGGGAAACGCCAATTGCTGTTCAATACTACCATCTGTAATGGGCAAACGCCTTGTTGGCATCCGCCATGCGATGGGTGTCCTCGCGCTTTTTCACCGCTCCGCCACGATTCTGGGACGCATCCATCAATTCACCCGCAAGCTTCTGGGTCATGGTCTTCTCAGAGCGCGATTTGGAGTAATTGATGATCCAGCGCATCGCCAAGGCATCCCGACGCTCGCTTCTCACCTCAACCGGGACCTGGTAGGTTGCTCCACCCACGCGCCTGGACTTTACCTCAACGACCGGCCGCACGTTTTCCAGGGCCTTGTGGAACACATCGAGCGGCTCCTGCTTGGAACGCTGCTCGACAAGAGCCAGAGCCTGGTAGAAAATCTGCTCCGCAGTACTTTTTTTGCCGCGCCGCATGACGTTGTTGATGAATTTGGCGGCAAGCCTGCTGTTGAATTTCGGGTCCGGCAACACGTAGCGTTTCGGGACTTCTCTTCTCCTGGGCATCCCCTTACCTCGATCCGTTCTGATTTTTTAGGGCAAAAGAGAGGCCATGCCGAAAGAAAAGCAACCATGGCCCGCACTTTTCGAATGTTTTCGAGCTATTTCGGCCTCTTGGCGCCGTACTTGGAGCGGCCCTGCTTGCGGTCCGCAACCCCCAGCGCGTCGAGGGTGCCTCGTATGATGTGATACCGGACACCGGGGAGGTCCTTTACGCGGCCGCCACGGATGAGCACCACCGAGTGCTCCTGCAAATTGTGCCCGATGCCAGGGATGTAGGAAGTCACTTCCACACCGTTTGTCAAGCGCACGCGGGCGATTTTGCGCAAGGCCGAGTTAGGCTTCTTGGGCGTTGTCGTATAGACGCGCACACATACCCCGCGCTTTTGGGGGCAACTTTGCAGTGCGGGAGTACTCGACTTTTTCCGAACTTCCTCCCTACCCTTCCTGACCAATTGGTTGATAGTGGGCATTACGTTTTTACACTCCGATATCCAATAATCAGTTTAAAAGGGCGGCTCGAAGAGCGCCGCCTCACTTTCCAAGCTGGAAAATCCTTTGTTTTTATAGAAACGCGGGGCGAATGTCAAGCGCAAAACGCCCCTCATCCATTACTTTCTGACTTCCCGGTACTGCCTGAGTCCCGAACCCGCCGGAATCAGCCTGCCCATGATGACGTTTTCCTTGAGCCCGAGCAGGTTGTCGACCTTGCCGGCCGTGGCCGCATCGGTGAGCACCTTGGTGGTCTCCTGGAAGGAGGCCGCTGAAATGAAGCTCTGGGTGCTCAAAGAGGCCTTGGTGATGCCGAGCAGCAGAGGTTCGGCGGCCGCGGGCCGCTGCCCCATGGCGACGAGCTGGTTATTGACCGACTCGAAGTTGGGTTTTTCAACATGCTCGCCCATCAGGAACTCGGAGTCGCCCGGGTCGGTGATGCGAACACGCCGCAGCATCTGCCGCACGATGACCTCGATGTGCTTGTCGTTAATCTTGACGCCCTGCAACCGGTAGACCTGCTGGACTTCGTCGACCAGGTATTTGGCGACTTCTTTTTCGCCAAGAACCGTCAGGATGTCGTGCGGATTGGGCGAGCCGTCCATGAGGGCCTCGCCTGCGCGCACATAATCACCCTCGTGGACACTGATGTGCTTGCCCTTCGGGATGAGATACTCGCGCGCGTCTCCCACCTGGGGGGTTACGACCACCTTACGCTTGCCCTTGGTGTCTTTACCGAAGGCGACCACGCCGTCGATTTCGGTAATGACGGCATTTTCCTTGGGCTTTCTCACCTCGAATAGTTCGGCCACCCGTGGCAGACCACCGGTGATGTCCTTGGTCTTGGTGGTCTCGCGCGGAATTCTCGCCAGAACGTCTCCGGGGAAGACCTGATCGCCCTCGGAGACCATGAGGATGGCGCCAACGGGCATGAAGTACCGCGCAGCACCCCCTTCGCCGACCTTGGAGGTCTTTCCCTTCTCATCCTTTATCGAAATCCTGGGGCGAACATCGGAATCGCGAAATTCCACGACCACCTTGCTCGACTTTCCCGTAACGGGGTCGAGTTTTTCCTGCATGGTCTGGCCTTCGGTGATATCGCCAAACTTGGTCATCCCCGGCACTTCGGTAAGGATCGGGGTGGTGAAGGGGTCCCACTCGGCCAGAAGCGCGCCGGGGTCGACCTTCTGGTCTTCACTCACCTTGAGCTTGGCCCCGTAGACAATCACGTAGCGCTCGCGCTCGCGGCCGGTTTCGCTGACGATGCTGATTTCCCCGTTTCGGTTCATCGCGACCAGATCGCCTTCGCGGTTGCGAACGATGTTGAGGTTTATGAACTTCACGGTCCCCGCATAACGGTTGCTGATCGAGGTCCGCTCAATGCTCTTACTCGCCGTGCCACCGATGTGGAAGGTACGCATGGTGAGCTGCGTTCCGGGCTCCCCGATGGACTGGGCGGCAATGATGCCCACCGCCTCGCCGATTTCTGCGAGCTTTCCCTGGGCCAGGTCGCGCCCGTAGCACATGGCGCAAATCCCCCTGGTGGACCTGCAGGTAAGAGCCGAACGAATGCCCACGCGCTCGATGCCCGCATCCTCGATTTCGATGACCTTTTTCTCATCGATCTCGGCTCCCATGGGCACGATCACCTCGCCGGTCACCGGATCGACGATGTCCTCCTGGGCGGTGCGGCCAAGGATACGGTCCCCGAGCCTCTGGATGATTTCTCCGGCTTCCAGGAGCGCTTCGACCTCGATACCGTCCATCGTCCCGCAGTCGATGTCGCCAATGATAACGTCCTGAGACACATCGACCAGGCGGCGCGTGAGGTAGCCCGAGTTGGCCGTCTTGAGAGCCGTATCGGCAAGACCTTTCCGGGCGCCGTGCGTGGAGACGAAGTACTGCAAAACCGTCAGACCTTCCCGGAAGTTGGCCGTGATCGGCGTTTCGATGATTTCCCCCGAAGGCTTGGCCATGAGGCCGCGCATTCCGGCCAACTGACGCATCTGGTCTTTGCTGCCGCGCGCCCCCGAGTCGGCCATCATATAGATCGGGTTGAAGGATTCGATGGTCGTCTGGACACCATCGGGTGCGGTGATTTCACCCACCCCGATTTCCTTCATCATTTCCGCTGCGACGTCTTCGGTCGCCTTGGCCCAGATATCGACGGCCTTGTTGTACTTTTCCCCCTCGGTGATAAGACCTTCGTTGTACTGCCGCTCGATTTCCTGCACCTGGTCGAAGGCGACCTGCAGGATCTCCGACTTGCGATGGGGAATCGTCATGTCTTTTATCGAGATGGAGATTCCCGAGCGGGTCGCGTACTGATAGCCGGTGTCCTTCAGCTTGTCGGCAAGAATGACCGTCGCCTTGACCCCGGCGCCCCGGTAGCAGGTGTCGATGAGCTGGGCCAGGGCCTTTTTATTCATGACCCGGTTTACGTTCGAAAATGCCACCTCATCGGGTAAAATCTCCGATAAAATCACGCGCCCGACGGTCGTGCGCACCAATTCCTCAGCCAGCACCTGTCCGGCGCTCACTTCCTCTCCGGGCTGAACCATCACCTTTCGAGAAACAAGCGACCTCGCGTCGGTAAGCGGGTATATCGAGCCTTTACCGTCGGTTTTCGCCGCTATTTCCCTCTCGTTTACATGATCGATCGCCCCGTCTTCCTTTGCGCGGATACGGAACCGCACGACGATGCCCGCCTGCAGATCGGCCTCCTCGGAGTCGTAGGCGGAGCGAACCTCCTCGGGGCTGTTGTAGACGCGCATCTTTCCCGCGACGATCAGCCGCCTGAGCTCTTCGGCATCGGCGAAAGGCGGGGTCGCCCCCTTTGCAAAAGGCCTCTCGCGCGTCATGTAATAGATTCCGAGCACGATGTCCTGGGAAGGCACGATGATCGGATCTCCATGCGCGGGGCTCAAGATGTTGTTGGTCGACATCATGAGCACGCGGGCCTCGGTCTGCGCCTCAATGGAAAGGGGCACGTGAACGGCCATCTGATCGCCGTCGAAGTCGGCGTTGAAGGCGGTGCACACGAGCGGGTGGAGCTGAATTGCCTTGCCTTCGATAAGGATGGGCTCAAAGGCCTGAATGCCCAGTCGGTGCAGAGTGGGGGCGCGGTTGAGCATGATCGGAAACTCCCGCACCACCTCATCGAGGGTGTCCCAGACCTCGGGGGTTTCGCGCTCGACCATCTTCTTGGCGGCCTTTATGGTGGTGACGTAGCCCTTTTCTTCCAGCTTGTTGTAGATGAAAGGCTTAAAGAGCTCGAGGGCCATCTTTTTGGGAAGCCCGCACTGGTGCAGCCGCAGATTGGGGCCGATCACGATAACCGTTCGCCCCGAATAGTCGACACGTTTTCCCAGAAGGTTTTGCCGGAAGCGCCCCTGTTTGCCCTTGAGCATGTCGCTAAGGGATTTAAGAGGCCGCTTGCTCGCCCCCGTGATCGTCTTGCCCCTGCGGCCGTTATCGAACAAAACGTCCACAGCTTCCTGGAGCATCCTCTTTTCATTTCGAATGATGATGTCCGGAGCGTTCAGTTCCTGGAGACGTTTCAACCGGTTGTTGCGGTTGATCACGCGCCGGTAAAGATCGTTCAGATCGCTTGTGGCAAACCTGCCCCCATCGAGAGGAACCAATGGCCGCAAATCGGGCGGAAGCACCGGAATGACGTCCATGATCATCCACTCGGGCCGGTTTTCCGACTCGCGGAAAGCATCGATGATCTTGAGCCGCTTGGCGAGCTTCTTACGCTTGGCAACCGAGTTGGTCTTAACCATTTCGTCACGAAGCTCGGTGGCAAGCGTTTCGAGGTCCTGGCCCGAGAGCAGCTGCTTTATCGCCTCGGCTCCGATGCCGGCCGTAAAGCTCGCCCCGTGCTCCTGCACAAGCTGCCGGTAGCGTTCCTCGGTGAGCATCTCCCCCTTTAGCAGGCTCGTCTCGCCGGGGTCGAGCACGATGTAGGAGTCAAAATAGAGCACCTTTTCCAGTTCGCGCAGCGTGAGATCGAGGAGATTTCCGATCTTGCTCGGCAGACTTCTCAAAAACCAGATGTGCGCCACCGGGCTCGCCAATTCAATGTGGCCCATCCGCTCGCGGCGCACCTTGCTTTGAATCACCTCGACCCCGCACTTTTCGCACACCACCCCCCGGTGCTTCATCCGCTTGTACTTGCCGCAGTTGCATTCGTAATCTTTTATGGGACCAAATATCCGGGCACAAAAAAGCCCGTCGCGCTCCGGCTTGAATGTACGGTAATTTATCGTTTCCGGTTTTTTAACCTCCCCGTAAGACCACTCCCGGATTCTTTCGGGAGAGGAAATCATGATTTTCACGGCGTTGAAATTCAACGGGTCTTTGGGTTTGGTAAAAAGCGAGTAGAGTTCTTTCAAAGGGACCTCCTTGGCGCAGTGTGATCAGTAGCTAGATCATCAATCCACTGCTTTAATTGCCTTCCTCTTCTTCGAGGAGCCTTACATCCAGAGCAAGCGCCTGCAGCTCCTTTACCAGAACATTGAAGGACTCCGGCAGTCCGGCCTCGAGCGTATTGTCACCCTTTACGATCTTTTCGTACATTCTGGTGCGTCCGGCCACATCATCGGATTTGACCGTGAGAAACTCCTGGAGCGCATAGGCGGCCCCGTAGGCCTCCATGGTCCACACTTCCATTTCCCCCAGTCTCTGGCCGCCGAACTGGGCCTTGCCCCCAAGCGGCTGCTGGGTAACCAGGGAATAGGGGCCGATGGACCTTGCATGGATCTTGTCATCGACCAAGTGGTGGAGCTTGAGGATATACATGATCCCGACCGTTACCCGCTGATCGAAGGGCAACCCGGTGCGGCCGTCATAGAGTACGGTGCGGCCGTCACCGGAGACGCCGGATTCTTCGAGAAATTTTTCGATCTCGGGCTCTTCCGCCCCGTCAAAAACCGGGGTGGCCACGTGGATGCCTTCCTTGAGATCTGCCTGAAGCGCCCTCAGCTCTTCTTCCGAGGCATTGTCGAAAAACGCGGAATATTCGAGCTTGTTGTAGATGCGCTTAAGCTTCTCCTCGATCGTCTCGCGTTCCTTCATCGTCTGGAGGTGCTCTTCGAGCATCGCTGCGAGTTGGCGCCCGATACCAGCGGCCGCCCAGCCGAGATGGGTCTCCAGCACCTGCCCCACGTTCATACGGGAAGGAACGCCCAGAGGATTGAGCACGATGTCCATCGGGGTGCCGTCGGGGAAATAGGGCATGTCCTCAGGCGGAAGGATCCGCGAGACAACACCCTTGTTGCCGTGCCGCCCTGCCATCTTGTCTCCCACCTGGAGCTTTCTTTTGACGGCGATGTAGACTTTCACCATCTTGATGACGCCGGGCGGAAGCTCATCGCCTCTTCTCAGCTTGCTGATCTTTTCTTCGAAGAGGTCCTTTACCGCCTGGACCTGCTGCCGGTAATTGGAGGCGATCGTTTCGACCTCCATAGAAGCCCCGGGGTCTTTGGTAGCACTTATCTGATCCCAGATGCCGCTAGGGACCTGCAGGAGCGCATCCTCGGAGAAAATATCCCCCTTCTTGAGGTACACCCTCTTGCCGTCCTTTACGGTCCCGTCACTCAGTTTACCGTCGAGCACCTGCGCCATCTGCCGCACCGCGGTCTTGCGGATGATGTCGAGTTCGTCTCGCTGGTCCTTCATCAGCCGCCCGATTTCGGTTTCTTCGATCTGACGGGTGCGCTCATCTTTTTCCACCCCTTTTCGCGAAAACACCTTGGCGTCGATGATAATTCCCTCGACCCCGGGAGGAACGCGCAAGGAGGTGTCTTTTACGTCACTGGCCTTCTCGCCGAAAATGGCCCGCAGAAGCTTTTCTTCGGGTGTGAGCTGCGATTCGCCCTTGGGCGTTACCTTGCCCACCAGGATGTCGTTTGGCTTGATATAGGCGCCGATCCGGATGATTCCGCTTTCGTCCAGATTTCGCAGCGCCTCCTCCCCGATATTGGGGATATCCTTGGTGATTTCTTCTTTCCCGAGCTTGGTGTCTCTTGCCACCACCTCGAATTCCTCGATGTGGATCGAGGTAAAAACGTCTTCCTTTACGATGCGCTCGCTCACCAGGATCGAGTCTTCGAAGTTGTAGCCCCCCCAGCTCATGAAGGCCACCATCACATTTCGCCCGAGGGCGAGCTCCCCATGGTCGGTGGAAGGCCCGTCGGCCAGGATCTGCCCCTTTTTGACGAAATCTCCCTGCTTTATCAGCGGCTTCTGGTTGATGCAGGTGTTCTGGTTGGAGCGCTGGAACTTGATGAGCTTATAGATGTCAACACCGTGGCCGACGTCCATGCTGTTGGTCGCGCGAACCACGATGCGGGTCGCATCGACGTATTCGACAATGCCCTCACGCTTGGCAACGATCGTGACCCCGGAGTCCTTGGCGACGATGCGCTCGATCCCGGTGCCGACCAGAGGAGCGCGGGTCTGGATCAGGGGTACTGCCTGCCGCTGCATGTTTGAGCCCATGAGGGCGCGGTTTGCGTCGTCGTGTTCCAGAAACGGGATGAGCGAGGCCGAAACGCTCACCAACTGGTTGGGCGAGACGTCCATATATTTAATCTCGGCTGGCGGAACGATGACGTATTCCCCCGCTTTTCGGGCCGAAATCCCCTCTGCGATGAGCGTGCCGCTCTCGTCAAGCACCGCGTTGGCCTGAGCGATCGGATATTCCTTTTCGTCCATCGCCGTAAGATAGCTCACATCCCCGCGGGCGGTGGCACCCTCGACCTTGCGGTAGGGGGTTTCGATAAACCCGTAGGGGTTAACTCGCGCGTAAGTCGACAGCGAAACGATGAGTCCGATATTGGGACCTTCCGGCGTCTCGATCGGGCAGATCCTGCCATAGTGGGTGGGATGGACGTCGCGGACCTCGAAACCCGCGCGCTCCCGGGTCAAGCCCCCGGGGCCGAGGGCACTGAGGCGCCTCTTGTGCGTGATCTCGGACAGTGGGTTCGTCTGGTCCATGAACTGGGAGAGCTGGCTCGTTCCGAAAAACTCCTTCACCACCGCAGAAACGGGTTTTGCGTTGATGAGATCGTGGGGCATGAGCGCCTCGACTTCCTGGAGGGTCATTCTTTCCTT
>JBMFWU010000149.1:8766-13402 GCA_049964955.1 Syntrophobacteraceae bacterium
TTGCGCCTTCTGTCGATGCGTATATACAAAATGTCTTTGGGATCGAATTCCAGGTCGAGCCAGGAGCCGCGAAGCGGAATGATTCGGGCCGAATATAGGATTTTGCCGCTCGAATGGGTCTTTCCCCGGTCGTGGTCGAAGAAAATCCCGGGGGAGCGGTGCAACTGGCTCACGATGACCCGCTCGGTCCCGTTGACGATGAATGTCCCGTTGTCGGTCATGAGCGGCAGAGTGCCGAAGTAGATTTCCTGTTCCTTGATGTCTCGAATGGAGCGTGTGCCGGCTTCCTTGTCCACATCATAGACGACAAGCCGCACGACTATTTTCACGGGCGCCTCGTAGGTCATTCCCCTCGCAAGGCATTCGTCGACTTCATATTTGACCTCGCCAAAACTGTACTGGACAAACTCGAGGGAGGCCGTCCCGCTGAAATCCTCGATGGGGAAAACGGATTTGAAGACCTCCTGGAGGCCTCTTTCCACCCGGGCCTCGGGGGGAACATCCTTTTGCAGGAACAGCTCGTAGCTCTCCTTTTGCATCTGGATAAGGTTTGGTATCTCCACAATCTTGTGGATTTTCCCGAAGTTTTTGCGTACCCTGTATTCGTGGGTCAGTGCAGTAGGCATATTCTCTCCAGGTTGCGGGAAGCGCAAACGCAGTGACGAGTCCTGTAGGGATCGAGCAGGGTCAAAACGCCTCTCCGCTCACTCCTCACACATCCCTTTCACTGCTCTTTTCTTCCGGCCCGATGCTTTTTCCGTGGGCAAAATCCTTGTCGATCCGCCTCAATGTGCCGGTATGGTGCAAAAAAGAACAAAATCGGAAATCGGCCCGTCATACCGGCACAGGCAGCCGATTTCCGATTTTAAAGTTCGCCGCAACTATTTGATCTCTACGGTAGCTCCGGCTTCGGTAAGCTGCTTGGCGATCGCCTCGGCCTCTGCCTTGGGGATGCCTTCCTTTACGGTGCCGGGCACCTTTTCGACCAGCTCCTTGGCTTCTTTGAGGCCAAGGTTGGTGATCGCGCGCACTTCCTTGATCACGTTGATTTTCTTGTCACCCACACCGGTGATCACAACCGAAAATTCGGTCTGCTCCTCAACGGCTGCGGCTTCGCCGCCGCCTGCGGGCATGGCGGCAACAGCCACCGGGGCCGCAGCACTCACTCCGAAAGTCTCTTCGAGCTCATGGACGAATTCGCTCAGTTCGAGAACGGTCATACCCTTGATGAATTCAACAACTTCCTGCTTTGTAACAGCCATCTAAAATCCTCCACAATAAGTCTTTATGCAGCAGCCTGTTCTTCTCTCTGGCGCTGGATAGCGGCCAAAACCCCGACAAAAGCTCTCGGGACCCCGCTCAAAACAGTGACCAATCCCGTAGGAACGGCGTTCAGCGTACCGAGCATCTTGGCGAGCAACTCCTCTTTGGGAGGCAGATCGGCCAGAGCCATTACCTGCTCGGCGTCAATCAGCCGGTCTCCCAGGGCCGCCCCCTTGAGCTTGAGCTTTTCGTTGCTCTTGCTGAATTTCTTGATAATTTTCGCCGGAACAGACGGATCGTCATAGCCGATGGCGACGGCACAGGTGCCGGTCAGCAGGGGCTCGAGCACCGAGGCCCCAGTCTCCCTGCACGCCAGGCGCGCCAAGGTGTTTTTCACCACCTGATAGTCGATCTTTTCGGCCGCGAGAGAATCGCGCAAACCGGTCAGCTCGGCTACCGTCAGTCCCTTGTAATCGGTCAGGATGGCCGCACTCGCGCGACCCAGTTTTTCGCGAAGCTCCTCAATAACCTGTTCTTTTTTGGAGCGTTCCAAAGTGAAGCTTGCCTCCTTTCACTTCTGCCGGTGTGCTTTCGACCGATCCCGCCGAATCGAAAACGGGAGGATTTCCATCATGAGCCCGTTCGCCTGATTGGTTCTCAGGAATCTGTGCAGGCCCCCCCACGTCCGAGAGGGGGGTTTAAACATCTTTGTACCCGCGGTCTCCGACAACTGAAAACACCAAACGGCAGTCAAGTTGTTCAAAACGTCGCTGCGGACCTAGGCCGCAACAATGGACTTTATCGCCAAAGGATCGACCTGAATGCCGGGCCCCATCGTCGTCGAAATGGCAATGCCCTTCATATAGGTGCCCTTGGCAGCCGAAGGCTTGATGCGCATCAGCGTGTCCATAAAAGCGGAAATGTTTTCGAGAAGCTTTTCCTCGCCAAAGGAAACCTTTCCCATCGGCGCATGGACGATTCCGGTCTTCTCGACCCGGAAGTCCACTTTACCCGCCTTGATTTCCTTTACCACCTTGGCGACGTCGAAGGTGACCGTCCCGAGCTTGGCGTTGGGCATAAGGCCTCGCGGACCGAGAAGCTTTCCGATCTTTCCGACCGAACCCATCATGTCGGGTGTGGCGATCGTTTTGTCGAACTCAAGCCAGCCTTCCCGGATCTTATCGATCATCTCGTCTCCGCCGGCGTAATCCGCACCCGCTTCCAGGGCCTCTTTTACCTTTTCGCCCTTGGCGAAGGCCAAAACCCTCACGGTTTTACCCAACCCGTTGGGCAAGACCACCGTGCCCCGCACCATCTGGTCGGCATGACGGGGATCCACGCCCAAGCGAACGGCAATGTCCAGCGTCTGGTCGAATTTGACGTACGAGGTCTCGGCGGCCAGGCGGACAGCTTCCTGGAAGGTATAGCGTTTCGCCGGGTCTACCATGCCACGGGCGGCAATAAATTTTTTCCCATGCTTTGCCATTTTAACTCTCGAAACTCCCTTCCTCCGGTTTATTCTACTTCAATTCCCATACTGCGCGCGGTTCCGGAAATGGTGGCCACCGCCGCCTCGAGGTCCCGCGCATTCAAGTCGGGCATCTTGAGCTTTGCGATCTCCTCAACCTGCGCCCGGCTCACCTTGGCCACCTTGTTGCGGTTGGGCACACTCGACCCCTTGGCGATCTGGGCGGCCTTTTTGAGCAATATGGCAGCAGGCGGCGTCTTGGTGATAAACGAAAAGGATCGGTCCGAATAGACTGTAATCACCACCGGGATGATCATGCCGTCCTGACCCTGAGTTTTGGCGTTAAACTGCTTGCAAAACTCCATGATGTTCACGCCGTGCTGACCGAGAGCCGGACCGATAGGCGGAGACGGGTTCGCAGCCCCTGCCGGAACCTGCAACTTGATGTTGGTTACGACTTTTTTTGCCATTCTCGAAAAAACTCCCTTGAAAGCGGAAGCGGGAAGCGGGAAGCGGGAAGCGAAAAGCTTTCATTCCCGCTTCCTGCTTCATGCTTCACGCTTCCTGCTTCATGTTCGGTTTACCTGAACGAAATCGAGCTCCACGGGGGTAGAGCGACCGAATATGCTCACCAGGACCCTTACTTTGCCCTTTTCAGGAATCACCTCGTCGATCGTCCCATTGAAATTGGCAAAAGGACCGTCTACCACGCGCACCTCGTCACCCTTTTCAAACTTGAATTTCGGACGAGGCTTCTGCGCCCCTTCCTGCATCTGCAGCATGATGCCCTCGGCCTCGGCATCGGTGATCGGAATCGGCTTTTCCTGGTTTCCTATGAAGCCGGTCACCTTGGGAGTGTGGCGCACAAGGTGCCAGGTATCGTCGTTTAGCTCCATCTGCACGAGGATGTAGCCGGGATAGAATTTCCTCGAAGAGGCCTTCCGCTCGCCCTTTACCAGTTCGATGACCTTCTCGGTCGGAACCAGAACCTGGCCAAAGTACTCCGTCCTGCCCTCGGCTTTCACCCGCTCTTCAAGGGCCTGCTTGACCTTATTCTCAAACCCCGAATAGGTGTGAACGATGTACCATTTTAGAGTTGCCACGCGTTTACCCCGCCCCCGATAATTGGGAATTGCGGCCACAGGACGGCCGTCCCTCTTCCCGTCAGTGCACCATGAGGTGCAGCAACTTGCTCAGCATAAGGTCCACAAAGCCCAGGAAAAACCCCGAAAGCGCAACGATCACCAAGATAACCCCTGTCGATGCCAAGGTCTGCTTTCGGGAAGGCCAGACGACCTTTTTGAGTTCGACAACGACCTCACGGAGGTAATCCCTCGCCACATCCAGGAACGGTTTACCCGTCTCTCCGGATTTTTTGACCGCCTTTTTGGGACCCTCGGTCTTCCTGGCTGCCTCCGACTTTTTGGTCCGGACAGGCGCAGCGGGCCCGGCCGCAAGCTTTGCGCTCTTCGACCCGCGCGCCTTCCCCTCCGCAGTCTGTTCGTCTTTTGCTATGAGTTTCATATCAGCCTACTTGGTTTCTTTGTGCTCCGTATGAGCATTGCAGAACCGGCAATACTTCTTGAAAGAAAGCTTCTCGGGAGTGGTCCGCTTGTTTTTCGTCGTATTGTAGTTGCGCTGCTTGCATTGGGTGCAGGCCAGGGTAACTAGAGTTCGCATCTGGGGTTCCCCTCTATTTGATTATTTCCGTAAGCACACCCGCCCCAACCGTGCGGCCGCCTTCGCGAATGGCAAAGCGCAGCTCCTTTTCCAGGGCCACCGGGGTGATGAGCTTTACCTCACAGCTGATGTTGTCGCCGGGCATGACCATCTCCACCCCCTCGGGCAGGGTCAAAACGCCCGTAACATCGGTCGTACGGAAGTAGAACTGCGGCCGGTAGCCGG
>JBMFWU010000150.1:0-13372 GCA_049964955.1 Syntrophobacteraceae bacterium
ACGAAATACCAGTTTTCTCAAAATTCTCAGGAGGGGCTCATGACATGCGAAAACAAAGAAGGCATAGTTGGATAAATATGTCAGGAGACGCGACGTCTTCGTTTCCAACAACACCTTTGTCAATGTCCATACCGACGCAACTCCTGCTATCTCCATCATTTTATGGATGATAAGTGTCTTGTCTGCATACCCTATCGTCTTCCCGATTGCATCCGCTACTGTCAATAGAATAAATGTGATAGTTAGAATAAAATATCGACCGTCCAAATACTTTATATCATTTTTATTTATTGCCAGGTAGCTTCCAAGAAAAAAAAACAGCAGGGCCTCATTGTTAATAAGTGTATCAGTATTTAGTAACCATAAGATAATGCAAATGCAGAGCGTGCCATTGCGCAATCGTGTGGCCATATAATGGATGACAGGAGACAGAAGAACAAGAATCATCAAATCTCTTATGAACCAAAACTGATAGGATATCGGGTCTCTTACAATGCCGAATATGGCGCGTATATATTCATATACGCTATAATTTATTAGCGGTTTTGTCTGTAAAGCGAGAAAAATCCTTGTTGACTGAAACGATTGCAGAATTATATACAAAATGAGCAGACCGACATTCCACAATAAAAATGGAACGAGTAATGAGGAAGCTCTCCGCTTGAATCTGCCGACATATTTACCCGGGAAGCCGTTAAAATCATTAAAAAAAAGGTAACCTGACATGATATAGAAGAGCGGGACCGCGATCCGGGCGAAACCATTGGAAAAGAGATTTTCTATAAACAAAGCGGAGGCAGGAATAGGTGGCGCAGCGCCGGCCCCATGACCTGCCACTCCCGGATATCCATAATTGTGAATGAAAATCACACCCAGTATGAGCGGAAAGCGAATAATCCTGATTCTTTCCGAAATATCGGCAGATATTCGCACGATACCCCCCCTACAGTTCGCCCGTCCTTTTCAGACCAAGGATATCTTTCACCCGGTTTTGAATGGTTTTAGATGCCGCCGCAAGAACGAACATTTCTCGTTTGCCGTCGACCAGCGTCTTGTCGCCCAGCGCACTGAGAGTGTGCAGGCCGTGTGGATAGGGACCGTTCTCGTCTGGTTCGACGACAGACACCACTCTTTCTTCGAACTCCGCAGGCGAAAGGAGAACGACCTCATTTATGACGACTCGGCCGCCATAGGTCTTCGAACAGTCCTGAGCCGGCCGATAGAGTTTCCCTTCATGAACAAAGGGCGTTCCGGCGCCACGCGACGAAGCCGAATCCGACTTTACGGGCTGTTTTGCGTGCGGAAAAAAGGGTCCATACAGGGAATCCGCATGCGAGATATGAAGATCCAGAGAATTGGAGTTTTCCACCGCATAAAACAACCACCAGTGAGCACCGAATGGAACGATGGACGCATCCACGGCAGGGACCCCATCCAGAAGGACGGCCTCTTTTATCCACTTATCCGGTAATTCGATCAGTTTATAGAGCGCTATCTCTTTTGCCCGACTCGTCTCAGGAACGCAGAACAGGTTTCCATCGTGCTTGAACAGGAATGGATATGAGGTATGACATGATAGAACGATCGCATTCTCGAAATCGGAACTGCATACGGTTCCATTCATCTCTTTACAAATAATTCTGCCCTTGTTTTCTCGATAATCGAAATATTCGCAAAACAGATATTCTTTGTCATTCAATTGTATTCCGAAAGGATCGGCGATATATGTCGGTTTTTCGGGAAGCTTTGCCAACCAACTGATATCGGGCTTCCACTCAGTATTGAGGAAACAGTAAATGGGCGCATGAACGATTCCGATATTATATATTTCCTTAACGAACAACCTTCCATAAAGCGATAGTACATGTCCCAGAATATTCATCTATCTACCCCTCACAGACTGATGCGTTTCCTTGCGTACACAGCCCTGTAGACACTCACAAACTGATCCACACGCTGCTCCATACCGAATCGTTCCATGGCGACCTGGCAGCTCTTCTGCTGCATCGAATAGCGGGTATTTTCATCGCGGGCCAGTCGCAGTATGGCGCTCGTCATCTGGTCGGGCCGTTCGGATTGGACCAGTATGCCGTTTTTACCGTCGACTACCAGGTCGGGCAGCCCTCCGACTCTTGTCGCAACGATTGCCAGAGCGGAGGCCATCGCTTCGATGACAGCGATGGGCATCCCTTCGTGGTGCGACGGGTAGATGAAGATGTCCGCGGTCCGAAAAAAATCGAGCTTTCTCGAATCGAATACTCCGGGATGGAGCCTCACCCGGTCGCCCGGCACAACTCTTTGAATGTGCTCGCTAAGCATCGATCGTTCACCGGGCGTCAATTCATCTCCGACCAGATCGAACACGGCATCGAGTCCTTCATCGAGGACAAGCTTTGCGGCATCCACCAAATCAAAGCTGCCCTTGGCTTTGCCCAAATAGCCCATGTAAAACACCTTAAAGGGCCCGGACCGATGTCTTTTGGCCAATTGCTCCCGGGCCGCTTCCCGGTACGGGGAGAGGTCGATTGCGTTCGGGATCTGATACATCGAGAGCTCGGGGCAACTTGCGCACAACTCGCGCCATTCGCTCGAAAGGGCTATCATGCCGTCCACAAGATCGACGACCAGGCGAAAAAATCGCTGCCAGCAGATGGATTTTCCCGTGTAAAGCGTCTTGAGGCTGCAATGCGGATGCAGGATGACGCGGCTTCCCAGCAGTTTGGCAATCAGTACGCATGCGCTGTGCTTCAGAAAAGACAGTCCAAAAGTAGCCGGAATATGGGAAACCTGAGGTCGATGCGCGAGATGAGCCTTCGTGAATCGAATGCAATCCGCGAAGGCAGAGGAGAGATTAAACAATGTAAAAGCACCGCTGCTCGCCAGTTCCCGCTTCTGTGAGCTCGTCAGCACGAAGCGCAGATTCACCTTTTCGGGAAGCGAGGAGGCGAGCAGGCTTTCATAGAAAGCAGCCACCCCCCCCATAGGAGGCGAAATATGGCCGGACATGAGGACACGGATTTTTTCAGCGTTATTTTGCACGGTCGGATATCCGGGGAAGGGACGGTGAGGGATTTATTCCGCTTTAAATCAGCGGGAAAAGCTCGATTGGGTCTCCATCTGCAGACGCTCGTCGGATTCCATGCGCTCCGGAAAGCAATGAGCACTGATAACCACGAGGCCAAAGAATAGCCAGGTAGGCTTCGTATTCTCCCAGCTCACCGTGGACACACCGATGCACCACATCAAAAGTAGCGTTACCCACAAGCCCGAAAACTTTCCCGGTTGATTCAGGGCATAATAGAAGACCAGGATCAGCAGGAAAGAAAACAGGAGAAAACCGACGAGCCCCTGTTCGGTAAGGACCGAAATGAAGGTATTGTGAGCAACCGTTCCCAGTTCACGAGGCGAACACAGGGCGCCGCTGCCGATGCCCAGGATAGGGTGATCGGAAAAAGTCCTCAAGCTTTCGCGCCACAGCCCCACCCGTCCGTCCAGGTCCTTCTGTTCGATCGAACTGCCAATCGTGGAAAGCCTTTCAAAGGTTGCCTGCGGGATATGCCCTTTGGCTATAAACAGTACGACAAGGAAGGCGAGAAACATCGCCGGGCGATAGAGAGGCCGGATTCTGCCGGTTGTTCCCGCAATATAAAATACGGCCGGTATGACGACCAATAGAGCGGTTCTGGTTCCCGTGAGAGTCATTGCGAAAAGAGATGCCGGTATGAATATGTAATTCAAGGATTGCAGAAGGCGCTCCTTCACACTCTGCCCGGAAGTGGTGGCCAGGTGCCAGGCGATAGGCAACCCCAGGGCCAGAATCATGATAAGCTCACAGGCATTTGCTCCTGCCCCGGCGAAACGCCCGGTATCATAGCGACCGATTTGCTGTCCGTGCAGAAAATTGGAGAGGGTGCTTCCAACGGCGACATAGGCCCCGAGGATATAGGCCTGCAGTGCCGCTCTCACGGCTTGCGGGGTCCTATAGAGGTCCCACAAGATGTATACAAAGGCAGCCGTTTGAATATAGGTGGCAATTCGCGCCGCGGTAATGGACTGGTCCACGGTCCAGTAAAGACTCATGATATTCCAGAAAATGTAGATGGTTGCTGCGGCATGAAAGAGATGCGGCCTGCGAAAATTGCGTTGGAGCAGGGAAACTCCGAACCAGATCGCAACGGTACACATTCCGACGGCCCTTGTGAGAGTCCCCATCCTCCCGAGAGTTACCGCGCTTTCCCAGGGTATCGTAAAGACAAATGCCAAGGAGAGGTAGAAAGGAATAGAGCTCATCTTACGCTCCGAGAAGAATTCTTTCGTATTGACTCACAATGGGTTCGAGTTCATAGCGTGCGAGGCATCTGCGGGGTGGCAGACGCACTGCCCCCGATAAGACCGCACGCATCGCCCGGGCCATTGCATCAACGTCTCCCACCGGAACCAGCTGACCGTAGCGGCCCTCCTCCAGGATCTCGCGTGGTCCGCTGGGACAATCCGTTGCAATGACCGGCGTCCCGCAGTGCAAGGCCTCCACAAGAACAGTGGGCAACCCTTCCCAGCGCGAAGAGAGCACGACCATGGAAGCCCCGGCCATGTAGGAATAGGGGTTTTCTACAAACCCGGGCAACCCCACATCCCGCTCCAGCTTGAGCGAATGGACCAATGCTTCGAGTTCGCTTCTTTTTTCCCCCTCCCCCAGGATGAGAAGCCGTGCCTTCGAATTTCCACGCGCTTTGGCGAATGCCCGGATCAAGAGGCCGAAATCCTTTTCTGCTGCCAATCGACCTATTGCCAGGACCACGGGCGGCTCCGCGGGCAAAAACCAGGGATGCTCCAGAGCTTCTCGTGCCTTCTTTTCTATCTCGGGGGTGATGATCGGGTTGTAGATGACCCGGATTCGTGCGCGAGCAATGCCCGTTGCTCGTGACAGGTCGTCCGCCACACCCTCGGAAACGGCAATGATTTCGTTTGCAGCGGGATAAAAACGCCTTACCAACCGACGCATCACCTTGCCGTACCACACGGGAGCCTCTCCGGTCTGACGCGAAAAGGTGCTGTGTTCACTGATGGCCAGCCTCTGTGGTCTGCCCGAAAACAACACCCCCCAGATCGCGATGATGTTTGCGTGCAGTCCGGAAAGAAGCGCATCGGGCCGTTCCCTGCGAAGATAGCTCATCAAGGCTGGCAAACTCGTAAGCGTTCGAAACATCGGTAGTTTACGAAGATTCAGCTCAATGAGTCGAACCGCGGCGGGCACAGCGTACAGATAGGCCCCTTCGGCCTTCGCCAATACCAGATCAACGGCATGGCCTCTGGCCGTAAAGCCCGCCGCCAGATTGAGCATTACCCTTTCCGCACCGCCTCCGGGCAGGGCCGGCAAAAATATGGCGAGTCTCTTCCGCAAAATTTACTCTCCTCTTTTTCCAGACCGAAAAGCTCTGCAAACGCGGGGGCTATCGCCCCCCGCACCCCCACGCCGCTACGCGGCTCATCATAGGCGATGTGTACTTTTCAGATAAAATCGTAGAAGGCCTTCGGATTTGGAAAGGAAACCCTTTCCGGGATATTTTCGGACCAGGCGGGCAAGAATCCGATGCGTAAAGGGGTGCAAAAAAAGCGCAAGGCACGGGTGAAACGCAACACACTGCAGCACGGGTTTGGGAGTGTACCCCATCCGCAGCTTGAATTCATCCACACTCGAGGCGGCGTCCAGCGAGTGCAGACTGTAGAAGACCGACTTCACACCCTCTCGCTCCATCATCGTTTTGGTAACCACATAACTCAATGCGTTATTGATGCGCAGCGGCAAGTACCGACGATGGCACTGCGCATGGAGCATGTAGCACCAGTCCTCCATTTGAAACGTGAAGATCGTCGCACCAAGCTCTCCCTCAACCAGTGCCCCCCAAGCCTCGAAACCCGGTAGACTGCTCGCGGAAAGAAATTTCTTTCGCCAACCGCTTCGCGATATGGTCAAATTCCTGCCCTGCCGCCGGACGGTATCCGCCTCCAAATCGAAGCCCTCCTCGGCAAACCGCTCCAGCGAGATCGGCTCGATACGGCACTGGTCCAGACCTTTGCGGATGTTTTGGCGCGATCGTCTGTCCAGCATCCGGAGTTCATAGCCGGGCTTTTCATAGGTCATGTGATAGCTCTTCGCCCCCATCCCCGAGTCCATCGGGGCGGAAAACCGAATGCAGAGCGCCTTCTCGTTTAGAAGCAACTCTTTTACTTCGCGCGCTCCGGGGGTGATCAGATGATGGTAGGGGAAAGCCTGAAAGGCCCGCGGCCCCTGGTCGTACCAGTAACTGCCCGCACTCTTTATCACCCGGTGTCCCTGGAGAGTAAGCCACTCGGCAAATGTCTCAGCGTGCATAGCTCTGCCCTGACGTGTGCAGATCGGTTTCCATACGGCCTTCACCAATCTCGGCTGCCATTCGAGGATAAAAACACATCGTCACAATCCCCAGCTTCGCGCAAAGCTTTTGAGCATGGCTGAGCTCTGCGGAGGACGCTACGGATTTTGCCACGTATACCTGCTCAACTTTGTGCAACTGGATCAATGCCTCCAAATGGTGGCAGTCTCCCAGAACTTTAACACCATTGATACGCCGGTTGTGTAAACGTCTATCTTCATCAATGAAGCCTATCACATTATAACAGGGCGTTTTGTTTTCCCGCAGAAACCGAAGACACCAGTAGCCCTCTTCTCCAGCTCCCCAGATGATCGTGCGCGCAACGGATGCATCATCCATACTTCCTTTGTGGCTTGCCCGGTGCATCTGCCGTAAAGCCATTCTATACCCGACTATCAGCACATTCAGTATTGTATAGAAAGACACGAAACTGGCACGCCCGTAATTCCCAAGGTCAATTCCAAGCATGTATACGCTAATAATTAGACTTGCATTTGCACATACGATCGCATACAATATATTCTTTATATCTTGTACACAGAGATATTTGATAACAGCGTCATAACACTTCCACATAAACATAAATGGAATAAATGTCATAATTATTAGTACATATATCACCGCAAGGTTTGAATCATGATGGTATATGGTACCGAAGCGAATAATGTAGGCCAGGTAGAAGGAAAGAACGGCTATGGCGCTGTCAACGATCATCATGACAATCTGATTTAGATTATCGGCAAGATTGTTGCGGGTGATCGTGCCGCTGAGGGTCGCCCAGGCCCCGAGAAAAAGGTATTTCACATCCATCCGGAAAGATTTTTTCTGAACATATTTCAAGTCCATGGGCAATTTTTTCGGCAGTATTTTCTGGATGTAATAATCGACCGGATCGACTCCCCGCGGGTAGAATTCCTCCTCGTTTCGGCCGAGAATCTGATTGGGGCCGACCAATCCGGGGCGAACCGAAAAGATGGGAAGCGCCTCGGGAGGGTATGCGGCTGCAAGATCGACCGCTTCGGGACGCGGGCCCACAATACTCATGTCGCCCTTTAAAACATTGAGGAACTGCGGAAACTCGTTGATCTTGGTGCGTCGCAAAAACCGCCCCAGGGGGGTGACCCTGGGATCTCCCAGCGGAGAAACCGATCCCCCCAGGCGAATAGAGGTCTCATACATCGTCCGGAACTTATACATCGTGAAGATACGCCCGTTTCGCCCCACTCGACGACACCTGTAGAAGACCGGGCCGCGCGAGTCGCATTTGATCAACAGGGCGACCAGGGGAAAAATCAGCAGGAGAAAGGCCAAGCCGACCAGCGCGACGGCGAGGTCAAAGCCTCTTGCGATTGCCTCGCGAACCGGGAGCAGGGATTCCACCTCCCCGTTCGTTTCCGCCTTCCAAACAGATGCCCCCAACTCTTCCTGGAATCGTTCCATCCTCATTCTCCGTTAAAGGCGTTCCCCAGGGCGTCGACCGCTCTATGGATATCGGTCTCCCGCAACCCGGGATGCAGCGGCAGGGTCAGTTCCCCGGCAAAAAACGACTCGGTTTTCTCCAGGTTGCAGTTTCCGAAACGTTCCCGGTAGTAGCTAAACAGGTGAACCGGCGGATAGTGAATGCTGCTCTGAATGGAGTTCTTCCGCAGCCGGGACATCACGGCCGCTCTGTCGGATTCTTCGGGCAGAAGAACGGGCATAAGGTGGGCGGCCGTTTCCCACCCCCGGCTGAAAGGAACGACGATCTCGGGCAGCTGCGCCGCCAAAAGATCGCGATAGAGTTCGGAAAGCTCCCGCCGCCGGCGGTTCCATTGCGGCAAACGCTCGAGCTGGACCAAACCGATGGCTGCGCGCAATTCATCCATGCGATAGTTGTAGCCAAGATCGGTTACGTCATAGGAAAAGGCATGTCCCCGGTAGCGCTCCAGGGTAAGCGAGGTCATTCCGTGCGAGCGGTTCCGCCGGATGCGGTTGAGGAGCGCATCCTCCCGGGCGAGCACCATTCCCCCCTCGGCGGTGCACAGGTTCTTGTTGGTGAAAAAGCTGAAAGCTGCCGCATCCCCCACACGACCGACTTCGCCCACAGCGGGCGCATGCGCTGCGTCTTCGATCAGCCGGATTCCCCTCGCGTCCGCAAACGCCCGCCATGCGGGCAGATCCACCGGATACCCGCCGTAATGCATGACGATGACGGCTTTTGTCCTCGGCGTGCACTTTGCCTGCGCATCGGAAATGGAGATATGCGGAATCAGGATGTCCTCTATATCGACAAAGACCGGAGCAGCCCCCGTATACACAACCGCATTGACGGTTGCCACAAACGTAAGAGCAGGTGCGAGCACTTCGTCGCCCGGCCCGATATCCATCGCCTTGAGGCATAAATGGAGCGCGGCTGTGCAGGAATTTACCGCAACCGCATCCTCCATCCGGTGCAGCCCGGCAAAGGCTTTTTCAAAGGCCTCGACCCGTTCGCCCATGGTGAGCCAGCCCGAGTCGATCACCCCGCACAAGGCCTGCTTTTCCTGCTCGCCCAGGACGGGATCGGCGAGCGACATCATCTTCGAAGCGTCCATCGTAAGCTCCTCAACAGCCCAGGACCTGGCATTTGAAGTCCTTTACGAAAGCATTCTGCGCATGCATGAAGTCTTCTTCCCGCCCGATATCCAACCATAACCCGTGATGCTCATAGACATTGATCCGCTCCCCTCGACTCATCAATTCGTGTACAAGATCGTCGAATCCGAAAGGAACTCCCCGGGGGATTATCTCCAGAAGTTCGGGCTCCATGCAGTAAATGCCCATGCTGACGGTAAAGCTCATGACCGGCTTTTCCCGAAATCCGATCATTCGATGGGTTTCACAGTCGAGAACGCCCAAATCAATTTTCACAACCTTTTGGGTCGCGGCTATTGTCAGTATTCCACCGTTTTGCCTGTGAAAGTTTACGAAATCGCGTAGATTCAAATCTGTGATCAAATCTCCGTTGAGGGTGAGGAATGTCTCGGAGATATTGCCGTTTAGAAGATGCAAGGCCCCGACGGTCCCCAGCGGCTCGGGCTCCCGCGTATAGGAAATATTCATATCCCACTGGTGGCCGTCGCTACACAAAGACCGGATAAGGTGGCCGAGGTAGCCGGTCGTGATGAAGACGTCCCTGATTCCCCAGCGGCGAAGATACTTTAACGTGATTTCCACCACCGGAAGGTCTCCTACGGGCATCAGGGGCTTGGGCATCACATGCGTATAGGGCCGCAGCCTTGTGCCTTTTCCACCCGCCTGTATGATCGCTTTCATGTGCACTCTCCCTCTGAGCATGTGATGGCGAGCCACGCTCTCATACGTTGTAGCTCTTGCATTTGTATCGTTCCAAATTGGAGCGCATCCAATGCACGGTTTCTGTAATGCCTTGCTCAAGCGTATAGGAAGGGCTCCAACCGAGAATTTGCCGAGCGCGCCGGTTGTCGCAAATCAGCCGCCAGACCTCGCTTGCTTCGGGCCTTATGCGTTTTTCGTCTATTTCGAGCACGGCCTGTGAGTCGCAAATTTTCAGAATGAGCCTCGCCAGATCTCCCATCGCAATTCCTTCGCCTCTTCCGATATTGGTCACCTGCCCGATGGCTTTCTCCGAGAGTGCCACCGCGAGGAATCCCTTGACGGTGTCCTTTACGTAGGTAAGGTCCCGCACCGGCGATAACGATCCAAGGTGAATTGTTTCGGCCCCGCAAAGGGCCTGCGAAATTATGGTCGGGATGAACGCGCGCGCCGATTGCCGGGGTCCGAAGGAGTTAAAGGGGCGGATCGTCGAAACGGGCAGCCCGAAAGACAAATAATAGGATTCCGCCAGTTTATCGGCCCCGATCTTGGAGGCGGAGTAAGGCGACTGCCCCGTGAGGGGATGCTTTTCGTCAATGGGGACATATTGAGCCGTACCGTAGGTTTCTGAAGTGGAGGTGTGTACGGTGCGCGATACCCCTTCTGCCAGACTTGCCTGCAACACGTTGAGCGTTCCCGTCACATTGGTTTCGACATAGGAGGCGGGGGCAACGTAGGAGTAGGGAATCGCGATCAGCGCGGCCAGATGGAACACCGTATCGCAGCCTTCAACCGATTTGCGCACGGCGAAAGGGTCCCGAATATCGGCCGGATAGATCTCCAGGGCCTTCCGTATCTCAGCGGGAAGCGTCTCCAGCCAACCCCAGTTGTTCTGGAAGTTGTAGTGAACCATTGCCCGCACGTTATAGCCGGCCCTTACCAGTTCTTCGCTCAAATGACTCCCGATAAAGCCCGCAGCACCCGTAACCAGCACTCTATGTTTCATCTGCGCGATATTCCTGTATGCAATGATTTCTAAAGGGTTCGGTAAAGCCACTCGGGGATATGGAAGCGTCTTTTGTTCAATACGACGCCGATAACGTTGACGTTCGCATGAAGGAGAGCGTTTTTGGCATGCTGGGCCACCTCCCAGCGGGTCTTTTCCGCCTCGACGATCAGGTAGACCCCGTCCATCATGGCGGCTATCCGCTTCGATGTTGCATTTTCGAGAACAGGGGGTAAATCGCAGACGATGACGCTGTAGTTGCGCCTCAGGCCCACAAGAGCTTCCGAGAGAAGTTTCAGCCTGCCGGGGGATATCTCCCGTCCCACCCCTCCGATGCTCAAAATATCGAGATTTTCGACCATGGCCGGCTGGATGCTTCCCAGATCGGAAGACCCCGGCGCCCCGATATCGATCGACTCCGAAAAAAGCTTCGTTCCAAACCTCATGTGCTGGCTGGGGTTGCACGTATTGGCATCGATGAGCAAAATGCGTCCTTCATTGCGGATGGCAAGTTGACTCGCAAGAAGAGCCGAAGCCGAACTGGCGCCCTCTTTGCTGTGACATCCGACGAGCGCAATCGCTGCGGAGCTCGCCCGGGGCCGATCGGAACAAAGGGCTAAAAGGTCTCCTAGAGAAGCGCTGTTTCCATTGGCGCCCAATAGTAATTCGCGGTCGGCTTGCACCTGCGTCGCCCCCTCCAGCGCAAGGAGCCGACCCTCGGAGCCCCCTTCGAGGCAAACGACCGGCAGGGCCGCCACGACCGGAAGCTGCAGCCGCTTTTCGATGTCCTCGGGTCTTTGCAGGGAGTGGTCGAGGAATTCCGAAAAGAAGGCGAGCCCCAGGCCCCCAAACAGGCCGAACAGGAAACCGAGCGCAAGGTTCAGAAGCCTTTTGGGGCCGGCCGGCTTTATGGAGTAGGTCGCGGGTTCGACGATGCTGATGTTGGAAATTCTTTGCATATCGAGCGCCTGGTCGATTCGCGATTGCTCGAGGCTCTCCGAGTATTTCCGATAGCTCGCCTTCTGGTTGGCCAGTTCTCGCGCGAGTCGTTCGAAGCGAATTTCGGTGCCATTTAAGGAATCGAGCTCTTCTCCGGTGCTCTTGAGCTGGGACTTGAGGGCCTCAGCCCGAGCCGCAAGGGAAACGAGTCTCGCTTTTTCGGAGAGAAGTTCGAGTTGGAGTTTCTGGAAATTCTCATTGATTCCCGTAGTCACCTGGCTTTGCTGCTGCGCCTTTACCAGAAGCGCCCTGCCCTCTTCGACACGACGACGGATCTGGCGGACCGGGACCGTATCCGCCTTGAATTTGGTGAGCAGTTGCTGCTCCTGCAACTCCAGGTCATAGATGTTTTTTCTCAAACTGTCCGCCGCCGAATTGGCAACGCCCCGGGTCTCATCTTTTCGCACGCTGTCGGGAAGATGGGCCAAAGTGGTCTCGAGAGCTTTTACCCTCTCTTTGGAAGCCGCAATGGCCGATTGGGTATTTTGAAGCGTGCTCTTCATGGTCCCGATTCGCCCCATGAGTATGCGGCGCTGCTCGGAAACCGAGGCAACGGCGGTCCTGTTTTTGAGGTTCTTTATTTCCTCCTCGGTCCTGTCAAGAGAAGACTCGACCGCGTGTTTCTCTTTTTTGAAAAATGCATACGAACCCACCGTGCGGTTTACTTGTATATGTTTTTCAAGATAGAAGCCTACAAGCTGATTCAAGATCTTCTGCGCCAGAGCGGGATCGTTTGCTTCATAGGAAAGCGCTATCATGTTGCTCTTCTTGGAGGCTTCCACCACCAGGTGCTTCTGGAAGGCCTGTATCCCGTTTTCGGTTTCCGCCTCACCCCCGGAAGCCCCCCCCGATGCCGGAAGACGCGACCAGATGCTAAAGGGGAAAAGAAGCGTCTTTTTTGCCCGGTAGACGAGGTTTGTCCACACAGGAGCGTTTCGTCCCGGGGTTTGCCTTGCCCCATGCACGATCAGCCCGGCTCCCACTGCACCGACGACCTTTTCTGCCAGCTCGCGGCTCCTCAGAATATCCACCTCCGAGTTGATCTCGTTTTCCCGATCCTGGCTCACATTTATGAGTTTTCCGGTGGCAACGGTCGGACCGAGCGTCGCATTCTCGCGCCCGATGCGCACGAGCAGTTCGGCTTGCGACTTATACACCTTCGAGCCGAAAATCGTGGCCACGCTCACCACGATCATCACGGAGGCAAAAAAACCGACTATCTTCTTCTTCTGCCGAAACAAAACGTTGTAGAAATCCCTCATGCCGATTTCCGAATAGTCTCGCCTGGATGTCATATCGGCCATGTCTCTCTCCTCAAATGGGCTGATCGGCAGGGCGTACCGGAGAGGCAAACAGGATGAACGCCACAAAGCTCCGCCAACTCGGTTACACCGAGTTTCACCAATGCAAACTCCATGATAGACATTGATCTGTGAATCACGCAGCATATATATTGATAGCTATCAGACCTGCATGCAATACACCTATACCCGTGGCCGCAAGCTATCTATTACGCTGTCATATGAGCTTACATATTAAATAAAACTATCCTTTGTGACATAACTTGTATCGATGATGCCTTTTGTGATAATAACCGTGACTGGCTTCTTTGGCGGAAAGTTGTATGAACAATGGTTTAGTG
>JBMFWU010000151.1:0-13213 GCA_049964955.1 Syntrophobacteraceae bacterium
CGAATACTTGCATGGTGATTTGCGGCTGGTTGCACGAATGTTGGGGTTACCCCTAGGAGCGAAGGCACAGGCCAACTGGATAAAACAAAAATTCCTAAGAGAATTGATTCCGCGTGCTTTATTCGTCCGGCCGGTTGTTCTTTATCCCGAGTGGTATGTGGTTGAGCCGAAAGGTTGTGAGGTGTGGGTGCTAAATATCGATCGCTTTCTTGGATATCTCAAGCATGGTCAGCCGACGCTCGATAAGCGCGACATTCAAGCGATTGAGAGCTGCTTGTCTGTTTATGTCCGAAACTCTGAACTGAGTTGATCAGCCCGGATGCAAAGCATTGACAAAGGCCTAGCTAGGCCCGAATTGCTCTTTGCCAGAAGAGTCGCGCCTTTTGGCAAGTGAGTTCGGGAGAGGTGAAAGTCGCCATGTCGTTCAACATGACCTCAAAGCCCGTAAAGTCGCTTCGCACCCAGGGAGCGAAATTGCTGCGCACGGTAAGAACGACTCGAAGCTCCACATCATCGGAGCCGTCCTCAAGTAAAAGCAGCCCCAGATTGTACCCATTGCGGCCAAGGCTCCGGTAGAATCGCTGTGTGTTGAGAACTCCCTGCGCCAAGTCTCGCCATTGAGTTTCGGAAATCTGGCGAAAAGAACAAACGCCAGGGAGAATGCCCCATATTTCAAAAAAACCTTCCGGCGCAAAAGCTGAGAGCCAATGCCAGTCGCCTGCAGCCTCGATATATCTTTGACCTGACTTCATTTCGGCCTGGAGATAATCGGAGAAGATGCGCGAGCCGGTCTCTCGGCGATAGTGCGCGGCGCGAAGCTGTAAAACACGCTGGGAATTTGCGGGAAGGCGGTCTGCCTGGACCTGCAGGTGAGGGTGGAGCAAAGATCCTCCCGCCGAGGGCAGGTGATTCTGGGTGATTGCCATGTAAACGGCGGCAGTGTCATAGGAGGCAATACGCAGCAGATAATCCCGGCTGTTCAGAAAACTGTCCACGTAGGACTGCAGGGAGGCTGTCCCGATCTCTACAAAATGATCGTCGTCGAAGATGCTCACTGCCGAGTAGCGTCCATATGGAAACAAGTTGGGAAAAAGCACGGAGGTCCCGCGGACCATGCGACCTTCCGGGCACAAATCGGGCGAAAGTTTCGGGGTATGGGTGAAGAGCCGTTCGCGGCAAAAAGGGCATGAAGCCCTGTCCTCGGCAAAGGGCGGAGGCGCCGGTAGAATTTCCGCGCCAGGCTCGCGTTCTTCACCTCGACTGTACGTGATGCGGCAGGTGCGGCCCGTAACGGGATTGACTCGCACCTCGATTGTCCTTTCCGCCTCGACGCCTCCCGGCAGGACGATCCTGGAACCAAATGTCTCGATCTTGAACTCCAGCATGGGATTTTTCCTCAAAAGAAAATGCGGTCTGCTAAAACCCATCGGCTCATAAACCTTTCCCCCCGCCTTGCCCAATCTCCTTTCCATTTAGAGAAGCCGCGCATTTAAAAAGCTCAGAACGGATGCCCGAGATGGAATCCAGCTTTTCGCTGAGTTCCCCAAGGCTCTTTTCCACGTTGATTTTCCCCGCCTGATGAAGGGCAAGGGCCTTTTCGAACGAGATGCGGATTCCCGAAAGCGTAAGATCGATCTTTTCATTGAGTGAGTTTTGGAAATCCCCTATGGCGCCAGTCACCCTGCTTACGAGGTCGTAGCGTACCCTTCCACAATGCCGGTCCAGAAGTTCAGCCACCGATTCCTTCATGTTCCTTAGAATCATTTTTTTAGCCAGAAACTGCGGGATAGCAGAAGTCGCAGCGAGCTGAATCAACTCCAATCCCACCGGATCATCTTTTAACAGAAAATAGAAATCGCTCTTTTGGCTCAATCCTTCGACCGAGGTGAACGGCTTCAACTTGAGCTCGAAGATATCGCCGGTTAGGGCCAAAATACGTTCGATGATGCCGTTTATCTTGCGCGCGAATTCCCCATGAGCCTCTTCGAGCCTTGATGAAATATTTTCCGCCACCTGCCGGCGCCACGGATTGAACGTTTCCCGAATGGAATCGAAAACGAATTGCCGGAGTTCTTCCCTGAGGCCTCCGGTTCCGCGTCGCACAAGTTCCATGTACTTTTCTTCCAGCTCATGTTGGAGCTTGGGCAATTTGTTTCTTTTGAACGTCTGTATCTCTTCATCCAGCCCCGAGGTAATCTTTCCCAGGTGGCCCTTGAGCAGAAACTGGTTGTTTTCGCGGTCCTTCGCGATAGTCTCCATTTCCTGTTCGAATCGCCCGATCTTCGTTTTGAGTTCTTCAACGGGAAGCTTTATGGCTTCCTGCTCGAGTTGAAAGGAAATGGTCTCGTCGGAGATCAATTTGAGTAGGTTGTTTACAACCGATTTTAGAAAAACTCCGCCCTTCTCGCGGGTTAGGAAATCGAGGAGTTGCTTTTCAAATTCGGGCAGAAGGCTACGTTTGAGTAAAAGCTCGTCGCCCGCGCTTTTAGCTTCGAGTGCTCGGCGGGCCGACAAGGGATAGATTCTCACCTTTCCCGACCCCACTTCTTCTTCTATCACTTGCGCCGTAAACTGCAGCGACTCCTGCCGGTCCTCTTCATCAACCTGGTCTATTTTGTTCAATACGAAAAAAATTTTGTCCACAAACTCCCGGACGTCTTTAAGGAACTGGTGTTCGCTTTTGGAAAGAGGCGGATCGACCGAAACTACGAATATTCCGGCATCTACATGCGGTAGATAGGCGTAGGCGACCTCCGTGTTGTGGCTGTAGACCGACCCGGCGCCGGGAGTATCGATGATGCGCACTCCTCCCCTCAAATATTCCGAAGGATAAAAAACCGTGACTTCCTTAACCCTTTTTTTGTTTTGCGGATTTTCGCGCTCCGTAATGAAGGTCGAAAGATCGGCAAGCTCGATCTCCTCAATCCGGCCGCCCAGATATTCGACTTCAACCTTTAGCTCTTGCCCGTATCGAAGGATTGTTACAACGGAGGTAAGTGGCACGATAGCGGTAGGCAGGATCTTTTGGCCCAAAAGGGCGTTGATGAAGGTGGATTTGCCTCGCTTGAACTCACCCAGCACCACAAGGTTGAAAGCTTCCTCCTCGAGCTTTATCCTTGTCTCGCCAAGTGATTTCGAGGCTGCGTCTCGCACGGTGTCCTCAAGCGTGGTGATGATTCCGAACAAACAGTCTCTGAGTTGCGCATAGTCGAACATGGGACAACCTCCAGGGGTTAACCGGGTCGAGTTTCAACCATCCGTTAAGACCAAAAAAAACTTCCGCCTCCAGTAAGTAAGAAGCAGAAGTCATCATCCCATTGCTTGGCATGGGCGGTAAGGTTGGACTTCATCACCTTGCTTGCAGATTAACTGCAAGGGTTTGTAATGTCAATACCTGTGTCCACCTATGTTCAGACACGCCCGCATATCATGAATGAGCCTGCGCATCCGGGAAATAAGCACGTCCAGTTCCTGCGCGGCGGCGGCGGAGAGTTTTCCGTGGTCCATATTGTTTGAATCGATTTCCTCAAGGGCCATGTCGGCAAAAAGCAGATAAGTGAGAACAGCGCCCACCGCGCTCTTGAAGGCGCCCTTCGGCATGAGGCCATGCTGCTCCAGGAGCGCCGCTGCCTCCCCCCTGAACCGTGCGATATGCTCAACGAACCTCCCGCGCTGCTCAGGGGTGAAGTCGCAGACATATTCCGGCAAAAGGGAGGGCAGGAGGGCGGTATCGAAGACACGCATGGAGTCGCATAGGAGCTTATCCACATGCCCGAGCGTGGTCAGCAGGTTTCGTTTCTGATCGGAGTTCAACTCGATCATAAAATTCTTTTCACCTTCCACTACAATTGCATAGGGATGCAAATTCGCTTTGCACCGGCAATGTGAACAAGCGCTCGAATATAAGCGTCCTTTTCATCCTGGCTCAACAGTTCGCCCCGCAGGGCATCCCGCTTTAGCGCATAGTTCAGCATGTCTTCGGACAATTTCAGGAAGAGGCGCGAGGCATTGTCGAGCAGGAAGCGAACGGTTTCCTGCTCGGATGTTTTCGCGATCAGCATGCCCAGGTGACGCAGACAAACTCCCTGGGAACACGCATACGCCTCTCTGCCTTCGGTAGTTCGAAGAAAGCGAGCCAAGCTGTCGAGATATTTGTGTTCGACCTCCGCGATCAGGCGGCAAACGGCGCAGCCTTGGAGGGGGTGGGTGAGCCTGCGAACGGCTTCCCCGTGCACGGGTTCCTTTTTGCAGGCGAGGTGGGCCAGGTCGGCCGACAATTTGTCCGTAATGGTTGAAAGCCCAAGAGACAGCCCGTGCGGAGAACTCAGCGCCTCTAGTTGCCACATGTGAATCTGACAAAAGCCTAGGGAATCGGCAAATTCTCGACGAGCCGACTCCCGGTTTGAAAGGACGTACTGGCGGTCTGCAAGGAAACGGCCGGCTTCCGCAGTCATCTTATTACACACTGCGCACCCACGGGTTTTTAGGTCTTCGTCGAAGTCAAGGCGGCTTTCGACTCCAACCGCCGTATATATTTCCGCCGGCTCTTCGAGCGGTTCATCGCCCAGGGCCGATTTGGCCTGCAACAACCGCGTTCGAATCAATCCGAGTCTTTTCCCTATACCCGCCAGGAAAACCATCTCCCCGTCGATTTCTTCCACTGTAAAGCTAACCGCATGAAACCTTCCGTCGGTGCCCCTCAGAGGCCTCTTCCCACGAAAAGCATCCAGGACTTCAGTTTCCATTTGAGCCGCCCGCTTTTCCATCTCGGCCCCAAGGCCGTCCAGGGTGCGGCGTGCGGCGATAAGGAGATTTTCTTCCGCGCTGCGGGTGAATGAGGCAATGAACCGACTCATTTGTTCGAGCAACTGTTTTCCCGCAAGGGCATTCGCTATACAGATCGGCACGAAAGCCACAATTGCAGGCCGAAAAAGAGGCCTCCACTCCATCTTGGATATCTCTAGCAGCGGGAGCATCTCCCGGTCAGGCCGCTCAAAACCCTCACCAGCACGAAAATCGATAGAACGGGCCACCTTGTGGATTTCATCGGCGCAAAAGCGCATCCCGTAAAACTCCGTATCGACTCTTGCCCATTCATCCCGAAATCTTTGGGGAAGCTCGGAGTTCAAGCGTTGGACCTGCTGTCCAGCCCAGCTATCGATATCGCGAGCGATTTGCGTTGAAGCATACTTTCCGAAGCGTCGTGCTGCCCTGAATACGGGCGTCCAACTGGAGCGGCAAAGGATTTCATGGAGGTCTCTGTCCATCCCCTCAGCCTCGGATGCCGCGAACTGACCGGCCGCGGACGATATACGCTTTTCCTCCATAGCGATGATGCGCTCGCGGACTTCGATAAACGACTTTCGCCTGGCTTCGCGGAGCAACTGAAAGCTTTCCGCGATGGCAGTCGTTTTCTTCCCGATTTCTTCCCCGGAAATTTCGCCCGCCATTTTCAGAAAACCCAGCCGGCTGAGGACCCTTTCCTCGAGGACCAGGGCCTCGTCCAGCACCGAAACCAGGAGAGTTCCCCTTTTCCGGTCTTCCTGAAAATCGATTAAACTTTCCCCTTTCGCAGGAGTAAACCTGTCCTCAGCAAGCTTCGCCATCAGCAGGCGACATCGTTCGATTTCCCTTTCATCGGCTGACCTTTGAAGGTAACGGGCAAACGCGCGTATCCCATCGGCTATATCCTGCTTTGCGCGAAAAAGGGGCTTTGGGTCGGGAGGCGGCTCGAACTTCATTTCGCCCTGTTACCTCGTATGCCGCTTTCTTTCGGGCCGATCACCTGATTATCTCCCATCCATCCCATTCCGGCGGCCCGGTTGGAATCTGCCCAAAAGACGCGAGCGCATTCCGGACAGCAAAGACAAACCTGTAATAGATTTCGGACAGGAACAGCCTGCCCTCAGGGGTAAGGTCTCGAAACATCCGGCGCCGCAAGCCCCGGCTCACCTCTATTTGAATTCCCATCCCGCGGCCGCACAAATTGCAGATGTTCCTCAGATCCGTCCCCCTGAAGCGGGAATTTGAATCGACGATCGCCTCAAAATCGTTTTCGGCCAATTTTTTTGCAATGTTCTCCTTAAGAACTTGGTCGAGTCCTCCCAGGTAAACTGTCTCTTCCATTTCGGAGCAGCCGTGGACAGACAGGATTATTTCCGAATGGCATATAATCTCGATGCTCCAGGGTTCGTCAAAAGCCGTACTGGTGATGTGCAGCGTTTTGTTCCCGGAACATTTCATGCCTTCGAGCGCATAGAACGTGTGATCGCCCCCGGCTATCCCATCGGCGATTTCAGACGTTCCCGGCTCGATATCGCCGCCGTGGATGCACAAAAGCGCTATCCCCGTGCTCCCGGCCCGGCTACGGATCCTGTAGTCGATTCCCTCGACCTCGTGATCGTACAAATCTTTGAAACTCGCGTACTTGTCCACGCACTTCTCCGCGCGGGCAGCGGCGATCCGCCGCCGCCCGCGAAGCAGGCGGGCCACCCGTCAGCGGCAACCCGTCGGATTCGTCAGGGGGTTTTCAAAGACGGAAGCCGGACCGAGTTCGGCCTCGATTTCCAGCAAGCGGTTATACTTGCCGATTCTCTCGCTTCTGCAAAGCGATCCCGTCTTGAGCTGGCCTCCGCCCATGGCGACGGCGAAATCGGCAAGGAAGACATCCTCGGTCTCCCCGGAGCGATGAGAAATAACGTAGCCCCACCCGGTTTTCCTGCATAGCTCGATCGCCTCGACCGTTTCGGTAACGGTCCCGATCTGGTTTAGTTTGATCAAAACCGCATTGGTGCTCTTTTCCTGAATGCCCCGGTTGATGAAACGCGTATTGGTCACGTAGATGTCGTCTCCCACCACCTGGATTTTGTCTCCCAATGCGGCCGTGTGTGCCTTGAAGCCTTCCCAGTCGTTTTCGGCCAGCCCGTCCTCGATTGAGACTATCGGGTATTTTTTGATCCATTTTTTATAGAGTTCGGTCATCTCGCCGCTTGTCTTCTTTCCCTGGCCCGATTTTTTGAGGTCGTAGACGCCCGAATCATAGAAGGAACTGGCGGCCGGATCGAGCGCAATGGAGATGTCTTTCCCGGGGCGGTACCCCGCCGCTTCAATCGCTTCCAGTATGACCTCGCAGGCCTCCTCATTGCTCTTGAGGTCGGGGGCGAACCCGCCCTCGTCGCCAACGTTGGTGGAGTAGCCCCTCTTTTTTAGAATCCCTTTGAGCGCATGAAAGGTTTCAGCGGCGAACCTCAATGCTTCCCTGAAGGTGGGAGCTCCGCCGGGCATGATCATGAATTCCTGGAAATCGACGGAGTTGTCCGCATGCTTGCCCCCGTTTATGACATTCATCATCGGGACCGGGATTCTCAGGCGCTCTTTTTGTCCAAAAGATGCATAAAGGGGGCGTACCGAAGCAATGGCTGCCGCTCTTGCTACGGCCATGGAGACGCCGACGGTGGCGTTTGCGCCAAGGTTGCTCTTGTTGGGTGTCCCGTCGAGCTTTATCAGAATAGAATCGATTTCGGCCTGGTCTAAGGGGTTTTTTCCTTTAAGCGCCGGAGCGATTATGCGTTCGACGTTTCCCGCTGCGATCAGGACCCCTTTCCCTCCATAGCGTTTGGTATCCCCGTCGCGCAACTCTATCGCCTCATTTTCACCGGTTGAAGCCCCTGAGGGGACCGAGGCCATTGTGACTGTTCCGTTCTCCAAAGCAACATAAACCCTGAGTGTGGGATTGCCTCTGGAGTCGAGAATTTCGAGCGCACGAACATCGGCAATTTTCGCATCCATTTGCTCTCCTCCCTTAAAAATGGAAAAAGCTCCTGCGGACCTTCCACAGAAGCTCGGAACAATCCGGTCTCACCACGCGCTCCCACAGAAGGTCACCCTACGGTAGGAGTCATCAACCCTTGCGGGCGGCACGGCGGACCCCATCGCCAATACATCTTATTCTAAAATACAACTTCGACCACGATCAAGCAACCCATTCTTTTGACCAGGCTGACATCAGCGCAGTGGTTGACGAGCCAGGACAAAGCGTATATAAAATTTATCATGGTGATGGAGTCCGCCAGAGATTGCCTTTAGCAGGCTGATGACTCCTGTCGGGATAGATGCCTTCCGGCGGGGAGTCTTAAGAGCAGCAAACCAAGCTCCTGCCGGAAAAGACCGGAAGGGGCTTTTATTATGAATAACAGCATACTCTTTGGCGGAACTGTAAGGTTCGCGAGGGAAGAAACCTTCGATGAGCCTCGTTTTTTTGCCGACCTCAATCTCGGTCGTGTGATCGAGGCCGTAACGGCAGGCAGGGAGGAGTATAATTTAAAACCTTTCTTCTACACTCTCCTGAAAGATATCAATTCCATCGCATATAGACACGAAGTATTCCATGACCTGGAAAATAAGAATATATTCGAGCAAATAAAATTATTTTCCGATAAGATGCGAACGATGCGCGGATTTATCCGGTTCGCAGACAAGCTCTATTACAAATATCAGAAGCAAAGGTATTTTTTGGATGCTGTTGAAATCTACTGCGATGCCGTTGTCAGCCTTTCACAGGATTTATCCCACTCCCACCTGAAATCGCGAGGCCTTTCAGCTTTTAAAGAATACATGACGGACTACGTCAACTCGGAGGATTTTACAACGCTCCTTTCGGAAACGAAAAAGCTCAAAGCGGAAATTGCTTCGGTAAAATATTGCATGCATATAGAGGGGGGGTGCGTCAGAGTAAGAAAATATGATTACGAAATCGACTACAGCTCCGAAGTAGAAAAGACTTTCGATAAATTCAGGCAGGAGGCGGTAAAAGACTACAGGACCAATTTCCATGAACTGCCGGACATGAACCATGTCGAGGCGGGGGTGCTGGATCTCGTGGCAAAATGGTACCCGGACGTTTTTTCGACCCTTGAAGAATACTGCGCAAGGAACAGCGGTTTTCCGGACGAAACGATGACCCGATTTGACCGCGAAATTCAGTTCTATCTCGCGTGCCTGGAGCATGTGAGGTTGTTGGAAAATAAAGGACTCAGGTTCTGCTACCCGCAAATCCATTCGGAATCCAGGGAAGTCTTTGTACATGAGGGTTTCGACTTGGCCCTTGCGAATAAACTGATTGCGGATGGCGCCCCCGTTATCTGCAACGATTTTTACCTCAAAGGCAGAGAGCGTGTGTTTGTTGTATCGGGCCCGAACCAGGGAGGCAAAACGACATTTGCCCGCATGTTCGGCCAGTTGCATTACCTTGGCGCTCTCGGGTGCCCAGTTCCCGGAAGGAAAGCCGCTCTTTATCTCTTCGACTGGATCTTCACCCATTTTGAAAAGGAGGAAGACATCCGGAACCTCAGGAGCAAACTCGAAGACGACCTGGTAAGAATTCACGCCATCCTGGAAAAAGCGACCACGCGAAGCATCGTAATCATGAACGAGATCTTTACTTCCACTGCATTGAGCGATGCGACATTCCTGAGTAAAGTGATTATGGACAGGATAATAGCATTGGATGCGCTGTGTGTCTGGGTGACATTCATTGATGAGCTTGCATCTTTTAGCGAGAAAACAGTCAGCATGGTCAGCACGGTAGTAAGGGAAAACCCGGCGCTTCGAACATTCAGGGTCGCAAGGAGGCGCGCCGACGGACTGGCCTATGCGATGTCAATTGCCGAAAAGCACCGTGTCACCTACGGGTGTCTGGTCGACAGGATAAAATGATGAAGGTTTTTCTCATGCACCGCGACCGGGACTTCGACCCGGGATGCGAACCGCCGCCGAACGCAATGGCGCTCCTCCAGGACCTGGAATTGTCTACCTTGTTGGATGCCATGGCCATGGGCGACCCCTTTTTGCTCGAAATCGCAGGAAAGGCCGTTTTGACGGGCTTGAAAGAAGAACCCGAAATCCTGTATCGTCAGGATGTCTTAAGGGACTGCCTGGACCATTCTTCGACGGTGAGGGAGCTCTACGGCCTGGCGGTGGAAACGATTGAGAACAAAAAAAGGCATTGGTGGGGATTTACGGGCAGATCTCCCGACTCGATCCTCTACAGCGCAAGAGAACTGATGGACATGTTTGCGGGAAGCCTCAAAAAACTGCGCAAAATCGCCGATGACCATGCCAAAGAATTTCAGTCCGAGGGTTTTTCGAGGTTTTTTTCCATGCTCGCGTGTGAGCTCGACGATGAATATCTCTCAAAGATCGGGGAGCATTTAAAGGAGCTGAAGTTTCGAAACGGGGTTCTGGTGAGCGCCGGGCTGGGAACGGGAAACAAAGGCGCGGGCTACACCCTTCGAAAACCGCACAGCACCGGGCGGGGGTGGTTTCGGCGGATGTTTTCGAAGCCGGGCGCCTACACGTTTTGCATAAGCGATCGCGATGAGGCCGGCGCACGGGCCCTGGCGGATTTGAGGGCGAGGGGGATAAATCTTGTGGCCGATGCTCTCGCACGGTCGGCCGATCATATACTCGGATTTTTCAATGCGCTTCGAACCGAACTCGCCTTCTATGTGGCGTGTGTGAACCTGCACGAGCGGTTGGTTGCAAAGGGCGAACCCGTATGCTTTCCTGTCCCTTTCCCAGCCGATGCCCGCGTCCATTCCTTTATGGGACTCTACGACGTGTGTCTCACGCTTACCATGGAGCAAAGGGCCGTTGGAAATGACATGAACGCAGACGGGAAAGACGTTGCGATCATTACCGGTGCCAATCGGGGCGGGAAATCGACTTTTTTGCGAAGCATCGGTTTGGCGCAGTTGCTGATGCAATGCGGCATGTTTGCGCCTGCCGGGACGTTTTCCTCCAATATCTGCCGGGGGCTTTTCACCCATTACAAACGCGAAGAGGACCAGACGATGAAAAGCGGTAAATTCGACGAAGAACTGGGGCGGATGAGCGATATCGCAGACAATGTGAGGCCGGATGCCCTCGTGCTGTTCAATGAATCCTTTGCCGCAACGAACGAACGGGAAGGCTCGGAGATTGCCGGGCAAATCACGAGAGCTCTTCTGGAAAAGCGCATCAAGGTCTTCTACGTGACCCACCTGTATGAATTCGCCGGCAGGTTTTGCGACGAAAAACCGGAAAACGCGATTTTCCTTCGGGCCGAAAGAGAAACGGACGGAGTCCGCACCTTCCGGATCGTCGAAGGCGAACCGGAAGATACCAGCTACGGCCGGGATTTGTATTACACGATCTTCGAGAGGGCCGCGCAATGAACAGAATTGCCGCTAGAGTGAAAACGGCCAATATTCGGCCCGCCATGCTGTTCATCGTATTGATCGGAGTGGTGAGCCTTTTTGCGGACATGACCTATGAGGGGGCCCGGAGCATCACGGGGCAGTTTCTGGCGACCCTGGGGGCGAGCGGGGCGATCGTCGGGTTCGTTGCGGGGTTTGGAGAACTCGCCGGGTATGCCATACGTCTGGTATCCGGGCTCGCTACCGACCGGACCCGAAGATACTGGACCATTACGATCGTCGGCTATCTTATCAACCTCGGCGCCGTACCGCTTCTTGCTCTTGCCGGCAGGTGGGAAATTGCAGCGGGCCTCATGATCGCCGAGCGGATCGGGAAGGGCATTCGAAACCCGGTCCGGGACGCCATGCTCTCCCACGCCTCCTCGGAGGTGGGAAGAGGCTGGGGATTCGGGCTTCATCAGGCGATGGATTCGACCGGAGCGATGATAGGGCCTCTGATCATCGCCGCCGTGCTCTACTTCAAGGGAACCTATAATACCGGCTTCGCCCTTCTGCTGATACCTGCCGCCATGGCGGTAGCGGTGCTCGTTTCGGCCATGATTCTCTACCCGCATCCGGAGGATCTCGAAATCGTTCTCCCCGAACTGGAAACCGGGGGGTTCCCGAAGATATACTGGATCTACCTTGCGGCGATGGCTCTGGTGGCTGCCGGGTATGCCGATTTTGCCCTTATCGGCTACCATTTCGAGAAAAGCCTGGTCGTCTCGAGCCACTGGATCCCGGTTTTCTATTCGGTGGCCATGGGGGTTGAGGCGATTACCGCGCTCGTGCTCGGCCGTCTGTTCGATCGGATCGGTTTCCCGGTTATTATCCTTGCGGTTTTGGTCTCCTCGGTTTTCGCACCCCTCGTTTTCCTGGGCGGTTTTGGCCTGAGCCTTTTGGGCATGGCGCTTTGGGGGCTGGGAACGGGTGCTCATGAATCGGTGATGCGGGCGGCGGTTGCATCCATGGCGCCCCGAGACAGGCGGGCGACCGCGTACGGAATCTTCAATATGGGATTCGGAGTATTCTGGTTTCTGGGCAGTTTCGTGATGGGCGTGCTCTACGATATCTCCATACCCTGGTTGGTCGTTTTTTCCATGGTATGCCAGTTCGCATCGACGCCCTTGTTTTTTGCGGTTACGAGAAAATCCCGACCATAAGAGACTATATCGGCCTTCCGGCCGACTACGGAGGCGAAGACCGGGTCGCAAATGGCGTCAAATGATCTGTGTCCGTACAACCAGTCCATAAACGATCTCATTCGGGAGCTGGACTCGCTGGATACGGGCAAAAAAGCAGCCGAAAACTTGGCCCGATACGGTTCGGCAGCGCTCGAACCGTTGCGCCGGTTTCTTCTGGAGGGCGTCCCGAAGAAGCTGTTCCAGCCCCGGCTCTGGGCTGTGGAGGTCCTTTTCCGTTTGGGGGGAAAAGACACCCTGATCGAATATCTGCTCCGGGAAAAAGAGATTGCCGATCCGCAGGACCGGTTCGGAGAAGAGGCCGTGGAAAGCGCGGCCGCCCGGTTTCTTTCCGCGTGGCGGGAGGAGGTTGTCTACCTCTCTTTGCTCAAGCTTTCCGAAAGAAAAATGCTCGTCGGTTTGATCGAATCTCTGGCCACGTTCGGGCGTCCCGAGCCCATCCCTTTTTTCGAACGAGCCCTGGGAGACGATTTTTACCGCCCGGCCGCGGAGGAAGCCTTGGTAAAAATGGGCTCCATGGCCCGTGGCGCCTTGGTGCAAGCGGCCGTTTTGCCTCACCCCGGCCTAGTGATGGAAACCCCTTCGAGCGTGGTGCGCAGGCGATGCGCGGTGAGGCTCCTCGCAAAAGTCGGGTTGCCCGCCGAGGCTTGGCCGACCCTGCGCGAGCTTCTAAACGATCCCGATGCGGAGTTGTTTATAGGCGTATCCAGGCTGGGGGTTGAAATCGGCTCCAAAGATGACCGGGCAAGAATCGCCCGTCGCATTTTGGGCCTCTTG
>JBMFWU010000152.1:0-5528 GCA_049964955.1 Syntrophobacteraceae bacterium
CCCCGGAATTTTCTGGAGGCGGCAAGCAGATTTGAACTGCTGTATAACGGTTTTGCAGACCGCTCCCTTGCCACTTGGGTATGCCGCCTTGGAACCCTCTAAATACTCGAAAAGACACGTGCGGTCAAGCGGCAAATTGTTTTGCCGCAGGCGTTGCGGCCTCTAGCCCTGAACGAGCTTAAAGCCCGAAAGGCCCGCATAGCAGCCGGAGGCGTCGAGTTCTTCCTCGATGCGAAGGAGCTGGTTGTACTTGGCAAGCCTGTCGGAGCGTGAAAGCGAGCCCGATTTGATCTGCCCCGAACCAACGGCTACGGCGAGATCGGCGATGGTGGTGTCTTCGGTCTCTCCGGAGCGGTGTGAGATCACCGTCGTATACCCCGCCCGGTGGGCCATGTCTATGGCCTGCAGGGTCTCGGTTATGGTGCCGATCTGGTTCAGTTTGATCAGAACCGAGTTGGCGATCCCTTCGGCGATGCCCTTGGAGAGGATACTCGTATTGGTGACGAAAATATCGTCTCCAACCAGCTGGATATCGCCTCCCAGCCGATCGGTCATTTCCTTCCACCCATCCCAGTCGCCTTCTGCCAGCCCGTCTTCGATCGAGATGAGCGGGTAGCGCTCGACCCAGGCGCTGTAGAATTCGATCATCTCCTGCGGGCTCTTTTTGGGCTTCGCCTCGGCTTTGAGCACATAGGAACCGTTATCGAAAAACTCGCTTGCCGCGGGGTCCAGGGCTATGAAGATATCCTCTCCCGGCCGGTATCCGGCGGCCTCGATGGCCTGCATGATCACTTCCATCGCCTCTTCGTTGGATTTGAGGTTGGGCGCAAACCCGCCTTCGTCCCCGATCGATGTATTGAGGCCCTTGGACTTGAGCACTTTTTTGAGGTTGTGGAAGGTCTCGGCCCCCATGCGCAGCGCTTCGCGAAAAGTGGGCGCTCCCGCAGGCACGATCATGAATTCCTGGATATCGAGGTTATTGTCCGCATGCGCCCCGCCGTTTAAGACGTTCATAAGGGGTACGGGCAGAAGGTAGGCGGACACTCCTCCCAGGTACCTGTAGAGGGGCAGTTCTTTCTCCGCTGCCGCGGCCTTGGCCATCGCCATGCTGACCGACAGGATGGCGTTTGCCCCGAGGCGCGCCTTGTTTTCCGTCCCGTCGAGTTCGATCATCATCCGGTCTATGCCCGTCTGGTCGGTCGCCTCGTAGCCGATGAGCTTGGGACCGATCTCCTCGTTTACGTTTTGTACGGCCGTAAGAACGCCCTTTCCCAGGAACCGGTCCGGGTCGCCGTCTCGAAGCTCGAGCGCCTCGCGCGAGCCCGTCGATGCCCCCGAAGGCACGGCCGCGCTTCCCATGTAGCCGCTATCCAGCAGGACCTCGGTCTCGATGGTGGGATTCCCGCGCGAATCGAGTATTTCTCTTGCCTTCACCGAAAGAATTTCACTCATAGCCTTCCTCCTTGAGGTTTTAAACTCAAATAATAACACAAAACTGCATTGACCATTCTGTTAAATTACCATTAGAATGTTAAGTTTAAACCAAACAACACACGAAAGGACCTCTCCATGGCATCCGTTCTCACCGCCGGTGAACTGCGAAAGGGCGTCAAGCTTGAAATAGACGGCGAACCCTATCTCATCACGGACTTCGAATTCACCAAACCCGGAAAAGGCCAGGCGCTCTATCGCTGCCGCCTGAAAAACATGATCACAGGCATTCAGTTCGATCGCACCTATCGGTCCGGCGACAAGTTCAACTCCGCAGACCTCGAAGAACAGGAAATGCAGTATCTGTACAGCGACGGTTCGAGCTTCCACTTCATGAACATGGCGAGCTACGAGCAAATCGAGATGACGAGCGAGTCGGTCGGGGATGCCGCCAACTTTATGTCTGAAAATCTCCTGGTGAGCGTACTCCTTTTCCAGGGGCGGCCCATAGGTCTTACCGTTCCCAATTTCGTGGAGCTGCAAATCGTCTCCTCGGCCCCTGGGATAAAGGGCGACACCGCCTCCGGCGCGACCAAGCCGGCAACGCTATCCACCGGCCACGTCATCCAGGTCCCCCTGTTCGTCGAAGAGGGCGAAATCGTTCGAATCGACACCAGGACGGGCCAGTATGTGGAGCGTGTAAAAGGCTGATGGAAAGAGAGGAAAAAGAGCTTCTCGGTGGCAAGATCCATTTTTTGGAGCTCCGTTGCCGCGTCCTGAGGCTTATTCGCGCCTTTTTTGAAAGTGAAGGGTTTCTCGAAGTAGAGACCCCTCTTCTCACCGCCGCTCCGGCCCCCGAGCTCCACATCAGCCCGATTCCGGCAGGTCCTTCTCTTTTTTTGTCCACCAGTCCCGAGCTGCATATGAAGCGGTTGCTTGCGGCGGGGTACGAAAAGATATACCAGCTCACCCGCTCCTTTCGGGCGGGCGAACAGGGCAGGTTTCATCACCCCGAGTTCGCCATCCTGGAGTGGTACCGCCTGGGCGCTGATTATAAGGACTTGCAGCGGGACTGTCAAAATCTGGCGCGCTTCGTCTGTAGAGCCGTCGCTCAAGGTTCGGACCTCACTTTCCAGGGAGCGCCCCTGGATTTTGAGGGCCAATGGGAACGGGTTTCGGTCCGGGAGGCGTTTTTGCGCTTTGCCGGCTGGGACCCGGGCGCAAACCCCGATGAGGACCGCTTCGATGTGGATATGACGGAAAAAGTCCAAAAAAACCTCGGTTTTCCCACCCCCTGCATCTTCGAAGACTACCCGGCAAGGTTTGCGGCGCTCGCCCGGATAAAACCCGACCATCCCGAGGTGGCCGAAAGGTTCGAGCTTTTCTGGGCAGGGATCGAACTCGCCAACGGGTTCAGCGAACTGACCGACCCCGTGGAGCAACGAATGCGGTTTCTCTCCGTCATCGAAGAGAAAAGACGAACCGAAGGAAAGCTCTATCCCATGCCGGAGGAGTTTCTGAAAAGCCTCGAAAATCTTGGCCCCTGCGCCGGAATCGCTTTCGGGGTCGACCGGTTCGTAATGCTTCTCGCAGACGCCCACTCCATCGACGACGTAGTAGCCTTCCGGCCTGACACAGCCTAAAGGCCAAGGCCCCACCGGGCGGAGGGACCGCCTGCCGGGTCGCCTGGCCTATCCACGCGGCCAACGCTATGATCCTGATGGCCCCGCCGCCGCCGAAGGCAGCGGCGCCTCGGCTTGGCAATCCGGCAGCGGCGGCTCGCCGCCGGCTCGCCGCTCGCCTGGCGCTGGTTCTATGGAATGATTAATTTAGTGTGCATCCGGAAACCCGATCTAAGGTGCGGATTAGATCTGATCCCCCCTTTTTCAAAGGGGGGCAGGGGGGATTTAAAAGAAGTATGTATCTTATTTATTTGCAAAATCCCCCTAAATCCCCCTTTCCCGAAGGGGGACTTGGGTTCGAATCACCCGACGCGTTCCAGGGGTTCCGGATGGACACTGATTTGAGAAGAAAAGGTGGTGTTTCGATGGAAAAAAGAGAGAACAAGAGAAGCAGGCTTGACTATAATACACTGCGCGACCTTGCGCGCTCCCGCAATATCGAATATGTCGAGGCGCGGGGGCTCGATCTGAGGAAGGGAGTGCGGTTTCACAAGGACGGGCGCGAATGGATCGCGGTGGATGAGGACCTGCCCGTTAATGAAAAGATACGGGCCCTGGGGTTTTTGCTCGAAACCGAACCGGCCGCGGTGGCCGAGGCGGTCGGGTTTACAAGCAAGATAGAGGGGAGTTCCCATATCCCCGTGCTGACCATGTGCTGTTCCTGAACCGTTGAGAACCTACCGGGCCGAAGGGGAACGGACTGTTTCTCCTTCGGCCCTTTCAGTCTTTTGCCTGTCCCATAACGAAGAGGGTTCCCCCTAGAGGATCGATCAGATGGCCACAATTTCCGGCGGCGGGCTTGCGGCAAGATTTCTCAAAGCCGAAGGGATCGGTGCGATTTTTACGCTGTGCGGCGGACATGTCATGGACATCTACAGCGGGTGCGCTGCGGAGGGGATACGGATCATCGACGTACGGCATGAGCAGACGGCTGCGCACGCGGCCGATGCCTGGACGCGCCTCACCGGCTGTCCGGGAGTCGCGGTGGTTACCGCCGGCCCCGGGGTGACCGATGCGCTCACCGGGGTCGCCAACGCCTTCCGTGCCCAGGTACCGATGCTTCTCATAGGAGGCCAGGCGCCGGTCGGGAATTTGCGTAAAGGGGCGCTCCAGGAACTTGACAGCGTGGAGATCCTGAAGCCCGTAACGAAATTTTCCGCAACCGTGTATGAAACCGGGCGCATCCCGGAATACATGGCCATGGCTCTTCGGGAAGCCTACAGCGGCCGCCCGGGGCCCGTATTTCTGGAAATCCCCTCCGATGTGCTGGGAGGGCAGGTGGAGGAATCGCAGGTACGGATTCCATTTTCTTACCGCGCAAAGGGCCGGGTGCGACCCGACCCGGGAGACATCGAACGGGCCGCAGCCCTGCTCGAAAAGGCGGAGCGACCGGCCATCCTCGCCGGTACGCAGGTGTGGTTCTGCCGCGCGGTAGATGTCCTCAAGGAGTTGGGCGAAAGGATACGGGTCCCGACCTATCTGAACGGCGCGGCCCGAGGCGCCCTTCCCCCGGATTCGGAGTTTTTGTTCGCAAGGTCCCGCAGTCAGGCGCTACGCCGGGCAGACGTGGTGATCGTAGCCGGGACCCCTTTCGACTTTCGCCTTGGCTACGGAGAACGCATCGGGAGAGAGGCGAAGATCATCCAGCTCGATCTCGATTATTCGGAGCTTTGCCGCAATAGATCTGTCGATGTGGCCATAAACGCCGATATCGGTTCGGCGCTGGAGGAGTTGTGCCGGGCGGTGAAACGCGGGCCGGACCGGGAAGCCTGGCGCCGCGAACTAAGGGCCGTGGAGGAGGAGATTTTTGAAAAGGAAAGACCGTTTCTTACCTCCGAGGAGGTCCCGATTCACCCGTTACGGCTTGCCCGGGAGATAAATGAATTTTTGCGCGAGGATTCCATCTTCATTGCCGATGGCGGGGACGTCGTCACCATTTCGGCCAATGTGATCAAAACGAAAAGACCGGGCCAGTGGCTCGACCCCGGCCCACTGGGCACGCTCGGCGTGGGCACCCCCTTTGCCATTGCCGCCGGGGCGGCTTTTCCGGAAAAAGATGTCGTGGCGCTTTTCGGCGACGGGGCCTTCGGGCTTACGGGCTTCGATTACGATACGCTCATTCGCTTCAACCTGCCCATGGTCGGGATTGTGGCAAACAACGCCGCCTGGAACCAGGTCCGGTTCCTGCAACTGGCCCGCAACGAAGCGAGCACGCCGGCAAGCGTTCTTACTCCCCTTCGCTATGACCGGATCGTTTCGGCCATGGGCGGGTATGGAGAACATGTCACCCGGCCCTCGGAAATTCGTCCTGCCCTGGAGCGGGCCAGGGCTTCGGAAAAGCCGGCCTGCGTAAACGTCGAGGTCGCGCGCGACGTCTTCAGTACGAGCACAAAGAGCATGTCGATCTACGGATAG
>JBMFWU010000152.1:5628-7061 GCA_049964955.1 Syntrophobacteraceae bacterium
CATACCGGGTATATGGTGGGGGGGATTTCCCCTTTCGGCATGCGAAAACCGCTCCCCGTCTACATAGAGGCATCGATTTTAAGCCTGCCCAAAATATATATAAACGCAGGGAAAAGAGGGTTGCTTGTCGAACTCTCGCCCGAGTGCCTCAAAAAGGCCCTACATCATCCGACCGCGGTGAATGTTTCCCGGGAACGCTGATCAGGAAGCCAAACACAAAAGTCCGTGTCCATCTGTGTTCATCCGTGTCGAAAAGTTTTTAGAAAGCGGGTGACACGGGTGGACAGGGATGAACACGGATGGAAGGCAACGGGCTCAACTCGCTGCGCTCCTCCTTCCGCGTTTAACCGATCACGATTGAGATTCTAAGCCTTCCGGTGGTATCGCCCTGCGGGCTCAACCACCGGCTAATGGCTGGGAGCCCTGCGGGTTCCAACCCGGTCGTCGTTCAAAGCCGCAATTGCGCGAATATCCTTGCATGAAAAGTTCGGGATTTCTTAACTCAACAACATTGCCCCCCGGGGGGCGCCACTTTTGCGATTGACATTCTGAAAAAATAACACATAAATAGATATTGATATGTTAATTCGACGACGCCCGGTACTCTTGGTTCCGGCGAAAACAGCGAGGATGCGGTGGTGCTTCCCGACGAATACTTCCAGACGGTCGCTTTTCTTGCAAAAAGCCTTTCCGACGAAAATCGCCTGCGAATCCTGGTCTGCGTGAGCCACGGCAAAAAATCCGTCTCCTCGATCGTTGAGGAACTCGGTCTCTCCCAGCCCCTTGTGTCCCATCACTTAAAAGAGCTCAAGCGGTCGCTTTTGGTCAGGATCGAGCGCAGCGGTCCTTTCATTTATTATGAATTGGCGGATCCCAGAATCCTCGATATCGTTCGAGCGCTCAGCACTGTGGCAACAGAGCTGTTGAGCGCGAGGAAAACCTTTTAGCAGAACCGGAGGCAGATCTGAACAGTATGGAAGAAATACTCGAAATAGTCGGTCGCATGGACCCGGAGATCGCTCTCGCCGAGATAGGAAAAGTGTTGAAGACGCTATTTTCCGCTCTGGGTGAAGAGGCGCGTTCGCAATTCATTTGGGAACTCATGGGAGAGTCGAAAGGCGATAAGGTGACGAGTCTGGTGCATCTCTGACTGGCCGAGTGCATGGGCGAAGGTGTCGACCCGACTCAAATGTGCCAGAGATTGGTGGATAAGGTCGCTCAGTCCCGGCAGCTTCTGGCGATCACCGACCCGGAACTGCTGGTGCTTTTCGAAGACTGGTTCGAGGAACTCGAAGAGGAAATCATCTCTATTGTAGGCAAACACGGTCATTTAAGTTCGGAGGAACTGGCGGGAAAGCTGGGACTTTCGCAAAGGGGAGCAACCTTTCTTCTTTCCAAGCTTGGCCGTGAGGGAAAACTGTAGAGAGATCAAA
>JBMFWU010000152.1:7161-13114 GCA_049964955.1 Syntrophobacteraceae bacterium
CCTTTATGAACTTGTATCAACCTGCGACAAGGTGCTCTGTTTTTGAAAGTATCCGCGTTTCAGGAGGGGAAGAAGATGGAAAAGGCATTAACTTGCGAAGACAGAAGGCAGATTGAATCAAGTATCGGTGAGAGGTACGGAAAGGCCGCGATAAACCCCGAGGGAATGTTCGGATATCCTACCGGCGAAGCGGGGCTCGCGGGGCAAGGTTATGATCCCGGGATTCTGAAAGCGCTTCCTCAGGAGGTCCTGGCCTCCTATTGCGGCGTAGGAAATCCATTCAGCCTGGAACCGGTCAGGAAAGGTGAGTTTGTTCTGGATATCGGCTGTGGGGCCGGAGTGGATACGATCATTGCAGCCGTTATGGCCGGGCCTGACGGAAAAGTGGTGGGGATAGACCTTACTTCGGCAATGGTGGCGCGGGCGAAAGAAAACCTGAAGAAAACTTCCCTTGAAAACGTCAGCTTCCGGGAGGGTTCCGCCGAAGACCTGCAGTTTCCGCAATCACACTTCGATGCGGTTATCTCAAACGGCGCCTTCAACCTCGTGATCGATAAGAGGAGAGCGCTCCGGGAAGTATACAGAGTTCTCAAGCCCAGCGGACGCATTATGATAGCCGACCAGGTGCTTATTGCCGAACCGCCCGGAGATAATGCGGCCAGGATTCGAAGTTGGGCCGGGTGACGGGGAGGGGCCATCCCGGGAAAGGATTTCCTGGCTATGATTCGTGAGGCTGGCTTTACAGACGCACAACTGTGCGCCGAAACCGGATTTAACAGTTCGCCGGTAACCAAAGGGGTATTGTTTCGGGCAAGGAAAGGGTAACACCCTTAGAGATGGTGTTTTTCGTCATCTCCTCCGAACGTTGAAAACCGGGAGGACCTGGTTTGCCTCCCCCTTTCTAAAGGGGGATCGAGGGGGATTTAAGGAGCTTATGGACGATCGGAGAATCAAATCCCCCCCTCCCCCCCTTTACCAAAGGGGGGAAATACTGGAAGTTCGGTCTTACCCCGCCAAACAGTCGTTTACCGCCTTCAACGCAGCATCGTAGTTGGGCTCTTCGGCTATTTCCTTTACCAGCTCGAAGTAGCGGACCTTGCCGCCGGGATCGATCACGACCACCGCCCGGGCAAGCAGGCGCAGTTCTTTTATCAAAAGACCGTAGGCCTTGCCGAAGGAGGCTTCCCGGTGATCGGAAAGAGTCGTTACGTTGGTTACTCCCGCGGCCCCGCACCATCTTTTTTGGGCGAAGGGCAGGTCCATGCTGACTGCCAGCACCGCGACCCGATCGCCCAGGCGAGCGGCTTCCTGGTTGAATCTGCGGGTTTCCAGGTCGCAGACCGGTGTATCCAGGGAGGGCACGGAAATAATGGCGACTACCTTGCCCGCATAGGCAGAAAGAGCCACCGGCGCAAGGCCGGTATCGAGCAGTGTAAAATCGGGCGCCTTATCGCCGACTTTAACCTCGTCTCCAACCAGTGTGAGCGGGTTTCCCCGCATGGTTACCGCATTCGGTCGTTCCGGCATAATTCTCCTTTTTTTACATTCGGCTGTAAGATTTGTTACCAAGAGAATCAAACCCGGTTAAGATAGTTGCGCCGCAGAACCGTTTCAAGGGCGCGGGGCCGGAAAACTCCGTGGTGCGGGCATGGCGACTCGCTGCGGCAAGTTTATTCTTGCGGTGCGGGAGGCAATGGATATAGAAGTATCCGCTTTTGGTGGTTTTGCGGGGGCAGAGTGCTAATGGATATAAGTTTCGACCGGGCAGCTGAGAATACGGTTGTGGTCCGCATCGGCGGCGATTGGAATATCGCAGACGGGCTGCCGCTTATGGACGAATTCGAAGGGCGGCTGGGGGCCGAACCGGTTCCCGCACGCATTGTATTCGACGCCGGGAAACTCGGCGCCTGGGACAGCAGTCTTCCGGCTTTTTTGTCAAAGCTTACCTCCTATTGTGCGCAAAAGTCTATCGAGGTCGTGCGGCAGGGGCTTCCCGAAGGGGTAGCCAGGCTGCTCGAACTGGCTTCGGCCGTTCCGGAAAAAGAAGACGCGCGAAGGGAGCAGCGCAAGGCGCCGTTTTTGTCGCGTGTGGGCGAAGCCACCCTGGAGGTGAACGAATCAATCGGAGAAATGCTTGCCTTCATCGGGGAGGCGGCCGTTTCGTTCTGGAGATTGCTGCGGGGAAAGGCGAGGTTCCGGAGTTCGGACCTGTGGCTGTTGATACAGGAATGCGGCGCGCAGGCCCTGCCGATCGTCTCCCTTATAAGCCTTTTGGTGGGGCTCATTCTCGCCTTTGTGGGGGCCATTCAGCTCAAGCTCTTCGGTGCGCAGATCTATGTGGCGGACCTGGTGGGAATTGCCATGGCCCGGGAGATGGGAGCGATGATGACCGCGATCGTCATGGCGGGGCGCACGGGTGCGGCCTTCGCCGCCCAACTCGGGACCATGGAGGTAAACGAGGAAATCGACGCGCTGAAAACGCTCGGCATCTCGCCCATGGAATTTCTCGTCCTCCCCCGGATGCTCGCGCTGGTGCTGATGCTTCCGCTCCTGTGCCTCTATTCGAATCTCATGGGCATCCTGGGGGGCGGGATCGTTGGCATCGGCATGCTCGATATTTCTCCCGTCCATTATTTTCTGGAGACCAAAGCGGCCCTGAATCTCATGCAATTTGTCCCCGGCCTGATCAAGGCGGCTGTTTTCGGCGTCATGGTCGCCGTTTCGGGCTGTCTTCGCGGGATGCAGTGCAAAAGAAGCGCCTCGGCGGTTGGTGAGGCGGCGACTTCCTCGGTGGTGACGGCGATCATTGCCATTATCGTCTCCGACGCCATACTGACCGTGGTCTTCAACCAAATAGGCATCTGAGGCGCCCGTAATGGACCGAATTTCCCCGAAAAAGAGTTGTATCGTGGTGCAGGACCTCACGATGGCCTATGGAAGCTTCGTGATTCAACGACATCTCGACTTCACCGTAAACTGCGGGGACATCTTCATTATCATGGGGGGGAGCGGGTGCGGCAAGAGCACGCTTCTGAGAAACATGGTCGGCTTGCAGGAACCCGCCGCGGGAAGCGTCCTCTATAGCGGCGAAAGCTTCTGGGATTCGGGCCCCGTCGAGCGCAAAAACATCATGAAGCGGTTCGGGATCCTCTACCAGAGCGGGGCATTGTGGAGTTCCATGACCCTTGCCGAAAATGTCGCCCTGCCCTTACAGGAATATACCCGGCTGAGACCCGCCGAAATACGGGACCTGGTCTCCTTCAAGCTTTCGCTCGTGGGGCTTGCGGGGTTCGAAGAATTCTACCCTTCGGAAATAAGCGGAGGGATGCGCAAGCGCGCCGGCATCGCGCGCGCCATGGCGCTCGACCCGGACATACTTTTTTTCGACGAGCCTTCGGCCGGCCTTGACCCGATAAGCGCTCGTCGCCTCGATGAGTTGATCCTCGACCTTCGCGACAGCCTCGGGGCGACCGTGGTGGTCGTTACACATGAATTGGCGAGTATATTCGCCATCGGAGACAACTCGGTTTTCCTCGATGCGGAAACCCGGACCATGATAGCGGTCGGAAACCCCACAAAGTTGCTCGAAGAAAGCCGCGACCCCAAGATCAGGAGTTTTCTGACCCGGGGCGAGCCCTGAAGTGGGCACATACCTGAGCGCCCGCCCAAGAGTCGGGATACTCGAACTTTTTAAAGAAGGCTTCACCAGATGAGTAAACAGGCCAATACCAAACTGATCGGCGGATTTGTCGTGGGTGCGATAGCGCTGGTCGTGGCAGGGCTTCTGTTGTTCGGCTCCGGAAGTTTGTTCAAAAAGCAGATGCAGTTCGTGCTGTTTTTTCCGGACTCGGTCAGCGGGCTTTCCGTGGGCGCCCCGGTGGATTTTCGAGGCGTAAAGATCGGTACGGTAACCAACATAAAAGTCGTCATGGAAAGAAAGGACCTCTCGCTTCTGATTCCGGTCTTCATAGAAATCGATCCGAAGAAGGTCTCCCTGGCCGGCTCCGGAGAGGAACTCGAAAACGTCCTGAAATCGGGCACGGGAGGCCCCCCCTTCCTCCAAACACTGATCAACCGGGGTCTCAGGGCCCAGCTGACCATGGTGAGCCTTATAACCGGCCAACTCGGCATCCATCTCGATTTCTTCCCGGGCACAACCGTACGAATGGTGAGCGCAGAGACCGAATACAGGCAAATCCCCACTATCGAGTCGCCCTTTTCCGCCATAGCGAAGACGGTCCAGAATATCCCCCTCACGCAGATTGCGGACAAGCTTTTAAAAACACTCGACGAAACGGAAAAAATCATCGCCTCCTCGCACCTCGACAGCACGCTCGATTCGCTCAATCATGCCGTCAAGGCCGCGCAGGTGTTGCTCGTGAATTTGAATCGCCAAATCAAACCCCTGGCAAACAGTACAAAAGGCAACCTGGTGGAGTCCAAAAAGATGTTCGCCAATGCCGCGAAGCTCACCGGGCAACTCAATGCCGATCTGCCCAAGATTGTGGCCCGGTTGAACGAGACGCTCACATCCGCCGGCGTGACGCTTCGAGGTGCCAATCACGCCATAGACGGATTCAGCTCGGACAACTCGCCCGTGCGTCTCCAGCTTCTGGCGACCCTCAACGAATTGGCCTCCGCCGCTCGTTCGTTCCGGGTTTTGACCGATTATCTCGACAACCACCCGGAGGCGATATTGCGGGGAAAAGGAAAATAACGCGGGGTGGTTTCCACGCGAAGCCGCGAAGGGACAAGGTGCACATGTCTAAAATTCGGGTTTACAGGTTCGTTGCGGTAGCTTTTGCGCTTGCGGCGCTTGCGGGCTGCGCCCGGTCGCAGGCCGTAAACTATTACCTTTTGCGTTCGATGCAGGGCCCGCCCCCGCAGGCGAAAGCCCTCGGGCAGTGCATGGTCGTAGCCGTAGGCCCCGTCGAGATCCCGGCCTACCTGGACCGGCCGCAGATGGCTACCCGCCCCTCGCCCGATAGTCTCCGCTATGCCGAGTTTGACCGGTGGGCCGAGCCTCTCGATAAAAACCTCGCCCGGGTCCTTGCCGACGACCTCTCGGCCCGGCTTGGCGATGCCCACGTGTGCGTCTTCCCCTGGCCCTCTTCCGTGCCCGTTCGCTACCAGGTAAGACTCACCATCGTTCATCTCGAAAAGATTGCGGGCGAAAAAGTCGTTCTCGACGCAAGCTGGAGTCTTTGGGGAAAGAACGGCAAGAAACTGCTCCTCATGAGGCGCTCCAGGATAGTCGAACCGGTCGACCCCGCCGCCGGCTATAAAGGAATCGCCTCGGCCGAAAGCCGCGCCGTCGACGCCCTGAGCCGCGAAATCGCCCCGCGACTCGCGCCCTAGGCGGCGTGTCGCCGCTGACGGGTCGCCAGGCCGAAGTGCCGTTGCCTTCGATGGCGGCGGGGACACAACGATAGATCAAACCTCCGGTGTCGCTTATCAAGGAACTCAGGAAACAGGGCAAGCCCATTCCCGGTCCCATATGTTTGCGGATCGCCAAGATCAAACTTCCGGACGGGAGGAAAGCCGTCTTCGTTACGACCCTGCTCGACAAAAAGATTCATTCACTTGCCGATCTTAGAAACCTCTATCACAAAAGATGGCAAGAAGATGAAAGCGTTCAACCGGTGGCGAGTCAAGGAGATTGCGCTCCAACTTGGCGTCACGATGATACCATCCTTGAATGGCTGGAATCCCTTTGACGACAAACAAAATGTGGAGCTGTTCGCGCAAGAGAGCCATATTCGAGGGACATTCAGGCAGGCAGCTCCACATTTATAGCAACTTAACATAAATCGTATATGAGCAGTCGCAGAGCCTGCCTGGATTTATTGACAAAAACAAAAATCGCTCCGCAGAACGGTTATGTGTCGCGACACATAACCGCTCTTATGTGGCGAACTACGATATGTTGCATAATGAGATAATGCCTTTGGAA
>JBMFWU010000153.1:0-12973 GCA_049964955.1 Syntrophobacteraceae bacterium
CATGTCCGGATCTTTGGGGGGCGGGGGAGTAATTCCCCCGTCTACCCGACAAAAGAAAAATTCTTCAACTGGAACCGGTATAAGAATAGAATGGGAATAATCATTTTGCCGGTTTCTGCAGCCGGGTATTTTACGAGAGGGTAGGCTCAACGCCCGCTCTCTACTCTGCCCTTTGGTTTCCCGGGGCGCAGGCTTGCGCCCCTTCGCAATCCGACAGGAGGTGAACAAGGCACAACGCCTTCTTCTCATTGCGGTTAAATAACTGGACAGACCCCGGCTTTTTGTCTAGTTTTTTATTCGAAAAATGATCTTGCAGGTCGGGTGAATTCATCAAAAATTTATGGCTCAACTGAGCCGCTTTGCATTGTAGACCATCTTAACTCATAGGAGAGAACATGCCAATAACCGAGGTTTTCCCCTACCCAACTGTGAAGCAAGTCCACTTCCAAATTCAATTTCCCAATCTTTTTTTATCGAAAGCAAGATCGGCGATCTTCAAATGAAAATTATGGATAAATTTCCAGAGTCGTCACTGATTTTTCAGAGGGGGCTTCTGCTTGCCCTTAATCCGGATAAAATTGAAGACCTCCCGAAGATCCCACAAGAACAAGGAAACAAACTTTGGCAGTTCAGAAATCCGCAACTTGGTTACACTTTGAATGTAGCCAGTAATTCGCTTACCATTAGTTCAACATCACATAAAACATACAACAAGCAACAATCAGAAAATAGATTTCGTGATTTTATTTCCCATGTACTTACACCTTTCTTCCATCTAACCAATTTACCAATACTCAACAGAATTGGATTGCGCTATATTGATGAATGTCCGTTCAGCGATAATACAACAGCGTCATTTTGTGAACATTTTAACTCGTGTCTACCAATAGGACGCTTTCCAATTGAGAAGTCAGTAGAGCAACAATATGTTGCATTTGTAAAACATAACGAATATTTTTTGCGATATGTAGAAACGTATAATGCTCAGATAGATTCTAAGTCTCTTACACTTGATTTTGATGGGTCAGCGAACGATGTTCCTGCGAAGGAATGCCTTGCTGTTACTGATAAATTACACGATATCATCGAAGAAGCATATTTTGCCACAATAAAGGACCCGGTTTTTAAATATATGAGAGGAGATGGTGAGGATGGCCATTAAGATAGGCATTCCATACACAGCCCTCGCGACCAAAACGACGACGACGACAACAACGTTGCCACCAGTCACAGGGGAATTGCCGGTAGAGCAAAGTGTCGTACGAACGATAAATTTTGATCGTTATGAAATTCAAATAAAGCTTACGACGTCAGGACAATTTTTAGACATAATCTCTGTGAAGGTCAGTAAATCCTTCATAGACACAATAAAAAAGATGACGGAAGTTTATGACGTTGAACAGTACTATGACGAGGAAGAATAAGAAATGTTCTACCTTGATGCGCTTCAAATGGATAAGACACTACGGTTTGGTGATATAATAAGGGGATTCCCAATCTGTTATTCTGTTATTGACGCTCCATCAAATGAATCACCATTCAATATATCTGTATTAGCGCCTACTAATGCGGTTGTGCTTTCACCGTGTTGTTCAATAGAAGATAAAGTATTAGCGATTGCACCACTCAAACGACTTGAAAATAAAATATTTGCCAATCCATATTTAGCCGACGATCCAACAAGAATAAATATACCGATTGCAGCGGAAAAAAGCGTGCCGCCTCAACAATGGGATAAAATGGATTCGGAGAGAAAAGCAAATATGGTGGAGCAAGGTGAAATATATGTTTTTTTGGATAAATTCGTATATGCACCACATGATCTTTTCGATGAGTATCCTATCCATAGGAAGGAAGCACAGTTTAAAACACGGTGTTATGTTGTTGACTTTCGAGATTCAATCAAAATTAGTTGTGAGCGCATAAACCGCGTATATGCGCCGGGGGAAGCTAAAGTATTGCAGCTTTCAGCAGAGACGCGAGATCTCATGCGAAGAAAAATTGGGCATTTTTATCAGCGGAGGCCTGCGGAGGATGCTGCCCTGCTTGCATCGTAATCGCTGTCAATAACTGGACAAAATCACACCTTTTGTCAATATTAACCTGATCTCATTGATTCCTTATTAAGTGATGATAAAAATCTTTCGACATAAAGGATTGCGACGGCTGTTTGAGGCTGATGACGGCAACGCATTGCCGCCGGATATGGCGGCGCGGATCGGGGTTATTTTTTCCTCCCTGCACGCGTCGGAGGAAACGGAAGGGATGGGACATACCGGCCTTTCGCTTGCATCGTCTCAAAGGGGATTTAAAAGGCATTTACGCCGTCACTGTCCGCGCGAATTGGCGGATCATTTTCCGGTTTTAAGGTGGAAACGTTCTTGACGTGGATTTTGTCGATTATCACTGAGGGAGGCAAAATCATGGAGATGAAAAACCCTGTGCATCCCGGCCTTCTCGTCAAGGAGTGCCTTGACGATCTTGGTCTGAGCGTTGCCGAGGCTGCTAAGGGCCTTGGTATCACCCGCCAGCAGCTTCATAACGTGATTGCCGGGCGCAGTGCCGTAACGCCTGAAATGGCGATCCGCTTTGAAAAGGCTTTTGGTAGTACGGCTGATACGTGGCTTAGAATGCAGATGAACTATGACCTTGCGCATCTACGCAAACGCGCGGCCTGTATCAACGTTGAACGCTTCACGTCCAAGATAGCCTAAGCGGCGGACAAAGACATGTTGACGATGAAAAACCCCCCGCATCCGGGCGAGACAGTTCGCTACGATTGCCTTGAGCCTCTAGGTTTGACTGTAACCGAAGGTGCTAAGGCACTTGGCGTAACACGCCAGACACTCAATAACCTTGTGAACGGCAAAAGCGGGATTTCGCCGGAAATGGCGATCAGGCTTTCTAAAGCCTTCGGCAGCAGCCCGGAAACCTGGCTTAAGATGCAGCTCGATTATGACCTTGCCCAAGTGAGGCGGCGAGAGGACAAGATTCAGGTCAGGCGTGTGCAGCGGCCACAGGAGCAACCGCGTTTGTAAAGATGGTGGGCAATGGGAAAAAGAATTGGAGGCACGGGATGAACATTGCGGCTAACATTTCTGAGCCCAGACTACTGGCCGTTTGTGTCACCGAAGATGAGATTATTGCGAATCTCGTTGACGGTCGAACGATCAGTGTGCCTCTGGTATGGTCATGGCGCCTCTCAGACGCAACTCCCGAGCAGCGCAACAATTTTGAGATTATAGGCCATGGGCAGGGCGTCCATTGGCCCGATATAGACGAGGATATAAGCGTGGAGGGAATGCTCTGCGGCTATCCTGCCCACCGTCCGGAGTAATTCCGCAGTCGTGCGATGGCGCATAAATGTCACCACTGGTGAGACAAATGCATCCGACAGCGGTCAACGTTTTCAAATACTTCTGAGCCTCCTGCAAAACTACGGATGGCCGGCACGAGCGGCTGATTTTTCTTCCCCCTTTTTAAAGGGGGACCGAGGGGGATTTCGAACACTTAGACTGGTGCAGAGAGTTAAAATCCCCCCTTGCCCCCCTTTGCAAAAGGGGGGAATCTGGCCTGGCGCCCCGGTCTTCGCAACGTTTTGCAAGAGGCTCTTCTATCAGGAAAATGCTTCAACTGGGTTGTTTGCTGTTTGCTAACCAGGTGTCTCGAACGGCGCCGGGGAGGAAGGACCCATAATGAGTGACGCACAAAGAGCAACCGCCAGGCAGATTGCTCGCAAACACCTGGAATCGGGCGATCCGCTGGGATGGTTCGAGGAACTCTATTCGCTGGCCGGTGGGAATGCCTCCATCATCCCCTGGGCGGATCTCACACCGAATCCCAATCTCATCGACTGGCTGAATCGACATGCGGTGGCCGGCTCGGGCCGGGCGCTCAAAATCGGAAGCGGCCTTGGAGATGATGCGGAGGAACTGGCGCACCGGGGTTTTGAGACCACCGCCTTCGACATCTCCGGGTCGGCGATTGCCTGGAGCAGGAGACGTTTTCCGAAGTCGTCGGTATCCTATATCGAAGCGGATCTCTTCTCCGCACCGGAGGAGTGGAGAGGCCGATTCGATCTGGTGGTGGAATCGTATACGCTCCAGGTGCTTCCTCCAGATCTACGGCCCGATGCCGCGCGTTGCATCGCTTCCTTCGTAGCTGCCGGTGGGATGCTGCTGGTCATCGCGCGGGGTAGAGAACCGGGCGAGGAGGAAGGACGGATGCCCTGGCCTTTGACGAGGGACGAGTTGTCGCTTTTCGAGGCTCAGGGGCTAAAGGAGATTTCTTTCGAGGATTATACCGATGGTGAAACGCCGCCGGTTCGCCGATTCAGAGCGGTCTACAGGGCAGGACGAACGGTATGACACACGAATTCGACGGCCGGAAATACGAGAAGGCGTCGGCCCATCAGAAGGAATGGGGCGCAAGACTCATCGCCGAACTCGATCTCAAAGGGAACGAACGCGTTCTTGATCTTGGATGTGGCGACGGGACTCTCACTTCTCGGCTTGCAGCACTCCTCCCGAAAGGGGAAGTCCTCGGGATCGATGCATCACGGGGTATGATTGAGGCGGCGTTGCCCAAGGCAGGGTGCAACCTGCGCTTCCGTAGGCTGGACATCAATGACCTGGACATGGAGGATGAATTCGATGTGGTTTTCTCAAACGCTGCGCTCCACTGGGTGAAGGACCATCGCCGGCTGCTTCAAAACGTCCGTCGCGCGCTTCGCGCCGGTGGTCGGCTCCGCTTTAACTTCGCTGGAGAAGGCAACTGCTCGCGCCTTTTTGCCGCAATCGAGGCGGCGATGTCACGCGAGGAGCACCGACAGCTCTTTGCCGATTTTGAGTGGCCCTGGTACATGCCCAATCCTGATGAGTATCGACTCCTCGCCGAGTCGAGCGGGTTCAGCACCGTGCGAGTCTGGGGCGAGAACGCCGACAGGTTCTTTCCCGACGAGACCGCGATGATCGCATGGATTGACCAGCCAAGCCTTGTCCCTTTTCTGGCGAATCTGCCGGAGCGGGCGAAGGTGTCCTTTCGAAACTTCGTTGTGAGCAGAATGCTCGAGGAAACAAAGCAGGAGAATGGGACGTGCTTCGAAACCTTTCGCCGAATCAACGTCTTTGCGTCGGCAGGTTGAGAAAAAACCGCTTTTCCCCGCCGCTTGTAGGAAAATGGATTACAACCGATTAAAGAAAAGTCTTACGATAAAATCAGCTAGCCATTAATATTGCGTTTTTACCTTTTTCTGTATAGTGCACAGACCGGAATAAGAAACCCAACACTTCAAAGGAGCCATGATATGCCCAAAAGTCCTGTTCGCGTAACGGTCACCGGAGCCGCCGGCCAGATAGGCTACGCCTTGTTGTTTCGCATCGCCTCCGGGGAGATGCTCGGCAAAGACCAGCCGGTAATCCTGCAGATGCTGGAACTGCCGATCGAAAAGGTTCAGCAGGCGCTAAAGGGCGTCATGATGGAACTCGACGACTGTGCATTTCCGCTGCTCGCCGGAATGGTGGGAACCGGAGACCCGAAGGTTGCCTTTAAAGACACGGATTACGCCCTCCTCGTAGGAGCAAGGCCTCGCGGACCCGGTATGGAACGAAAAGACCTGCTGATGGAAAATGCCAAAATCTTCATCGAGCAGGGCAAGGCGATGAATGAAGTCGCTTCCCGCGACATCCGGGTGCTCGTAGTGGGAAACCCGGCCAACACCAACGGCTGGATCGCCATGAAATCGGCGCCCGATCTTCCGAAGGCTAATTTCACCTGCATGCTGCGCCTCGATTACAACCGGGCCAAATCGATGCTTGCAAACCAAGTGGGGAAACCCGTCGAGTCGATCGAAAAGATCACCGTCTGGGGAAATCACTCGCCCACCATGTATCCCGACATCCGTTTCGCCACGGTGGACGGAAAGCCTGCGAAGGACCTGGTCGACGAGGGGTGGTACAAAAATGAATACATCCCCAAGGTGGGCAAGCGCGGGGCGGTCATCATCGAAGCCCGCGGCCTTTCTTCGGCGGCCTCTGCGGCAAACGCCGCCATCATGCACATGCACGACTGGGCGCTTGGCACAAACGGCAGATGGGTGACCATGGGTCTTCCCTCCGACGGCTCCTACGGAATTCCCGAAGAAGTCATGTACGGTGTTCCGGTGACCTGCGAACCGGGCAAGTACGAAAGAGTGAAGGGGCTCGAAATCGATCCTTTCTCGCGGGAAAAGATGGATAACACCCTGAAGGAATTGCTGGAGGAACAGGCTGGCGTAAAAGACATGGTTCTGGCGGCTCGCTAGACTCGTCTCCGTCCGGAATCCTGACGTCGTGAGCGGACAGGACCCTCTCCCCCCTTTGAAAAAGGGGGGCCGGGGGGGATTTAAATCCCCCCCTGAATCCCCCTTTTTCAAAGGGGGACTTGGGTTCTACTTCCCCGACGGTTCCCGGGTTTCCGGATGGATACTTGACTCGCCTCTTATCCGGAAGGCGCCTCTCATGGGCGGCGCCTTCCGGATGCTAACGCGGTTTCATTTTGAGAAGGAAATGTGGTATGGCGCAGGAAAAACACGGCATGCTTGTCTCCCGGCAAAACGATGAATCTGTCGAGGTAACCAATCCTCTAAAAATCCAGGACTTGACCTTTCGCGACGGTCATCAGTCATTGTTTGCGACCCGGGGCAGAACCGAGGACTTCATCCCGATTGCCGAGGAAATGGATAAGGTCGGATTTTACTCCATGGAGGTATGGGGCGGGGCGACCTTCGACACCATGCACCGGTTTTTGGGCGAAGACCCCTGGGAGCGGATCCGGACCCTCAAAAAATACATCAAAAAGACCCCTTTCTCCATGCTGCTGAGAGGCCAGAACCTCGTGGGCTATCGCAACTACGCCGACGATCTCGCCGAGGCTTTCGTCGAGAGGGCATGCGAGAACGGAATGGACATCTTTCGGGTATTCGATGCGCTGAACGACTACCGAAACTTCGAAACCGTCGTAAAGGTAATAAAGAAGAACAAGAAGCATTTCCAGGGAACGATCTGCTATTCGCTCACCGAATCGCGCATGGGCGGCCCGGTCTATAACCTGGAATATTACCTGGCGAAGGCGAAAGACCTTGAAAACATGGGCGCCGATACAGTTTGCGTAAAGGACATGGCGGGGCTTATCGCTCCCTACGACGCCTATCTTCTCGTAAAGGCCCTCAAAGAAACTATCAAGGTTCCCATTCATCTCCACAGCCATTTTACTTCCGGCATGGCGGACATGTCCCTGCTCAAAGCCATCGAGGCCAATGTCGATATTGTCGATACATGCCTTTCGCCCTGGGCCTACAGGACTTCGCACCCAGCCGTAGAGCCTCTGGTCGTGACATTGCAGGGAACGAACCGCGACACCGGAATGGATATCAAACTGCTTGCCAAGTGCAGCGAGCACATGGAAGCCATTTCCCCCAAGTACAAGCACCTGCTCGACCAGCGGATGTCGATCATAGACATCAACGTGCTTTTGCACCAGACACCGGGCGGTATGCTTTCAAACCTCGTCAATCAGTTGAGGGATATGGACGCTCTCGATAAACTCGACGAGGTTTTCCGGCAGCTTCCCATCGTTCGGCGCGAACTGGGCCAGGTGCCCCTGGTGACCCCGACGAGTCAGATCGTGGGAATCCAGACGGTCAATAACGTGCTCTTCGATACCGATCAGGAGCGCTACAAGATGTGCACGGCCCAGGTAAAGGACCTGTGCTACGGGTTATACGGCAAAACCGCGATTCCCATCGATCCGGAGGTCCAGAAAAAAGCTCTGAAGGACTATCCGCGAGGGGAAACGCCCATTACGACGAGACCTGCGGACGTGCTGGAGCCCGAACTCGAAAAGGCGGCAAGCGAAATCAACGGGTTGGCCAAAGACATCGACGATACGATTACCTATGCCATCTATCCGACCACCGGAAAACGATTCCTGCAGTGGAAGTACGGCAAGGAAGAGATGCCCGCGGAAGTGAAGCCCAAAACCATCGAACAGGTGAAGGCGGAAGACGAACTCGTAAAGAAGGCGAAGGCCGGTCTTCTCGTGGAGAAGCCGAAAAAGGAGACGCCGGTAAAGGGGCCTTCCGCACGGACTTTCAACGTGTATTTGAACGGGGAGTTTTTCGAGGTGGACGTCGAGGCCACGAACGGCGCGGGCGGGGCGGTGGCACCGCCCGCCGGGATAGCCTTGCCCAGAGTGACGGCGTCTGCGCCGGCCGCACCACCGCAAGCGGCTGCGCCCGCAGCGCCAAAACAGGCGCCGGCCCCGGCCCCCGCAGGTGCGGCGGTCGTTTTGGCGCCGATGCCCGGGATGATCATTCGCTACGAGGTGGAAGTGGGTGCATCGGTAAATAAGGGAGATGTGGTCCTGGTGCTCGAAGCGATGAAGATGGAAAACTCCATTGCCTGCGATGTGTCGGGCACGGTCAAAGAGATCCGATGCAAGGGCGGAGACAGTGTCCAAAAGGGCGATATCCTGGCTGTGATCGGGTGATTTCCGCAGAAAACAAGAGAGAGGGTTGGACTATGGTCGAAATTCGATTTCATGGACGCGGCGGCCAGGGGGCGGTTACCTCGGCCGAGCTTACGGCGCTTGCCGCGATCGAGGAAGGAAAATATGCGCAGGCATTTCCGAGCTTTGGTCCGGAGAGGCGCGGCGCCCCGGTCATGGCTTTCGTTCGGGTGAGCGATGAGCCGATCGTAACCAGGGAGAAGGTGTACGAGCCCGACATTGTGATCGTCCTGGACCCGACGCTGTTAAAGATCGTAAACGTCGAGGCGGGTCTTAAAAACGGCGGGATCGTGATCCTGAACACCCCCAAAGATGCGGACCAGATCCGCAGCGAGTCGGACATCAAGGCAAGGCTTGCAACCGTTGACGGCACGAAGATAGCCATCGAGACCATGCGCGTTCCGATCGCCAACACCACCATGCTGGGCGCTTTGGTGAAGGCGACCGGGATCATCGGGATGAACTTTTTGCAGGGGCCGATCAAGCACCGCTTCGGACCGATCGCCGAAAAGAATCTCAACGCATGTTCGCGGGCCTTCGAGGAGACCCGGGTGGTGGAGGTATAGCCGTGGCCAAGGAAACTGGAATCAAGAGCTGGAAGGAACTGACCCCGGGGCTCTCCATTACCGAGCCGGGAAACGCCGCGGAGCTGAAAACCGGCGACTGGCGCTCGATGCGTCCTGAAACCGACCGCGACAAATGCATCAAGTGCGGGCAGTGCTACATCATGTGCCCGGACATGGTGTACGAAAAGGACGAAGAAGGCTATTACCCGCAAAACTATTACTGGTGCAAGGGGTGCGGGATCTGCGCCAGGGAATGCCCTGTCGGGGCGATAAAGATGACTGAGGAGGTCGACTGAGATGTCCAAACGAATTGGTATCGAGGTCTCGCTGGCGGTTGCGGAGGCGATCGGGTTGTGCGATGTGGACGTAATCGCGGCCTACCCGATCACCCCCCAGACCCATATAGTCGAGCACCTCTCGGAACTGGTCGCAGACGGCCACCTGGATTCGGAGTTCATTCCGGTGGAGTCCGAACACAGTGCGATGAGCGCCTGCGTGGGCTCATCGGCCGCCGGGGCGCGCACTTTCACCTCAACGAGCTCCCAGGGCTACGCCCTCATGTCGGAGATATGCTTTATCGCCTCGACCCTCAGGCTCCCGATCGTAATGGCGGTGGCAAACCGGGCGCTGAGCGCACCTATCAGCATCTGGAACGACCATGCGGATCTCATGTACGCACGGGATGCGGGCTGGATCCAGCTCATTTCGGAAAACGGCCAGGAGGCCGTGGATTTATCCATTATGGCCTTCAAGATTGCAGAAGACAGGCGCGTTTCTCTGCCGGTCCAGGTGAACCTCGACGGCTTCATCATGAGCCATGTGATCGAGCCGTTGATGATGCCCGAAGCAGAAGAAGTAAAGAGCTTCCTTCCGCCTTTCAAACCGCTGCAGCGCCTCGACCCCGCAAACCCGATCTCGATCGGTCCGGTGGGCATGCCCGATATCTACACGGAGGCGCGCAAGGCGCACGATGAGGCGCTCAAGGCCTCAAAGAGTGTCATTACCGAAGTCTTCGACGAGTTCGCAAAGCAGTTCGGGCGGCGCTATAAACTCGTTGAGACCTACAAAATCGAGGACGCCGAAACCGTTATCGTCGCCATGGGGTGCATCTCCCAGACCGCCGCGACGGCCATCGATGCGATGCGTAAAAAAGGCGTAAAGGTGGGCATGGCGACCATTCGGCTCTTCAGGCCCTTTCCCGCCGCCGAGCTTGCGGCTGCAATCGGGCATGCGAAAAACCTCGTGCTTCTCGATCGGGCAACTGTTTTTGCCGGTGGGGAAATCTCGGGGCCGGTGGCCCTCGAGGTCAAATCGGCCCTTTTCGACAGGGGGCTTTCTCCGAGAGCCGGCAATTTCCTGGTCGGCATCGGCGGTCGCGACGTTACGCAGCAAAACTTCGAGGAAATGGTCGAAAGGGTCGGAGGAAACGGCGACCTTCCGCCATATGAATTCATCAATGTGAGGGAATAAATGGGAATCGCAACCGAGGCGTTGAAGAATTTCAAGGGATTCAGCCTGAAGAACATGACCGAGGTGGAACCGCTCTCGCCGGGCCACCGGGCGTGCCAGGGCTGCGGAGAGGTGCTGGCGCTGCGCCAGGCGATGAAGGCGATCGGCCCGAACGTGGTGGTGTGCAGCGCCACGGGCTGCATGGAGATCATCACCTCTCCCTATCCGCAGACCGCGTGGCGCGTGCCGTGGATTCACGTGGCGTTCGAAAATGCCGCGGCCGTTGTGAGCGGGGTCGAGGCGGCCTACAGGGCGATGAACCGCAAAAAGATCATCGACCAGCCGGACGTCACCTTTCTTGCCTACGGCGGTGACGGGGCAACGGCGGATATCGGCCTCCAGGCGCTTTCGGGCGCGCTAGAGCGCGGCCACAATTTCATCTACCTCTGCCTGGATAACGAAGCCTACATGAACACGGGGATTCAGCGCTCGTCTTCGACGCCTTTCGGGGCTTCGACCACGACGTCTCCCGCGGGGAAAAAGAGCTCCGGACAGGCGACCTGGAAAAAGGACATGGCGGCAATCGCTGTGGCTCACGGCATACCGTACGTGGCGACGGCCACACCGGCCTATCCGGTCGATCTCATGAACAAGGTGAAGAAGGCCTCGCTTATTCCCGGGCCGGCCTACATCCATATCTATTCGCCATGCCCCACCGGGTGGCGCTGCGGGGTCGACGAAGGCCTCGAGGTGGCAAGGCTTGCGGTTCAGTCGAAGGTCTTTCCGCTCTACGAGGTGATCGACGGCGAATATATTTTGTCGAAAAAACTTGCCAGGCCCAAAACCGTTGCCGACTACTTCAAACCCCAGCGGAGATTCCGACACCTGAACGAAGCCGAGGTGGCAAGGATTCAGGCGATAGTCGATGACCAATATAACGATCTCTTGCATCGTTGCGAAATGAGGGGCTAAAGACATGTTCGATGAAAAGGTGCTAAAAAAGATTCAGGCCGATAAGGAAAAATGGGAAGGGGGGCCTCTTGCGAAGTCCCTTTCGAAGTCGCCCGAAGCCAAGCCCGTTTTCACGACGATTTCGGGCACTCCCGTAGAACGGCTCTACACGCCCGTGGATGTCGAGGGCGTGAATTACGACCGAGACCTGGGCTACCCCGGGAGCTTTCCCTTTACACGCGGGGTGCAGCCGACGATGTACCGGGGCCGCTACTGGACGATGCGCCAGTACGCGGGGTTTGGCGATGCGAAGAGCACGAACGAACGCTACCGCTACCTGCTGGAGCAGGGGCAGACGGGGCTAAGTGTCGCTTTTCACCTGCCGACCCAGGCGGGCTACGACTCCGACCATCCGCTTTCCATGGGCGAGGTCGGAAAAGTCGGGGTGGCGATCGATCACATCGACGACATGCGTGTTCTCTTCGACCGGATTCCCCTGGATAAGGTCACTACGTCGATGACCATGAACGCCCCGGCAAGCGTTCTTCTTGCCATGTATCTGGCGATTGCGCGGGAGCAGGGGGTTCCGTGGGAAAAAGTCGGAGGTACGGTCCAAAACGACGTACTAAAAGAAATCATCTGCCGCGGGCAGTACATCTACCCGCCCCGGCACACGATGCGGCTAACGGTTGATCTCATAGAATTCTGCCAGAAATTCGTTCCGAAATGGAACTCGATCAGCATAAGCGGCTATCACATCCGCGAGGCCGGGTCTACGGCGGCCCAGGAGATGGCCTTCACCATAGCCGACGGGATAGCTTATACGCAAGCGTGCATCGAGCGCGGGATGGATGTGGATAGCTTTGCGCCGCGGCTCAGCTTTTTCTTCAACGCCTTCACAAATGTTTTGGAAGAGGTCGCAAAATTCCGCGCGGGCCGCAGGTACTGGGCCAAGGTGATGCGCGACCGCTTCCATGCCAAGGACCCGCGCTCCATGATGCTGCGCTTCCACGTGCAGACCGGAGGCGTAACTCTCACCGCCCAGCAGCCGTTAAACAACATCGTTCGGGTAGCACTCCAGACCTATGCGACAGCACTTGGCGGCGCGCAGTCGCTTCACACCAACTCCTTTGATGAAGCGCTCTGCCTTCCGACTCAGCAGGCCGTGACCGTAGCCCTTCGGACCCAGCAGATCGTGGCTGAAGAATCGGGTGCTACCGACACGATCGACCCCCTGGCCGGCTCTTACTTCGTCGAGAGCATGACCGACAGGATCGAAGCCGAAGTCGACGAGTACATCAAGAAAATCGATGCTATGGGCGGAACCCTTTCGGCCATCGAGCAGGGCTACATCCAAAAAGAGATACAGAACAGCGCCTACCGTTTCCAGAAAGAGATCGAGTCCAAAGAAAGGGTCTACGTGGGTATAAACAAATACACCATGGAAGAGCCCCCTCCGACCG
>JBMFWU010000154.1:0-2217 GCA_049964955.1 Syntrophobacteraceae bacterium
TGACGCATGGCGATCTGCCTCCGCAGGACCCTCCTGTTACGCGAGGGTTGAAAAGGGTGTATGTGCGGCTCCTTGGCCGGGTCGAGGGCCACCCTCGACTGGTGACTCTTGCGGTCCTGCTTCTTCTGGCCGGCGCACTGGCCGCGGTCCCTTTTTTAAAGAGCAGTTTTCTGCCCAGTTTTGAAGAAGGTCATTTTCTCGTGCACATGATCCTCGCCCCGGGGTCTTCGCTGGAGGAGTCGTTGCGGCTGGGCAAAGCGGTCAGCCGGGAGCTGCATACGCTGCCCTATGTGGCCGCCGTCGCCCAGAAAGCGGGAAGGCCCGAGGAAGGAAACGCAACCCGCGGCCCCAATGCGAGCGAGATCGAGGTGAACCTCAAACGCGGCCGGCAGCCGCTTTCGGCCGAAGCGCAAATCCGACGCCTTGTCGATAAAATCCCGGGGGCAACCTTCAGCATCAATACATTCCTCAAGGAGCGGATGGAGGAGACCGTTTCGGGGCACAAAGGTTCGCTGGCGGTGAACGTTTTCGGGAGCAGCCTGAGCGCTCTGGACCGCGAGGGGCGGAAGGTCGCAGCGGTCCTGAAGAAAATTCCCGGAGTAGCGGATGTTCGGATACTTTCTCAGGCCGGTGCGCCCCAACTTGCCATCTCTCTTCGAAAAGCCGCGCTTCTGCGCTGGGGAATAGCCCCGGTTAGCGTTTTTGATACGGTCCAAACCGCGTATCAAGGGATGACCGTGGGGCAAATCTACCGGGGAGAGCGGGTTTTTGACGTTACGGTAATCCTGCCGCCCCGGGACCGCACGATCGCGGCCGTAGGAAACCTGCCTGTCCGCACCCCCGGCGGGGTTTACCTGCCGCTAAAGGAGTTGGCCGCAATCCGGATGAGTTCGGGCCGTTTCGCGATTCTGCACCAGGGCGGCCGACGGGTGCAAACCATTACCTGCAACTTCACGGGTTCGAACAGCGCGGCCATAACGGCCGAGGCAAAGCGGTTGATCCGTTCGAAGGTCTCGCTTCCGGAAGGCTTCTACATTGAGTTTTCCGGGACCGCCGCAGCGCAGGCAAGGGCCGTAAAAGACCTGGTTTTCCATTCTCTCATGGCGGCGATAGGGATTGTGCTGCTCGTCTCGGTGATTGCCGGAGACTGGCGAAACACTTTGCTTCTGCTCGTGAATCTGCCCTTCGCCCTGGCCGGAGGAGTAATTGCGGTCCTCCTTACCGGGGGGACAATCTCCCTTGGTTCCCTGGTGGGCTTTGTGACCGTTTTCGGCATCACGCTGCGAAATTCCATCATGCTCCTATCCCACTACGAGCACCTGGTTACGGTCGAGGGGATGAGTTGGGGGCCGGAGACGGCCCTCAGGGGCGCCGCCGAGCGGCTTTCCCCCATCCTTATGACCGCCCTGGTAACGGCCCTGGGGCTTCTGCCCCTGGCGCTCGGGGTGAAAACGCCCGGCCAGGAGGTTGTAGGGGCCCTGGCGATCGTGGTGCTGGGAGGAATTTTTACCTCGACGGCGCTAAATCTTCTGGTGCTCCCGACCCTGGCGCTTCGGTTCGGCAGATTCGGAGCCGGGTCTAGAGCATAGCACGCAGGTGATGGATGATCTGGTCTTTGGGAAGAGCCCCCAGGAGGCGATTGAAAAGCCTGCCGTTTTTGAACGTTAGCATGGTGGGAACGCTTTGGACCTGGTACTTTGCGGCCAGCCCCTGGCTCCTGTCCAGATCGACTTTAACGAATTTCACCATTCCGGAAAACTGCGAGGCCAGTTCGTCTACGATGGGAAGAAGCGTTCGGCAGTGGGTGCACCAGGTGGCCCAGAAAAGGACGAGCACGGGTCCGGGAAACCGAATGACTTCCTCGTCGAATGAATTGTCGCCAACGGCTATGGCATACTGAGGATATTCCGCTTTGAAATGAAGAGGGGTGCGACACTTGCCGCACACGGCCCTTTCCCCCGCTCTCGATTTCGGAATTCGATTCTTTGCCCCGCATCGGTCGCACCGGATGATAAAACTGTCCTGCACCATTGATCTTGAGACTCCATTTCAATTAGAATAGCAACTGCTGAGTTTTGGTTAAGACGAACCAACGAATAATCACGATTTTTTTCTCACGCAAGCACTATTTCCAAAGGAACCAGAGCGTGGCTCGAATAGACGATTACAAAGAAGCATTCCGCCTGGCCGGTATCGAACTCCAAAAGCACGATCCGG
>JBMFWU010000154.1:2317-12922 GCA_049964955.1 Syntrophobacteraceae bacterium
TTTTATTTCGATGCCTTCCAGAGGAGGGCGAGAGACCCTTTCGTCAATTTTTTCGGCGATAAGGGAGCGCTTTTTGTGCAATGCGCCGAAATGATGGGGGGAGTCCCGGTGCCAAACGGGGATTACGGCATGGAGTTTGGCGTCTTCCCCCGTATCAAGATTCAATTGGTGTTGTGGTCCGGAGACGAAGAATTTCCCCCCGAGGCCACGATCCTTTTCGATGAAAGCATCCAGTGGCTCCTTCCCGCCGAGGACATCGCGGTGATGAGCGGGGGGCTGGTCTACAGGCTCATTGGCTTGGGAAGAAAATTGATGTCTGCTTGAGAGCGAAGTTGGAGGGATAATTTTGAAAATAGCGGTGAGTGGTAAAGGCGGAGTAGGGAAGACCACGGTGAGCGCGTTTCTTGTCCGGTGGTTTGCAGAGCAGGGGAAAAAAGTCCTTGCGATCGATGCCGATCCGGATGCAAACCTGGCGCACGCGCTGGGCATCGAAGAGGGAGCAGCCCTTACCCCCATTTCTCAGATGAAGGAATTGGTCGCCGAGCGAACCGAGTCGGTTCCCGGTTCTTACGGGGGCTATTTCAAGCTCAACCCCAAAGTGGACGACCTGCCCGAAAAGCTCTCGGTGCGCCAGGGAGAAAACATTCGGCTCATGGTCATGGGCGGGGTCAAAAAGGGGGGAACGGGCTGCGTGTGCCCGGAGAGCATTTTATTGAAAAACCTTGTCACGCACCTGATTCTGCGGCGTGACGAAGTGGTGATCATGGACATGGAGGCCGGCATCGAACACTTGGGGCGCGGGACTTCCAAGGCGGTCGACTGGCTGATCTCGGTGGTCGAGCCCGGCAGGCGCAGCATCGAGACCGCGGCGCGGATCCGCGAACTGGGGAAAGACATCGGGCTTACACGGGTCGGACTGGTCGGCAACAAGGTGCGCAGCGATTCCGACCGCGAGTTTTTGCGAAAAGCGCTGAGCGGTCAGCTCATCCTCGGGTTCCTTCCCTATGACGATCTCATCATCGAAGCCGATCTTGAGTCCCGATTCGCAGAAAATGTGAGCCCTCAGACCCGGGCCGGCCTCGAACGGATAGTGAAAAACCTGCTGGAAGCCGCGGAAGCGGCGTGAAAAAGGCAGTTTCCAGTTTCTAGTTGTTAGTTGTTAGTTGATGGTAGCTGCGACCCTGCAGGCACTGTAGGGTGGGCTAAGCGCAGCGCAGCCCACCAGACCGGATGACGATTTTCGCCGACCCAAACCAGCAACTAACAACCCTTTTCACCAGCAACTAGAAACTAACAACTAACAACTAACAACTAACAACTAACAACTAACAACTATTTCCCGCGAGATACTCGATGATCGATGTCCAGAGCCAGGCGGATTACAGGAATATCGGAATAGACAAGGTGGGCGTGAAGGATATCCGCTACCCGGTCACCGTTATGGATAAGAATAACGGTGTACAAAACACCGTGGCTTCCATCAACATGTATGTCAATGTGCCCCGTGAGTTCAAGGGGACTCATATGAGCCGGTTCATCGAAATTTTGAACCAGTTTCACGGCCATCTCGATATCCGGGAATTTTCCTCCGTTCTGAAGGCGCTGCAGGAGCACCTTCGGGCGGAGTCGGCACACATGGAATTGAACTTCCCCTATTTTGTCCGGAAACTGTCGCCGGTGACCGAAAGCCCCGGGCTCATGGAATACCGCTGCCGCATCGCCGGCTCTCTTGACGGCCAAAACGGCTACGACCTGATCGTCGAGGTAAATGTTCCGATCACGACCGTTTGCCCCTGTTCGAAGGAGGTGAGCGATCACGGCGCCCACAACCAGAGGGGAATGGTGCGGTTGGCCGTTCGGTTCAAACATTTCATGTGGATCGAAGACCTGATCGAGTTGGTGGAACGGGCGGCTTCGTGCGACGTCTTTTCGGTCCTCAAAAGGCCCGATGAAAAGTACGTAACCGAGTTCGCCTATGAAAATCCTAAATTTGTCGAGGACGTTGTGCGTGACATAGCCTTCGAACTCAAACGCGACCCCAATGTGAGCTGGTTTTTGGTCGACGTCGAAAATTTCGAGTCCATTCACAACCACAGTGCTTATGCTTTTATCGAAAGGCGGAAATGAGAATCCACCGCAGAGGCGCAGAGGCCGCAGAGGAGGTCGGATTATTCAGGCTCCCGCCGTTCTCTGCGGCTCTGCGGTTGAGTTTACGATGAAAACCTTCGAGCGCATCTGTCGGGCCATGGCCCGCCCCGAGTTCTACCCTCACCCGGTCTCGCAGCTTGAACGGCGCGAGACGCACATATCGGTTGTCTTTCTTACCGGCGAATTTGTCTACAAGCTCAAAAAACCGGTCGATTTCGGGTTTCTCGACTACACGGATCTACAGACCAGGAAAAGACTGTGCGAACTCGAAGTAGCGCTCAACCGGCGGCTGTCCGGGGGGGTCTACCTGGGTGTCGCGGCGGTGTGCGCAAAAGGAGATACATTTCTCCTGGGAGAAGACGGCGAGGAGGTCGAATACGCGGTCGTCATGCGGCAGCTTGCCGACGAGGCCTCGTTTTCCAACCGAATCGCATCCAGCCGGGTTGAACGCGGCGACGTGGCCTCTCTTGGAGGTTTCCTTGCCGAATTTTACCGAACGGCCGAACGTGGAAAAGAGATCGATCGCTTTGGCGAAAGCGACATTATAGGATGTAACACCGAGGAGAATTTTCGCCAGCTTGCCCCGTTTGTCGGAGAGTTGCTCGATAGCGAACGTTTCGACTTCGTAATGGAGGCAAGCCGGGGATTTTTGAGGGACTGCGGCGCGCTTTTCTTGCGCAGGGTCGAGGAGGGGAAAATCTGCGACGGCCATGGGGACCTCAGGGCCGAACACGTCTATTTCCTTGACCGGATCCAGGTGATCGACTGCGTGGAATTCAGCGAACGGTTGCGCTGCGGGGACATCGCCGCCGACCTCGCTTTTTTGCACATGGATGTCGAGCGGCTCGGAAGGGCTGATTTAAGCCTCGCGCTGCTGCAAGGCTACACGGAATCCAGCCGCGATTTCAGCCTGTATACGCTCCTCGATTTTTACGCCTGCTACCGGGCCGTTGTAAAAACAAAGGTAGCCTGTCTGAGCGCGAGCGAAGGGGGCGAACCGTTGAGACGGCTCGAAATGGGAAGGCGCGCCGCCCGATATCTCGATCTCGCCTTCCGGTTTGCGGTGCGGTTTGCAAGACCGACCCTTTTCATCCTGTGCGGGTTGCCCGGCTCGGGCAAATCGAGCTGGGCGAAAAAGTTGGCCGATATATTTGCGCTTTCCCTTTTCGGGTCCGATGCGGTGCGAAAAGAGCTTCCGGAATACGGGGAGCACAGCGGACCGGTCGCCCTCGGCACCGGCATCTACAGGCCCGAAATCCGGGGCCGCGCCTACGCGAGGCTCCTTGCCGCCGCCCAGGGCGAACTCAAAGGGGGACGTTCGGTTATCCTCGATGCGACCTTCTCGCGGCGAAAATGGCGTGAGGAAGCGGTGAGACTGGCAGGGGACCTGGACGCAACTCTTCTGTTTTGCGAGTGCGTCTCTTCGGAAAAAACGCTTCTCGCAAGGCTTTGCCTCCGGGAAGGTAAACAGGGCCAATCGGATGCGAGGCCCGAACACCTCCACGGCCTTTCGCAAGAATTTGAAAGCCTCGACGAACTGCCCGCCGAGCAGCGCATAAGAATCGACACGGAAGGTTCGCCGGAGGCGAGCCTTCCGTCGGTATTACTCGACATCTATTCGAAAAAAAGAGTTCAGGTGGAGCAAATATTGGAGAGGCTCTGAGGCTGATTCCTCAATCGATCCCCAGATAGGCCTTCTGAACCATTTCATTTTGCTTCAAATTGGCTGCGGTGTCTTCGACGACGATTTGGCCGTTTTGGAGAACATAGCCTCGGTGCGCGATGGACAGGGCCATCAACGCATTTTGCTCCACCAGCAAAATGGTGGCGCCCTTCTCGTTCAATTCCTTGATGATATCGAAGATCAGTTCCACCAAAAGAGGGGAGAGCCCCATGGAAGGCTCATCGAGCATCAGAATGCGCGGGTTCATCATGAGGCCCCGTGCGATGGCGAGCATTTGCTGCTCACCGCCCGAAAGGGTCCCCCCGTACTGATCGATGCGTTCCTTGAGGCGGGGAAACATCTGGAAGCCGTTCTCCATGCGGCGTTCGACTTCCTCCGGGTCGTTTAGCGTGAACGCCCCCATTTGAAGGTTTTCTCTCACGGTCAGCTTGGGGAAGATTCCCCGGCCCTCGGGCACGTGGCCGATCCCCGCCTGCACGATTGCATGCGGCTTCATCCGGGTGATATCTTCGCCGTCGAGGGAGATATCGCCCTTCTTCGGACGCAGGAGACCCGAGATGGTTCTAAGCGTCGTGCTCTTTCCCGCGCCGTTCGAGCCGATCAGGGTGACGATCTCGCCCTCTTCGACTTCAATGGAAATGCCGTGCAGGGCGTGGATGCGCCCGTAGAAACTGTGCAGGTCATGAAGAGATAAAATGCTCATAGGACTTTGGCCTCATGTTGTCCTGCAACCGCTCCCCGCCCGAGGTAGGCCTCTATGACCCGCGGGTCGGACCGGATCTGTTCGGGTGTTCCCTCGGCGATCTTTTCTCCGTGATCCATAACGCAAATATGCTCCGAGATATTCATAACAACGCGCATATCGTGCTCGATGAGCAGAATCGTGACTGCTTTTTCATCGCGGATACGCCTGAAAAGGCGAATGATATCCTCTGTTTCCTGAGGATTCATGCCGGCTGCCGGCTCGTCCAGAAGGAGCATCTCGGGATCTGCGCCAAGCGCCCGGGCAATCTCCAGCCGTCGCTGCGCCCCGTAGGGAAGGTTTTTGGCAAGCTCGTTGGCCACCCCCTTTAACCCAACGTATGTCATCAACTCAGCCGCCTTCTGTTCGGCTTCCTTTTCTTCGCACTTAAAATGCGGCAGGTGAAAAAGCGTCTGAACGGGCGTCTGCTTAAGATTCACATGCATGCCCACCAAAATATTTTCGATGACGGTCATATTTCCGAAAAGCCGTATGTTCTGAAAGGTGCGTGAAATCCCGCGCGAGGCGATCTGATCGGGGCGAAGGCCACAAATCGATTTGCCGTTGAAGGTTATCTGCCCTTCGTCGGGGCGATAGATGCCCGTGAGCATGTTGAAAAATGTGGTCTTCCCCGCGCCGTTCGGGCCTATGATACTCACGATGCGGCCTGCATCGAGCTGCAGATTCACCCTGTTTACGGCGAAAAGACCGCCGAACCGTTTGACGACGTCCGTTGTTTCCAGTAGCGCCATGTTTTTCTTCTCTCACTGCTCGCCGTTGTCATTGTCGGGGGCGAGTTCGCGCTTGCGGCGCTTGGACGGGATGAGGCCTTCCGGGCGAAAAATCATCATGAGGATGAGTATCAACCCGAAAAGCAGCCTCTGGTACTTGGCCGGATCCAACTGGGTGGACAGGTTGGCCCAGGCGAAGTGGATGATGGGAATGACCGCATCCGACTGGCGAAGCTGGCTGAGGTAGAGCGAAAGCCCCTGAAGAATCTGCAGGTTCAGGATGGTGACCGTAGCCGCCCCCAGGATGGCGCCGGGGATGCTGCCCGAGCCCCCCAGGATCACCATGGACAAAACCCCGATGGACTGCATGAACGAAAACGACTCCGGGCTGATGAAGGTACGGCTCCCCGCCAGAAGCACCCCCATGACGCCCGCAAACGAGGCCCCGACGGCAAAGGCTGCGAGCTTCATTCGGGTAAGCGGGATACCCATGGCAATGGCCGCCGTTTCGTCTTCGCGAATGGCTGTCCAGGCTCGCCCGATCTTGGAATCGTCAAGCCTTCGGGTGACGAAGATTATGGCCACTATGACAACCAGGGCCAGGAGATAGAAAAGGACATTATACATGTCCGCCGCCGACACCTTATGCCCGACGATCCTGCCAAAGAGCATATTGAATCCGTGGACCGCCGCCTCCGGCATGGTGGGACGCTGGATCGGGGTGATCCCCTGGGGGCCGTTGGTGAAATTGAGCGGCTTGTCCAGATTGTTTGCCAGAACGCGGATCACCTCTCCAAACCCCAGGGTCACGATGGCCAGGTAGTCGCCCCGAAGCCTGAGCACGGGGGTGCCCAGCAAAATTCCGGTCAGGGCCGCAACCAGGATGGCTGCAAACAGGAAGAGATAAAAGGCGTCGGGAGGCAACAGGAAGGGGAGATTGGCGGGCTGAGTTCCGGGAGCGAAGTGGAGCACATAGAACTGCTGAGAGCCGAAAAACGCCCACAGGTAGGCCCCTACGGCGTAGAAGGCGACATATCCCAGATCGAGCAGGCCCGCAAAGCCCACCACGATGTTCAACCCCAGCGAAAGGGCCGAAAAAACGGAGATTTGAAAAATAACCTCCAGGTAGAAGATGTTACGCACCCCTACCACCGGGAAGATCACCAGGACCAGGAGGCCGCCGACGATCGTCTTGAACTGCCTGGAAGCGTTGAAATAATAGAGCGTGAAAAAGGATGAAAGCAGCAGAAGGAAGGCCAGGTTCGACCGAGGATTGGCGTAGACGAGAACACTCCCCAGCAGGATGTGGGCAAGAATGAGGGCCTGCGGAAATAGTCCCCTTCCCGGCTTTTCTTTGACGGCTGCAAGTAAACTCGAGATCATCGGCTGCTCCTCAGGCCTTCTGGCCTACTTCTTCGCCCATCAGGCCCCGGGGACGAAAGATGAGCACAAGGATCAGGATGCTGAAGGCAAAAATATCCTTGTATTCCGTCCCGGCCGCACCCATGGTGAAAACCCCCATGTAGGACCCGGCAAAGGTTTCCAGCATCCCCAGGACAATTCCCCCCAAAAGGGCGCCGGTCATGTTTCCGATTCCGCCCAGCACCGCGGCCGTAAACGCCTTGAGACCGGGGAAAAAACCCACAAACGGATCGATTCTCGTAAATTTCAGGGCGAATAAAAGTCCAGCCGCCCCGCCAAGCGCACCGCCCACAAGAAAGGTGATCGAGATGACCTGGTTTACGTCAACGCCCATGAGGCTTGCTGTGGTCATGTCCTGGGCTACCGCGCGAATTGCCGTGCCGACCTTGGTCGCGTTGACCAGATAATTGAGCGCCATCAACATCAATACCGCCGAAACGATCACGATCAACGACTTGACCGAGAGACCGAACATGATGTGGGTAGCCCCCATGTTCACCGATCCGAAGTCGAGGCGGTTGTCGAAATTTCCAAAAGTCGGAAAAATCCTGTTGAACTGCCCGGTCGTGAGGCTCTCTATCAGGCGTATGGCATCCTGGAGAAAAAACGAAACGCCAATCGCCGAAATAAGCGGAACGAGCCTCGAGGCGCGGCGCAGGGGGCGGTAAGCCACCCGCTCGACGACGACCGCCAGAGCCCCGGCCGCCACCATTCCGATGAGTATGGCCACAATCAGAAAGGTATAGGCCATGAACAGGGAAGCGCCCGCCAAAAGCCCGTGCTTGTCCAGACCGATCAGGATTTCTATTCCCACAAACGCCCCGGTTGCGAATATCTCGCTGTGGGCGAAGTTTATGAATTCCAGAACGCCGTAGACCATCGTGTAGCCCAGGGCGACGGCCGCGTAGACAAATCCGATCGTGAGGCCGTCCATGGCCACCTGGGGCAGATTGGCCAGGGTGTATGCGAGCAGCGTCACGTGCAGTTGCCCGTAGAGTGTTTTCCCAACGAGGGTCTTGTCCAAAATGAGGGCCAGGACCAAAACGATCGCGGAAAGAACCGCGATCGTTCCCAGGGAAAAAGTGGTCACCTGTCCGATCGGGCGCAACAACTCCCGGAAATTTATCGATTTTAGAAAACGTTTCATATACCGGTCCGGTGAGGAACCCTCCCGGACAGCTTCACCAACGTCCGGGAGGAAATTACTGGAAAAGATCATTGCGGTGGAGCAATGTCGAGAGTCTGGACGATCGGATTGGTGCTCCACTTCGTCGGATCGGGAGAGGCGACCTTGATCACGAAATACTTGGCGGTCGTGGGATCTCCAATTTTGTTGAAAGTATAGGTGCCGGTGATGCCCTTGTAATCCTTGAGCGCCCGAATTGCCTTGGCTACGGCGGCGCGGGTCGGGACCTTGCCGCCGTTGGCCTTGGCAGCGGCCTCGACGGCCTTCAGGCAGATCGCCATCGAATCATAGCCCTGCGCTGCGAAAGGCTGAGGAGCGGCATTGTACTTGGCCTTGAAATCGGCGATGAACTTGGCGGTTCCGGGATACACGTTGGCAGGACCCGAGACTGTGGAGTAAAAGGCGCCCTTGCCGTCGGTCAGGGTCTGGCCGCCGATCTTGGCCGCATCCGAGGAGTCGAAGCCGTCGTCGCTCATGAACATGCCCTGGTATCCTTTCTCACGGGCCTGCTTGAACATGACCGCCGCCTGGGAATACATCCCGCCGAAATATACCATATCGGGGTTGCCGGCAAGGATCGGCATGAGAAGAGGATCGAAGTTGGCCTTTTCCTCGGTGCCTTCAAACCCCAGGACCTTTATGCCGTTTTGTTCGGCCCTTTTCTTGAAAAACTCCGCAATGCCCTGTCCGTAGGCGGTCTTGTCCTGGACGACAAAAACTGTCTTTACACCGTTTGCCTTCGCAAAGTCGGCGCCCACCACACCCTGAACATCATCGCGGCCAACGATTCGGTTGATTTCCGGATAGCCGCGGGTGGTGACCTTCGGGTTGGTGTTGGCCGGAGAAACGTTGGCCAGTCCCGAGGAGTGATAGACCTCAGAGGCGGGGATCTGGACGCCGGAGTTGTAGTGGCCCACAACGGCCAGGATCGCGGGATCCGAAACGATGCGCTTTGCGTTTGCAACGCCCGTGTCGGGGTTGGCCATATCATCGAAGGGCGCCAGTTGGAGCGTAAACCCCATCTTGGTCAAAGGGCCGCCCAACTGTTCCATGGCAAGCTCGGCGCCACGCTTGATATCCACACCGACAGCGGACTGATCGCCCGAAAGCGGTGACTGGGTGGCGATCTTAATGACCTTGCCTGCAGCCCTGGCGGGACTGCCGGCAAACACGCTCGCAGCGATCAGCAATGAAAGAACAACCAGTAAACGTTTCCTCATACCTCTCTCCCCCTCAATTCTATCGAACGGCACTGTAAAAGTTTCCGGAAAAGTACTCCGTGGATCCTCTCGAAGGTACTTTCCCGACCCTGTATTTCCCGCGTGATTTTTTAGCTGCAATTGCTAGGCGTAGTTAATCGGGGGAGAGTAATGGCAAATATCATGCCACCTGCGGGGATGGCCTGCGCCCTTACCGTGTCTACGGTAGAGCTACATACAGTGAATGGAGCGAGGAGTATCCGAGCCAATGAGGTTACACTTATCTGTCACCTTGTAGATTCACCTGCCGTTTTGAGGATGGCTCTAAGACTCCGATTTTAAAAAGGGTGTGGCAGCCCCTTGATTTTCGACGCTGCCACCTCCCGGGTCTATCACGGTTGATCAATTTCAAGGCTCTCATGAAGGTGGGCAAAACCCTGGCAGGATACCCTACCGGACTGCTCAACTATTTCGACCTTCATACCCGGAGGTACTCGTTAGCCGGATGAACCAGTTTTTTCATGGTTTCCCCTCCCGCAAAGCGTGCACCTTCTTTGATCGATTTGCGCCATTCGCCCGCTTTGCCCCTGAGAGCCGATGGGGATTGTGCCCCATAACGAGGCATTTAGGGTCAGGTTGCCACAAAAAGTCGTGACACTGCCTCAAAACCAAATCGGGAGCCAATCCATGAGCTTTCCGGCAGCCTCGCGCTGTCCACTTTTTGCCTTCGGTTGTGCTCATGTGCGGTTCATCAGTCTGAGATGCCCGACACTCCAAGCCCGATCAGGCCAAATAATGCTTAAGTGGCCCGCCTTTTGCTTTTTGACGAACTCCCCGGGAGGGGGAGCCTTCTATAAGGGCGCTATCCTGCGGGAGGAGAACATCCCCGAACTGCAAGGAAGATGTCTTTGTCCGGGAAATCGACTCGCGCCTGGTGACGATTCCTTCCAACCATGTCTGCTTTCCCGCCGAAATCGTCACCACCGGCAGCGAAGCCTCCACAGGGCGCATAAAAGACAAGTTCGGGCCCGTCGTTAGCCGAAAGTTCGAAAACTGCGTTGGCCGGATACTGGGACAGCGTTTTGTCCCAGACAGCGATGGACTGATCGTAGACGCCTTCGGGCAGTTTTGGGGCGGAGGTACCGAACTGATCTGCCCGACCGGCGGCATGTCAATTCGATCTCGATGAAGACGATCCCGGAGATCATCGGTTCGGATTCCTTCCGCCAAAAGGTGACCTCCATGGGGGCAGGGACGGAGAGGGGTGGGTTTTCAGAAAGTGGTGTCCGGTAATGCAGCCGGTCACAAGGCTTGGGGGTATCGGTGTGGCCTATCTTTTCAACGGAGAGGAGTGCAAATGGATAAAATTCTACGGATAGATATGGGGGCTGAGGGCGGGCCCAGGGTAAGTGAAGAGCCTCTGGGGGCTCACGCCGGATTTGGCGGCAGGGCCTTGACCTCGGCGGTGGTCTCAAAGGAAGTGCCTCCGCTTT
>JBMFWU010000155.1:0-12837 GCA_049964955.1 Syntrophobacteraceae bacterium
CTGACCGGTCAGGGTGGCGGGCGCGGCCGCCCCCACGGTCACTGTCGTTTGGTGCCCCGAGGTGCCTCCGAGAAGTTGCAGGTCTCCTCCGGTATTGCTTAAATTCCCGGTTATCGTCGCCAGGCCGTTCACAAAGCCGTTGCCCACCTGCATATAGTTGCTGTTGGAAAGATTCCCGCCCACGCTGAGGCTGCTGTCGTTTGTGGAGCCGGTGTTGCCGATATAGAGCGAGGCGGAGGAGTTGGCAGCGTCTCCGGAAACGCTCAGGCTGCTCCCGTCGTATATTTGAAGGTTTCCGCCGGTAAGGCCCAAAGAATCGATGGAAATGTTCGCAGGGGAGGAACCGCTGTTGAGAAGTACCGCTCCGCCGCTTATCTGCACTCCATACGTCGAGCCGGCCGGAGTGCCGTTATCGGGCACGCAGGGCGATAGTCCCGGCGCACAGGTCCACGTCGTGTTTCCTGTCCAGTTACCCCCGATGGTTGTTGTTGCCGTCTCCGTTGACGCCCGAGCCGGCACTGCTGCAAGGCATAGTGCCAGAAGGGCGAAAATCGCCACGATTAAACCCGGGTACCGCAGTATCTGTGAATTCCCCCCGGGATTCCGACTAAGAGTCTTTGCTTCCAAATCGTTGCAGGTCATATCACTACCTCCTCAGGCAGCTTTTGTTGCCCTCTCTTTTGAGGCGCGGATTGGCGCAAAATGCAATTGCAAACCACAGCTCTATCGCCGTAGATTCCACACTTCGTTAGTAAAGCAATAGGCATGCCACGGCCGAGAATACGTTGTCGATTGTATGTAATATGGCGATATATCGGTATAATTCTAATCAGGGCAGGCTGGTGGTCTTGCCCTCGCAGAGCGCAAATGTGTAAAGAATTCCGACAAAAATAGTGGGGCATGACGCGGATTATAGATTTTTTACTTGATAAATCAGTCTGTTAGTAGGGTTTTTAAAATGTGTATTGAATTCCGACTGAAATAGTAGGATATAGTTTGACCTTCAGGTGTTTTCCTATTTAAATCAGCATTGTATCCCAATTTTCAGAACGTGTTAAGGATTGCGACCGAACCAGTCGGTTGCGCGTCTTCCAAGAGCATCCCTGACACCCTTCCCCGGTTTTGCCTGTATTTTGTTCTATCGGAATTACCTATTTGACATATAGGAACTATTGGGCTATTCTGCCTCCAAAGTCTCCACCTTTACTGCGGAGTTTGTCCATGTACTGGTTTTTCGGCCATGACTGAAAAAGCGATCCTGTTCCTGCCCGTGTTCGGCAGGATGAGGGAAGGCCGAAAAGCGAGTTCTGCCTTGTTTCCAGCCCTTTGAAACAAAACTGATCGCCCGCTCCTTTTCGGTCTGCTGCGCGCTTCGGATGCCGGTTGGGGCTGCAGCATCGGATCGCTCTGACTAAGAGTCGCTGAACCCCGGTTCACCGTTCGCTATTCCTGTCGGTCGCGCTGTGTGCGTAAGCCCCCCCCGAAGCGCGCTTACGGCAAACGCACGGTCGATTGCCTGAGAAAAGGAAGAGCCCGATGAGTGATGCGTTCGAACCCAGAATTCTCGCGTTTCTGTGCAACTGGTGCTCCTATGCGGGGGCCGATCTGGCGGGGGTCTCCCGTTTTCAGTACCCCACTTCGATTCGCGTGCTCCGGACCATGTGCTCCGGGCGTGTCGACCCGCTCCACATCCTGGAAGGTGTGAGGAGCGGGTTTGACGCCGTCTTCGTCTTCGGCTGCCATATCGGGGATTGCCACTACCTGGAGGGCAATTTCCACACCGCCAGGCGCCTGGAGGTGGTGAGGGACCTGTTCGCATTGTCGGGAATCGGAGCCGAACGCGCACAGCTCCGCTGGGTGAGCGCTGCGGAAGGACAGCTTTTCGCAAGCTCCGTTCGCGAACTCACCGAAGTCGTTCGCGACCTTGGCCCCCTGGACAGGGAGGCGTCGAGCCTGCCCCTTTCGGCCCTGGCGGCGACCCTTGCCTCCCAAAGGCTCCGGTGGCTGCTCGGCATGGAGCATCAGCTCACCGAGGTGCACAACGTTTACAACGAAAAGCTCGACAAGGGCAGATACCTGGAATTGCTGGGGGAAGCCGCCCTCGGAGAATACCGCAAGGCCCTCGTCCTCGAGTCGCTCCGGCAAGGTCCGCAATCGGTGCGGGACATCGCAGCGACAAGCGGACTGCCGATCCACACGATTTCCATGCTGCTCGGAGAGGTTCAAAAGGCCGGCAAAGCCGAGTTGCACAGCTACGAAGGCTGTGCCCCGAAATTCATTCGCCTGGATTTATAGGCGTGCCGATCGCGGTTCCCGGGAACGATTGCGGCGGCGGAAAGTTGCCCGGGGGAGGAAACAATGGCTGAAATCTTTTGTCTGGAATCCCTCAGGAAGCGGAACGCGGCCGATCGCGGCTTCCGGGAATGGAAGCGGATTTTTCGATCGTTTACCGAATTCGATGAAAAAACCAGGTGGGCGGATCTCCCCGATGAAATAATTCTGTTTGCTAGCGACTCGGGTGCAAAAGGCAAACACGCCCTCTACGATCTGATCATGGGTGCCAATCAACTGGGGTGTGGAGATGATTTTGAGACTCGGGATTTCGACAGGCTGAGCCTCCTTATGAACGGCTACTTTTTTATCACTGACCAGGCGAGGTTTGAGTGCATGCGGCAGCTGGGATGGCTGGAGACCATTCCGAAGGCGGACCGGTCCATCATAGAACTGGTGATGGATTCGGAAAGCTATGACTATAAAGCTCAACTCGAAACCCCCGATCCCACTCCCTTGCACCCTTGCTACGAAGAAAATCGTCTTTCACGGGGTCTCGATAAGCCCGCGCTTGTGAGAAAGTATGCGCCGGAGGCTCTCAAGCAATTCGAGGAGAGGGTGGGGAGCCGAAATTCGCACCCCGCCCGCTCCACTTTCAGGCAATCTGTTGAAAAGAGCCTGCTAAGGCTGGCGGGTACGCGGTCCTTTCGCAAGAGGCAAGAGAAATGGAAATGATCAGAGAGCGGATTCTCAAGGGTCTTCCGGGGAGCAGTGTGGGGGATGTCATGGTCGTCGGCGGAGGGATCAGCGGCATTCAGGCGGCCCTGGATCTCGGCACGGCCGGCTTTAAGGTGTTGCTGGTGGAAAAGTCGCCCACCATCGGCGGCCACATGGCCCAACTCGACAAAACATTCCCCACCAACGACTGTTCCATGTGCATCGAATCTCCCAAGTTCAATGAATGCAGCAGGCATCCCAACATAGAGATTCTGACCTACACCGAAGTCGACGGTGTGGAGGGGGAAGCGGGCAACTTCACCGTAACCCTGGTTAAAAAGCCGCGATACATCATCGAGGACAAATGCACGGGGTGCACTACATGTGTGGAATACTGCCCTGTAACCTACCCCGACCGGTTCAACCAGGAAATATCGAAGAACAAGGCGGTCCACATATACTTTGCGCAGGCCACCCCCCTGGTGACTTACATAGACGACAGCTGTCTCTACCTCAAGGAGAAAAAGTGCCGTATCTGTTCGTCTGTCTGTAAGACCGGGGCCATAGATTTCAATCAAAAAGCCGAACGAGTAGAAGCGAAGGTGGGAGCGATAATCCTCTCTCCAGGTTTCGAGCCGTACGACGCAAGACTGAGGGAAGAATTCGGCTACGGAAAAATTCAAAACGTCGTCACCAGCCTCGATTACGAACGGCTCCTTTGCGCCACCGGACCGTACGGGGGCGAGATAAGACGGGTTTCGGACAGGAAACATCCCCGCAAGATAGCCTGGATCCAGTGCATCGGATCGAGGCAGGTCCTTCCGGGCGCAAACAGCTACTGCTCGGCGGTATGCTGTACCTATACGCAAAAGCAGGTCATCCTGACAAAAGACCATGACGCCGAAGCCGAATGCACCGTATTCCACAACGACATCCGATCCTACGGGAAAGATTTCGAGAGGTTCTATCAAAGAACGGCCAACCTCTCCGGGGTCCGGTTCATTCGCAGCTATGTGTCGATAGGAAAAGAGATTGCCGAGAGCAAAAACGTCACCATCCGCTATGCCACTGCCGAGGGCGTTACGGAAGAGGAATTCGAGATGGTGGTGCTCTCCGTTGGCCTCACCCCGCCTGCCGATTTCAAGGGTATCGCCGGCAAATTCGGAATCGAGCTGAATTCCCACGGATTTTGTAAAACCGACCCGGCAAATCCCATGCAGACCGCGCGGCGGGGAGTCTTCATAAGCGGGGCGTTCCAGTGCCCCGTGGACATCCCGGAGTCGGTTGTGACCGCGAGCGGGGCGGGTTCCCAGTGCGGCGAACTCCTTTCCTACCGGCGCGGAAGACTGTCCAAAGAAAGGGTATATCCGCAGGAAAGGGATGTGTCGCAGGAAGAACCCCGGGTGGGGGTCTATGTGTGCCACTGCGGGGCCAATATCGGAAGGATCGTGGATGTGCCCTCTACGGTCGACTACGCCTTGAGCCTGCCAAACGTGGTGCATGCCGAGGAAAGCCTTTTCATTTGTTCCACCGAGGCCGCGCAGAGACTTTCCAAATCGATCCGCGAGAAGGGGTTGAACCGGGTAGTGGTTGCGGCCTGCACCCCCAGGACCCACGAGCCTCTCTTCCGGGACACGCTCCGGGAGGCGGGAATCAATCAATACTTCTACGACATGGCCAATATCCGGGAGCATTGTTCCTGGGTGCATTCCAGGGAGCAGGAGAAGGCCACCGAAAAGGCGAAGGACATAATCCGGATGTCGGTTGCCAGGGCCTGCCGTCTGGAGCCGCTTCAGGAATACGACCTTCCGGTCCACAAGGCGGCGCTGGTGGTGGGAGGGGGCGTGGCCGGAATGACCTGTGCCCTTTCGATTGCCAAACAGGGACACAAGGTGCACCTGGTGGAAAAGGAAAAAGAACTCGGGGGAATGGCCCGAAGGGTTCGCTATACGCTCGAAGGTCTGGATGTTCAGGCCTACCTGGATGAACTCATAGGCGAGGTTTACCACCACCCCGGGATCAGCGTCTATACGGAGGCCACCATACGGGAGGTGGCCGGTTTTGTAGGAAACTTCACGACCAGGCTCACTTCCGAAAGAGGGTTTTCGGAGATAAGTCACGGCGCCGCGGTCATTGCCACAGGAGCTGCGGAATACAAGCCAACCGAGTACCTCTACGGCAAAGACGAAAGAGTCCTGACCCAGCTCGAACTCGAAGAGAAGATAGCACGGCGGGAAGCCGCCATTGTCAACTCCCGCGGCGTGGCCATGATCCAATGTGTGGGCTGCCGGCAGGAGGACAGGAACTACTGCGCGAGGATATGCTGCACTCACGCCGTGAAGAACGCCTTGCAACTGAAGAAAATAAACCCGCAGATGGATATCCGGATTCTTTTCCGGGATATGAGAACATACGGATTCCGGGAGGATTACTACCGGGAGGCGGCGGAGAGGGACGTCAACTTCATCCGGTTCGAGCCTGAGAACAAGCCTGTCGTGGAGGCGGTCGCAGCCGAAGGAAGGCCGGTCTTGAGGGTAACCGCGCACGATCCCATCCTGGGTCACAACCTCGCCCTGGACGTCGACCACCTGATTTTATCGGCGGCTGTTGTTCCTTCCGAAGACACCAGGAAGATCACCGGGTTGTTCAAAGTAGCCCTCGGGCCGGACGGATTTTTCCAGGAGGCCCATGTGAAACTGAGGCCCGTGGACTTCGGTGCCGAAGGGGTTTATCTGTGCGGGACCGCTCACTATCCCAAACATATATCCGAGTCGATAAGCCAGGCTTACGGGGCCGCCGGCCGCGCCCTCTCTCTTCTTTCCCGCGATACGGTCACGGCATCGGGTTCGGTCTGCGAAGTCGATGAGAGCAGGTGCGTGGTCTGCGGGGCCTGCATCACCGTGTGCAGCTACGGAGCGATAGATTTTCACCAGACGCCCGGGGGTAAAAGGACCGTGGTCAATCCGGTCCTTTGTAAGGGCGACGGTCTTTGCAACACGGTTTGCCCGACTTCGGCCATATCGCTCAAGCACTACACGGATGAAGAGATTTTCAGCCAGATTGACGCTGTTGTTCCCTCAAAGCACGCGGAAGCCTGCTGAGGGACAAATCCGGACAAGGTTGTACGGGAGGTTGAAACAGATGGGCACGGGGGGCGAATACAATCCCAAAATGCTCGGCATCATATGCAACTGGTGCTGCTACGGAGGGGCCGATCTTTGCGGGGTCTCCCGCCTTCAATATCCCCCGCACATACGGCTCATAAGGGTCATGTGCTCGGCCAGGGTCGACTTGGCGCATATATTCCGCGCCTTCTCGGACGGCCTGGACGCTGTGTTTATCGGAGGCTGCCACCTGAACGACTGCCATTACATCACCAACGGAAATTACAACGCGCTGGGCATGGTGAAAATATGCAAGAAGCTGCTCGAGCGCCTGGGGATCAATCCCGCAAGGTTGAGGCTCGAATGGGTGTCGGCGGGCGAAGGAATCCGGTTTGCTAACATAATGAACGACTTCGCCCCGGCCGTTCAAAAGCTTGGGCCTCTTGGATCGAGCGAAGGCATGGACGAAAAGACATTGCAGTTCAGGCTTCAGGCTGCCGCAAAGCTGGTTCCCTACATCAAGCTGGTGGAAAGGCAAAGGCTCAGAGCGCCTCTTAAGCTGAGGGCGTCTTCGGAGCCCGAAGAAGAGTACGCCGGATTTTTCGACAGTCAGGAGATGAACGCTCTTTTCGACGATACGATCGCAAACAAACTGGTGATGAGCCAGATAACGTCGCTTTTGCGCGAAGGCCCTCTTTCGACCGAAGAAATATCCAAAACGCTGGGCCTTGGTCAGTCCGAAATTTCAAGGCAGCTCAACGCATTATCCAAGCAGGGATTCGTGCGGTACGATACAGGTCGGAAGCGTTATGTCTCGGCTTGACGGGCCCGTTGTTATTCGCCGAACGGGCTGAACGGAACACCCCGGGGAGGCGGCCTAGCGGTCCGTTTCCCGCATCTGGAGGAACGTTTATGTCGAACTCGCAGGTTGATCGCAGGAAAGGCGCCGTCCTGGTTGTAGGGGCCGGAGTCGCCGGAATGCAGGCGTCGCTCGATCTCGCAAACTCCGGCTATTACGTGCATCTGGTGGATAAGTCGCCCACAATAGGCGGCATAATGTCCCAGCTCGACAAGACGTTTCCAACCAACGACTGCGCCATGTGCATCATCTCGCCGAAACTCGTCGAGGTGGGCCGCCATCTCAATATCAATCTGTCTCAATCCCGGTGGACCGAGACCAGGACCAGAGAATACCCGCCGCAAAGGGATGTCGGCTCCGAGCCGCCGAGGGTCGGGGGCTTTGTCTGCAATTGCGGAATCAACATCGGCGGCATAGTCGATGTTCCCGCCGTCCGCGAATACGCAAGGACTCTGCCCAATGTGGTTCATGTAGAGGACAATCTCTTTACCTGTTCGCAAGATACGCAGGTGAGAATGACCGAGGTGATCAAGGAAAAGGGGATCAATCGCGTAGTGGTTGCCGCGTGCACGCCCTTGACGCACGAACCGCTCTTCCGCGAAACCCTGCTGGAGGCCGGCCTCAACAAGTATCTCTTCGATATGGCCAATATCCGCAACCAGGATTCCTGGGTGCACATGAACGAACGGACCAAGGCAACGCTTAAGGCCAAGGACCTCGTCAGGATGTCGGTTGCAAGGGCCGCTCTTCTCCAACAGCTAAGAGATCAAAAAGTGGGGATTTCCCAGGCGGCGCTCGTGGTGGGTGGAGGAGTTGCCGGGCTCAATGCGGCGCTAAACCTCGCAGGACAGGGCTTCAGGGTCTTTCTGCTCGAAAAGGGGAAAAGACTCGGCGGCCTCGCCGAAAGGATCGTTCGCACCATAGAGGGAGCGGAGGTGCGGCCCTACATCGAGGACCTCGTACAACGAGTCCTTAGCGACGATGCAATCGATGTCTTTACGGAAGCAACTCTTACCTCCTTCAAGGGCTATAAAGGCAACTTCACTTCGACTGTGGAGGTAGGGGCGGATAAGATCGAACACACCCTGGAACATGGTGTGGCCATCCTGGCCACGGGCGCGCATGAGTATAAGCCCGTCGAATACGGCTACTCCACTGACGAGCGCATAATGACTCAACTCGAACTGGACGAAATTATCGAGCGGCCTGCCGACGGGAAAGACCCGCGGAAGTGGAAGCGGATGGTAATGATCCAGTGCGTCGGCTCGCGCAACGGGGACAATCCCAATTGCAGCCGCATCTGCTGCCAGAGCGGTGTGAAAAACGCGCTGCGCCTCAAGGAAATAAATCCTGCGCTAAACATCTACGTCCTTTATCGCGATATGAGGATGTACGGAATGCTGGAGGATTACTACATGGAAGCCAGGCGGAAAGGAGTCATTTTCGTCCGCTTCGACGTGGATAAGGAACCGGAGGTGAAGATCGAGGGTGGCGGCCTCGAGGTAACGTTCAACGACTACGTGTTGCAGCGTTCGGTCAAAATAGCGGCGGACGCGCTTGTGCTGAGCGCTGCAACGCTTGCGAACGACACGGACGATATCGCCTCCCTTCTCAAGGTGCCCCGCAACGCTCACGGGTTCTTCATCGAAGCCCATGCCAAGCTTCGCCCGGTGGACTTCGCCTCGGAAGGTATTTTCCTTTGCGGCGCGGCCCATTCGCCCAAGCTCATAGGCGAGTCCATCACGCAGGCCCTTGCGGCCGCCTCCAGGGCCGGTTCGTTTCTGGCAGGCAAAACACTCAGCGTTGGAGGCGCAGTTGCCCATGTTGACCCGGAATTGTGTGCGGCCTGCCTCGTATGTGTCAGGGGCTGCCCCTATAACGTCCCCGGGATCAACGAAATGCGCGTCTCGGAAATAAACGAGGCCCTTTGCCAGGGCTGCGGGACCTGCGTGTCGGAGTGCCCGGCCAAAGCCATTCGGCTGAGTCATTATGAGGACTGCCAGGTCCATGCGAATATACGCGCCCTGCTGGCAGGTTAGAAGCTGCAGGAAACACCCCACTCAGGGAGGGCCTTTTTGCAATGGAATCTACATTCGATCCGGTCATAGTATGCTTTTGCTGCCAGTGGTGCTCCTATGCCGCCGCAGACCTTGCCGGCTCCATGCGGCTTCAATACCCTGCCAACGTGAAGATCATCAAGGTCCCATGCACCGGCCGCGTCGACGTCATATCCCTTCTAAGGGCCATCGAGGAAGGCGCGGACGGTGTTTTTGTCTCCGGTTGTCTCCTCGGAGATTGCCATTATATTTCTGGTAACCAAAGAGCAACCAAACGGGTTGCATATGCTAAAAAGCTGGTGGAAACCTTCGGTATGAATCCGCAAAGAGTGGAGATGTACTACAACTCTTCGGCCATGGGCCCCCAGTTCGCCCAATGCTGTAAGGAATTTACCGACCGCATCAGGGAGCTTGGACCGGGTTTGAGAAAAAACGAGCTGGAAACCGGCTATCCCCCGGAGTCGAAATAGCCGCGTATTTGGAGAGCATGCAAAACCGGGGAGAGCATGCGGAGTCAGAGTCGAAACGATAGGAGATTTTTCTAATGATTAATTTGTCGCAAAAGGCAGAGGAAGTTCTGAAAGACTATTTCAAGGACAAGGAGATCACCCCGATACGAATTTTTCTTCAGACCGGAGGCTGCTCCGGGCAGTCCCTGGCGATGGCTCTCGACGAACCAAAAGCAACAGACGATGTGTGTGAGATAAACGGTTTCACCATGTTGATCGATAAGGAGCTTCACGGAACGACAAAGGATATAACCGTGGACTATGTCACCGGCAGCATGGGTTCCGGTTTCCAACTGGCGTCCGAAATTCCGGTCGGCGGCGGTGGCGGATGTTGTGGCTCGTGCAGCTGCGGCTAATATTTTCGGCTTGCAACGGGGTCCCTTTGCCGGCCTCTTACATTCCTCGTGCCCTCCTGATCGATTCAGGAGGGTACGAATCCTCCCCCTTCCACATTATAAGGTTTGCGTTATCGAAGTAACGGTGACTTCAAGGACCCGTGTCAAAAAAGAAAATTTGTTTTTCATCATCTCGAATTCAGGACCCGAATCCAGGAATCTTGCCGTGCCTTCAAGAAGGTATCCTGTGCCAGGCCCCATGCGGCCCTGGAGCTCTTTGGTTCCGACAGTGAGCAACACTTTGTTATTCTTTAGCGTTTTCTTTTCTGTCTTTCTCATTTTCGCTGCGGGAATGAAGATCCTTTCCTCATCCGGAATCACGAGGTAGCTATTCCAGGTGTTTACCACATGGGCTTCCCCATCGGAACACGAGACAATGGCAACGACGCCCTCTTTGCCGATAACACTTCGAAATCCTTCTGTTAACATAAAAAGTCTCCATTTTCTGATAAATTAGAGATATAATAGATCTGTGTTATCGCTAATTGACCATGTTGCGGAGGAAACGTCAAGACAAAAGTTCGGTTACGGAGTATTCTTTCGCTGGTCTTCCGGCAGATGAGCGTCCCGGGCCACCCGTCTCACCTGATATCCGTTTGCGCTCTACAAGGGCACGAAAGGTCTGAAGAACACTATCGACGGGAGCAGTTTTGCCCGTGAGGGCGGAGCGAACTCGCGGCAGAGTGAGTGATCGTTTTCTCCGGCCGATCCTTAGTCTGGTAACTTTGCAGGGAGAGATAAGATGCAATTCAGTATAGGGGTAGAATACGCGTTTCATTCACTGTTTTACATGGTGGATCTTCCTAAAAACAAAAATTTAGGAATTAGACAGATAGCCGGATTAAACAGGATTAAGGAGAGTTACCTCTCAAAGATATTCACAAAACTGCAAAAAGCAGGAATTGTGCGATCCATTACCGGCGTAAAAGGTGGGTACGAATTGGCGAGGCGCGCGGAAGACATTTCCTTTTGGGATATTATTGAAGCGATAGAGGGGAATGCACCTTTTTTTCAATGTATTGAAATCAGGAAGAATAATATTTTTATTGATGATCCGTCCGTCTTTACAGATGAATGCCCTTGTCTGATAAAAGTTGTCATATCGGAAGCAGAGGAAACATTTCGAAATAGTTTAAGATCTAAATCTTTGCGTTGGCTGTATGATCAGGTAAATGAAGGTTTTTCAGATGACAAGAGGATGGCTATTAAGGAATGGATGAAAATCATATGATATGGTTCCCGATCACCGCGATAATCCGGTGTTACGTCGCGTCTGCCGCAAAAGAGCACAGCCTCCCGCGTGTCGATGAATGGTTGATTCCAGGATCAATGTAACTACAATATATACAAACCAGAAGTACCTACTAAGACCACATTGAGGAGAGGGACATGCCCTGTTTAAGTGTCGGTATCAGGGAAGCCAAGGCGAGCCCGAGTAAGCTCCTCAAGTGACGGGAAGTCGTTTTGACCGATCGCGGAAGGCCCGTGGCAAAGCTGGTCCCAATGGATAGCAAAGCTTTACCGCTTGCATCCCGGATAAGGGAGATGGAAGAAGCGGGTATCATTGATCCGCCGGTTGGGAAAGGTCCTTGGCGCTTGCCTCCGGTGATCCCCGTCGAGAAAGGAATCGCCCGCGAACTTCTCGATAATGATCGGGGTAAGGCTTCCTGATGAGAAGCGATGGCGAAGAAATGGTTGTCTATTGGGATACATCGGCGGTGCTCTCATCGCTTTTTTCCGACAATCACAGCGACAAGGCATTGGAATGGGCAAATCGTGACGGTTTCCATTTGTCATCGAAATGGAAGACCCCTCATAAACCAAATCTGCGGGGGGGGGGCCACCTCGATCCGCCCGGAGATCCAGGCGTTCGCAAAACTCCCCCGGGGGGTGGAAGACTTGGGGCTAAGGCACGCCGCCTCGTCGAGGAAAAGAAAGCCCACGCTTGCGACGTCGCGCCTGCCGCAAGAGAACACAGTCCGGTGCTCCCGGGCATCGAGGCTGACCATGAGCGCGGCCGCCCCCACCCCGATGAATTCCCCGATGAAGCGGGGTCGGACCAAAAGTGGAGTGCCGATGATGCCGGTTTCATCAAAATGGCTGCTTTATGCCTGCCTTAAACCGGCCAACGCCATGAAGGGAGTACCGGGGCGGAGCAAATGACGGGAAGAGCGCCAAAAAAAAGCAAAAAATTAGAGCGAAAGCGAGCAGTCAATCCGGTTTGGTTCTCGATTAAGTGTAGATTTTAAGTTTTTGTCAGAAAACATTACATATTTTGAAATTTTAGATAACATCCGGATTTACAATGTTGTTTCAAGCAGATTGTTATCGAATCTCCTTTGGCTCGTCAGAAATTTTTACACTTTAGTCCCCTCGGAGCCGTGGCTTCTTGCCTCCAAAGAAGGCGTGTTGATCAACGAAATTAGTTTCGTAACAAACGGATACAAACAATCGGAGATTGGCTTTCCGCATGCGGCACGTTTATTGCTTAGAATTTTTGAATCTTTTAGCGCAGATTCTTTTGGGAACCAAATTTTGACCGTTTTTTCAGCGTCAGCACCCCGGATCGGGTGAGTCTTCCCGTGAGCGGCCTCAAGGACGCCTCGCGCGTAGCAGTCGTAGCGAGCGGATCGGCGAAAGAAGCGCCTCCCTCTCGCATATATCCAGTCTTGAGGCGAAGGAGTTTATGAAGCGACGAAGGGATTTGGTAATGCTTTCCCTGTTATTATTCTGATCGGTGCCGCCGTTCGCAGTGCATATTCCGAAGTGATCTACGACAATTTCTCTGCGATGAAGGCGATGGTCGATAATGTGGCTTCAACGTATCCCGAAATCGGCCGCTATTTTCAACGGGAACCGGCGGGTTCGATTTATCGGATGTGCAATTATTGCTTAGTAGGCAAACAGAGGAAACTATCTTTTGGT
>JBMFWU010000156.1:0-12819 GCA_049964955.1 Syntrophobacteraceae bacterium
TCCGGAAACCCGACCCAAGGCACAGGCTGGATCGGATCTCCCCCCCTTTTGCAAAGGGGGGGGATTTAAAAGAAGTATGCACGCGATTTATTTGGGAAATCCCCCTAAATCCCCCTTTTTCAAAGGGGGACTTGGGGTTCGAATCACCCGACGTGTTTCAGGGTTTCCGGATGGAACTAAACTAGAAATCGCACCCCGGCCCCTGGAGCAAGGATTTTCCCAGCAGTTCCACCAGGCTTTCGGACAGAAGCTGGTCGAATTTGACATTGACGGTGCAATCCTCAAAGGAATGGAACTGGACCCCCACGATGGTCCCGAATTGCTCAAAATTTTGCAGCGGCCCATTTTCGGGGTCCGAGCAGCTGATGCAAAGCCTGTTTCCAAGCAGCCGGCCGGCCGCACCTTCGGAAAACCTTCCCAGAAAGCACATCCCGCCCCGGGATATGTCGCACAGGTCCACCACGAAAGAATTGACCGCCGGCTCCCCGGAGAGCTCCAGCAGTACGACCGTCGCTTTCCCCCCGACATTGACCCGTTGCATGCTCCTCCGGTCCATTTCCCTGGCTTTCAAAAGCTCGGAGGTGCTCTCCACGCAGGAGACAAATCCGAGCAATTTGGATTCGAGCACCGGATGGACGCACTTCCAGCCGTTGAGGACCTCTGCATCGAGATAGCGCACCTCAAGCCTCGACCGGGCGATCATGGAGGTGGTGCAGACCGCGCACGAGAAGAAGACATCCTCCCCTGCGAACTGCCCCGCTTCGATGGTGTTCAAAAGGAATTCTCCGCCATCCCGGCAATAAGTGATGTTGGCGCGCCCACTGTCCAGCAGGTAGAGCCGGGGCTTCCACTCCCCCTGCTCGAACACCGTTTCCCCTATCTCATAGATTGCTTTTCGGGACTCGAAATAGAGCGCATTGGCCTCCTCGACGCTCAAAGCCTCGTAGAGGCGTTCCCAGGTTTGCCGGTGGGTTGGGTCGATTTTTCGCGCTTTTTCCTCTTCGATGATCTCTCCCAAACGAATTATCTCTCGGAAAGCCATCGGGTCCAAGGCAACTATGCGCGATCTCATCGACTCGGCGGATTCGAAATCACCGGTTTTTGCGCTGTCGACTGCGAGTGTGAAGAGAAGCTCTATTGCAGCCTTGAGGTCCCCTCGCCCAATGTGGTCCCGTAACAGCTTTTCTTTTTCGACCATGTTTTTGACTTTCTATGAAAATGGTCTTCGAACCGGCAGGTTTCTATTTTAGTTCGCGATTTTCCGACAGTCCACTGCTTTTATGGGGATGGCGCGGCAAAGATGTGAAGAAGCCTCCTACAGGAAATTTGCGTTTTGCTCGCGGGACTGCTAGAATAATACATAGGAGTAGCTTTTTGCATTTATCAGAGAAAGAAACCCCGCCGCCCCGAATTTCGGGCCGCTTTGTAGAATTTCTATCGCTAATTTTTTCATTTGGATGAAAAATGGGTGAAGAACAGAGAAAATTTAAGAGGTTTCCCGTTATGGAGGGGGCATTCGCGGTTTTCACCAATCCCAACGGGTTGAAAAACATGGGGCGGATCCAAAATATCAGCCTGGGGGGGCTTTGCCTTAGATATCTTTCCCTCGATGCTGGCGAGGGGGAGCGTAACGCCATAAAGATATTCGGCAGCAACGGACGATTCATTCACCTGGACAAGGTGCACTGCAAGGTTGTCTATGATCAGGAAGTCCCGGAAGGTTCCTGGGAGCAGATCAGCACCAGACGCTGCGGGGTCGAATTTAAAGATTTGTCGATAAAGCACAGGGTCCTGTTGGAAGATTTCATCGACTGTTTCGGCATCGGACCCAAAGGGCAGGCGAATGTGAGAGCGTAATGTTTCGGTCGGTCCCATTGCCCGGAACCGATCGGCCTTTTGCTTCCCCTGTTTCTCTTTCCGCTCCGGATTGCCCCCCTCTTCTTTTCGACACCGCTACGCGAAACGCCGCCGGTTCTTGACATTAGAATCCGAATAGCTATCTGTAGGCGGATTACCCTATTGATGAACAGGCGCCGATCCTCAGGCATAAAACGCCATAATGGATAAAACTATGAACTATTCTTTGAATTTGCAGGCCGACTATATCGAATCCGAATATCTCAAATGGAAATCGAACCCGGAGAGCGTAGAACGCGAGTGGCGGGTCTTTTTCGAGGGCTTCGACCTCGCGGCCCGTTCCGAAAAAGGGGGCGGGGAGGTTTTCGACAGGAGCGAAATCCTCAGGCAGTGCGGCGTGCAGGAACTCATCTATCGCTACCGCGACCTGGGACACCTGCTGACCTGTCTCGACCCGCTGGGCCGGTGCGAACAGGAGCATGCGCTTCTATCCCTTTCGGCTTTCGGTCTGTCGGAAAAAGACCTCGAAAGGTCCTTCTATACCCCTACGACACTCTTTGCGCAGGACACCCCCTTGCGGGAGATCGTTTCGGCGCTCAAGCAAACCTACTGCAGGTCGATCGGGGTCGAATACATGCATCTCCAGGACCCCGGGGAGCGCCACTGGCTCCAGGAGCGAATGGAGCCGGGGAGAAACCGGCCCGATCTGAGCCGGGCCGAGCGGCTGGAAATCCTCAACAAGCTCTGCCAGGCAACGCTTTTCGAACATTTCCTGCACACGCGTTACGTCGGCCAGAAACGCTTCTCGCTCGAAGGGGCCGAGATCGTCACTGCGATGCTTCACTTCCTGCTGCGCCATGCGGGGGAGGCCGGGTGCCGCGAAATTCTTCTGGGAATGGCGCACCGGGGGCGTCTCAACATACAGGTGAACGTTTTGGGCAAGCTCTTCGAACATCTTTTCTGCGAATTCGAAGAGCATTACGACCCGCAGTCTCTTTTCGGCTCGGGGGACGTGAAATACCACCGAGGGTATATGGTCGAGGCCCTGGACGTGGGGGAAGGCCGGCAGATCCGGGTACTCATTCCGAATAATCCCAGCCACCTGGAGGCGGTCGATCCCGTGCTCGAAGGGCTCACGCGCGCGAGGCAGGAGCGGCAGGGAGAAGAGGGGCGAAGCCGGGTGCTGCCCGTTTTGATCCACGGGGACGCGGCATTCGCGGGCCAGGGGGTGGTGGCCGAGACCTTGAACCTCTCCCAGCTCGAGGGCTATTCGACCGGAGGGACCCTGCACATTGTGATAAACAACCAGATAGGGTTTACCACCCTCCCCGAGCACGCGCGCTCCACACGCTATGCGACCGATATAGCCAAGATGCTGATGGCCCCGGTCTTCCACGTGCACGGAGAAGACCCCGAAGCCGCGGTGCACGCCGTAAGGCTCGCCCTGGACTACCGGTCGGAATTCGCTAAAGATGTGGTGCTCGACCTTGTGTGCTTCAGACGCTACGGCCACAATGAAGGAGACGAACCCTACTACACCCAGCCTTCCATGTATGCCAGGATCAAGGACCGCCATCCGCTCTACAAAATTTATTTCACGACGCTAAAAGACTCCGGCCTCGTCTCGCAGGAGGACCTCGACGGGCTCGAAGCGGGGATTAACGAGTGCATGGAGCTTGCCCACAAGCGGGTGCACGATAAACTCTGCCGGATGCCCGAGGAGAAATTCTACGACGAATGGCAGGCCATCGGCACCAAATATTCTCATGAACCGGTAGAAACCGGGGTTGGAGAAGAAAAGCTGGTCGAGCTTGCAAAAAAACTCAACACTTTTCCGGAAGGCTTTGCGGTTCACCCCCGCCTCCAGCGGATCCTGGAAAAGAGGCTCACAAGCGTTGAAAGCGGAAAAGAAATCGACTGGGCCAATGCCGAGGCCCTCGCCTTCGCCTCGCTTGCAACCGAAGGTACTCCCATTCGCCTGAGCGGCCAGGACTCCGGCAGGGGCACCTTCAGCCAGAGGCACAGCGTCCTTTTCGACGCCAATACCGAAGAGCGCTACACGCCGCTAAACAATCTTGCCGCCGACCAGGCCCCCTTCATGGTCTACGACAGCATGCTCTCGGAGGGTGCCGTTCTGGGGTTCGAATACGGCTATTCGCTTGCGTCTCCCGATACCCTCACGATCTGGGAGGCCCAGTTCGGCGATTTCGCCAACAACGCCCAGTGGGTTTTCGACCTGTTCATTGCGAGCGCCGAATCCAAGTGGCGCCGATCGAGCGGTCTTACGCTCCTGTTGCCCCACGGGCTCGAAGGACAGGGGCCCGAACATTCGAGCGCCCGGTTCGAAAGATATCTGCAGCTTTGCGCGGACGATAACGTTCAGGTCTGCTACCCGAGCACACCCGCCCAGTACTTTCATCTTCTGCGCAGGCAGATGAAAAGAAACTTTCGAAAACCTCTGATCGTTCTAACTCCCAAGAGCCTGCTGCGGCTTCCCGCGGCGGTTAGCACACTCCCGGAACTCTCCTCGGGCCATTTCCGGGAAACTCTGGCAGATCCCGGTTTCGAAGGGGCGCAAAAGATCTATTTGTGCAGCGGAAAAATCTATTACGAACTGGTCGAAAAACGGCAGGCGGCCGGGGTGAGCGACACGGCGATTCTACGGGTCGAACAGTTCTACCCCTTTCCGGAAGCCTCCCTTCAAAGGATGCTCGCCCAATACCCCGCCGCCTCCGAGTTCTATTGGGTCCAGGAAGAGCCCGAAAACATGGGGGGGTGGAATTTCATTCAATCGAGGCTCAAGAGGCTTACGGGCAAAGACCCTGTTTATATTGGAAGAGCCCCTGCGGCCAGCCCCGCCGCCGGCTACCTTGCCACCTACAGGCAAGAGCAGGTCAAACTGATGGAAAAGGCGTTCGGAGCATCGTGACGGCCTCATGCCCGAAGGACACCAGGCAAATTGCGACAAAAACGACGGGGCGGCTCTCTTCCTGCTCCCCGCTTCTCGCTTCCCGCTTCTTTTCGAAACAGGAGAGATCATGACGGAACTCAAAATCCCTGAAGTTGGCGAATCGGTCCAGGAAGCTCTTCTCGCGCAGTGGCTCAAACGCGAGGGGGAACAGGTCCGGAAAGACGATATCCTGTTCGTCATCGAAACGGACAAGGTCACCCTCGAGATCTCGGCCCCGGCCGACGGCGTATTGAAAATCCTCGTTGCGGAAGGGGAGACGGTAAAGGTGGGGAGCGTTGTCGGCAGAATCGAAGAAGGCGCCGCAAAAGCACCTGCGCCGCAAAAAGCCGAGGCGGAAAAAAAAGAGCCCCCGAGTTCGGCCCCCTCCGCCCCGCCCGCCGAAGCCGCTGCGAAACCCGCGGAGGCGAAAGCCCCTCCTGCTCTCCCTGCGGGCGGGCAGGCGCCCGCCGCGGCAAAACCGCTCATTTCCCCTTCGATCCGGGCGTTTGCCGAGCAACAGGGGATCGATCTTTCCTCGGTAACCCCGACGGGCCCGGGAGGAAGAATAACGCAGGGAGACCTCCTTCTTCATCTCGAAGGGCGAGCCCCCGAAGAGAGCGTGCCCAGGCCCCCGGCCCGACACGCCGCACCGGCGTCGACGCCCGGTACGGCGCCGCCGGCAGCATCGGATCAGACCGTCCGGAAGCCCATGACTCCCATCCGGCAGCGCATCGCGGCACGACTGCTCGAAGCCCGGCAGAATACCGCCATGCTCACCACGTTCAACGAAATCGATATGAGCCGGGTGCAAAAGATCCGGAAAAACTTCGGGGAAGATTTCCACAAAAAATACGGGATACGGCTCGGACTCATGTCCTTTTTCGTAAAGGCGGCCATTGCGGCATTACAGGAAATGCCCGTGGTGAACGCATTTATCGACGGACACGACATCGTCTACCACAACTACTACCACATCGGAATGGCTATCGGCGCCGAACGGGGCCTGGTCGTGCCGGTGATACGAAATGCCGATCACCTGGGCTTTGCGGCCATCGAGCAGGCGATTTCCGATTTTTCTCAAAAGGTGCGGGAAAATCGGCTCGACATCTCCGATCTGGAAGGGGGCACCTTTACGATCACAAACGGGGGGGTATTCGGTTCGCTTCTCAGCACCCCGATTTTGAACCCTCCCCAGAGCGCCATCCTGGGATTGCACAAAATAGAGGAGCGACCCATCGCGGTCGCAGGGCAGGTGGTCATCCGGCCGATGATGTACGTAGCTCTCAGCTACGATCATCGAATCATCGACGGAAGAGAGGCGGTCACTTTCCTCAAAAGAATCAAGGAGTGCATCGAAAGCCCGGAGCGTATCCTGATGCAAATTTAGAAAACAGATGGGCCTCCTGCAAAACTACCTGTGGATAGGCACGAGCGGTTCTTTTTTCTTCCCCCTTTGCAAAGGGGGGATCGAAAGGGATTTCGAGCACTTAGGTGGGTGCAGAGAATCCCCCTCGTATCTGCCCCATAAGCGCTAACTTAATGAATATTCTGGCATCTACCACCGCCGGCAACCGCCATGTGGTGATAACTTCTCATGTCCTTCCACTACGAAGGGAATATATAGGCTGATGATTGTCAGGTGCGGTTCGTCATTCCGGCATTTTTTTAGCCGGAATCCAGGGGGACGGGATGATCAGGCAACCAGCAGTATACATTCTAGTGAGTAAAAAAAACGGCACTCTTTACATAGGTGTCACCTCAAATCTCATCAAGCGAGTTTGGGAACATAGAAACAACTTCGTAGAAGGATTCTCCCAAAGATATGGGGTCCATAACCTGGTCTGGTATGAACTTCATGAAAGCATGGAGTCTGCCATCCGGCGGGAGAAACGGTTGAAAGACTGGAAACGTGAGTGGAAATTGCATTTGATTGAGCGTACAAATCCCAATTGGGAGGATTTGTATCATGCGATCATTTAGCTGGATTCCGGCTTAAAAACTGCCGGAATGACGGAGTGGAGACTCCCAAGCTTGATGTTGTAAATCAACTTAGCGCTTATGGGAATCTGCCCTGTTCCCCTCCGCCCTTCGCAACATTTCGCAAGAGGCTCAAGAAAAAAGGAAAAAATAAAAGATGGCTGAAGAATTCGATGTGATCGTGATCGGATCGGGCCCCGGCGGCTACGTGGCCGCCGCCCGGGCGGCGGAGCTGGGCATGAAGACGGCGTGCATAGAAAAAGAGGCGCGCCCCGGGGGAGTCTGCCTCACTATCGGCTGCATTCCGAGCAAGGCGCTCCTTGAATCGACGGAACACTTCGTTGTGGCCAAAGACCGGCTGGGCGAGCACGCAATACGCGCGGAGAACGTTTCGATCGACCTCGCGGCCTTGATGGAGCGAAAGGAAAGAATCGTTTCAGGCCTTTCGGAAAATGTCCGAAAGCTTCTCGAAAGAAATCGCGTGCGGCTGATTCGGGGTTCGGCGCGCCTTGCGTCCGCACAAGAAGTGGAAGTGACCGGATCCGACGGCGAGCGCTCGCTCTACCGTGCCAAAAAAGCGGTGCTTCTGGCCACGGGAAGCGAGCCGGTCGAGTTGCCCTTCCTGCCCTACGACGAAAAGCTTATCGTGAGTTCGACCGGGGCGCTCGCCTTCGACGCTGTCCCCGAGCGACTGGCGATTGTGGGCGGAGGCTACATCGGGCTCGAACTCGGCTCCGTGTGGGCGCGCCTGGGCACGCGCGTAACGGTTGTTGAACTCCTGCCCCGAATAGCCTTTGCACTCGACGAGCAGGTGGGAAGACTCCTGGAACGGCTGCTGAAAAAACAGGGGATCGAGTTTCGCGTAAAAACGAAGGTCGTTCGCGCGGAAAAAAGAGCGGGGAAAGTGGGGCTTTCCCTCGATTCGGGCGAGGGCCGGGAGGAGGAGGCCGAATTCGATCGAGTGCTCGTAGCCGTGGGCAGAAAGCCCCTGGTGCACGGCCTGGGTCTGGAGGAACTGGGAATCGCACAGGGCCCCGGCGGCTCTATCCTCGTGGACGAAAACTACAGGACCTCCCTTCCGGGCGTCTATGCCATAGGAGACCTCATCCCCGGCCCCATGCTCGCCCACAAGGCTTCTGCCGAAGGCATCGCCGCGATCGAAGGGATTGCCGGACTTGCAGGCGAGGTCGACTACGACTGCATTCCCGCCGTAGTCTACACTTCTCCCGAAGCGGCCTCGGTCGGCAAAAGCGAGCAGGAGCTAAAACAGCTGGGCGTCGCATACAAATCGGCCGTCTATCCTTTTGCCGGGACCGGACGCGCTCAGTGCCTGGGAGAAACGGCAGGATTTGTAAAGCTTCTCGCACACGCAAGATCCGGGCGCCTTCTGGGCGTACACATCATCGGCCCGCACGCCTCCGAACTCATCGCCGAATGCGTCGTCGCCCTCACCTCCCGCCTTACCGCCCGGGAGCTCAGCCGAATCGTTCACGCCCACCCGACGCTCTCCGAAGCCATACGCGAGAGTGCAAGCATGCTCGGCGGCTAGCTGCGGCTGGCGCCGCAGCCGGATTGCCAAGCGGTTAGCGCCATCAATCCCTGCGCCAGTCTCGTTTTTTTCAGAAAAAGGGGGACAATGTTGTAATTTGTCCAGTTATCATAGCCCCCCCAGTACAAAAGACATTGACTTTTGTAAGGGGCACCCTTACAGTAAGGCAAGTCCTGACAAAGGGGGTCCAGATGAAGCTTTCACTTAAGAAGACACTGTGCTGTTCTTTCTGTGGGAAGTCAGAGCACGAGGTTTCTAAACTCGCAGCCGGTCCAGGTGGCATTTATATTTGTGATGCGTGCGTTGAGACCTGTCGTCTCATTATGAATGGAGACGCGTCGTTGCCCCGTGATTTTCAGCCAGGAAATTGGCCGACAGAGCGCCTACTGCAGGTCCTTGGCCCTTTGGAGGCTACTAGCGAAGCCCATCGAAGTCATCTCTGCGAAATCGTCGATACATTGAGAGCGCGTGACGTCAGTTGGGCAAAAATCGGAGAAATGCTTGGGATTTCGCGCCAAAGTGCATGGGAAAGATTTAGCTGAAAGCCAAACGTAAACACTTGCAGATAGGGTAGTTATGTCTTCGTTCCATCTGGACTTCACCCCCCGTGATCAGACCGGAGAGTGACTGGCAGGACAATGGCCTCGCTCATTTCATTCGTAGTATGCCGCCACAAGAGCGAAAAATGTCTTCCGGCTTTTCGTTCACTCTCGACTCCAGACAAAACGACTCCACTTGTTTATAAGTGATAACAATATGTCTGATTATTGCCGAAAGATCAAGGGGTTCATAGCCATCGCCTCTCCTGAGCCATTTGAGCCATTTTCGACCCATTAATGATTCCATGCCAGGTGATTATGTTCCAAGCCCCGCGACGAGGTCCTTGACGAAAAACAATGGTTATCCGTGACAACACACTCATGATTCAGGAGGTCCTCGGTGATCGGGAGTGGTTGAAGCGAATGACAATCCGCGATGTCGATTTGACCTGGACATGGATGTTCGGATTCCCTTTGAGGAGGCTGCTTAAAAATGCGCAAAGCAGTGTCAAGTGGCTACCCCAAATAGAGAAAGAGCGCGACATTGGCCCCTATTAATCGTCTTAATCGTCGTTTCCGGGGTCGGGAGCAAAAAAGTCCCGGTACGGGTCTTTCAGGCTGTGCGTGGGCGGCAGTTTCCCGGTCGATTCCACCCGGGGGGCAAGTTTTTCTACATCAGGTTCTGACTCTTCCATCTGCTGAACCGGTTTTTCCACATCAGGTTCAGGCGATTCCACCTGTTGAGCCGGCTTTTCTTCGTCCGGTTCGGGCTCATCTTTTATCAGCTTCCCGGTCCCCTTGATAATCTCGCCCGGCGTTCCGACATCGGCCCAGTTGTAAACGATGACGGCGTTTTCATAAATCAGGCGCACGCAGCCATGGGAGGCCGCATAGCCCGGAAGAATGCCTGCGTGCAGGTAGTAGTTGCCAAAGAGCCTCAATGCAAAGGGCATCCAGGCCATGTTGTATTCCGTGGAGTAATGGTTCAATTCCTTGGATAAAATGACGAATTTTCTCGCAGGAGTTCCTTTAGTTCCGGAAGAAATCGGGAACTGGTCGACCAGATTCCCGTATTCGTAAAGGCCCACGCACTGTCTGTCGAGGTCGATAAGAATGTATTTCGGCAGGTTTTGAGCAGATTCGAGCCACGCCGGAAGGATTTCCGGCCGTATGGAAAAATTGAGCGGAACGTAGACAAACTTCACGTCCGTTCCCAGGTTACCGGCGGCACCCACTTCCGCCGTGAAATCGAGTCCGTTTATGAGAGCGATTTTCTGACGGTAGAAGGTGAGCTTCCGATCGAGATAATCCACGGATTCGACCAGGGAAGTGATCGACTGCCCTTTTTTGAGAAATATTTTAACACACGGCACGCCGGCGATTGGAACGATCTTTCCGTCTGTGGGAAGTTTGAGAAGTTCCGAATAGAGCCTGTGATTTATGGGCGCCGCATGCGATACGGAGCTCGAAAAAAGGTAAAGGAGACTGAATCCGATTATTCCGAACAACAGCTTTTTCTTAAGGCCCTGTTTCATTTTTCCCCAGTTCGTCCACAGGAAAACATTTCTCCCTCCCGGGCGCAAGACCCGTCGATTCGTAATCCTGTTACATTGTAATCATGATCGGAAGTTTTGTGGAAGACCTTGAAAGAACGCGGGAAGCGACGAGTCGCCACTGCGCGGCCAAAAGAGCCGCGCAGCGGCGAGGGGGTGTGGGGGCCAATGGCCCCCGCGCTTTTATTCTTTAACCCGCATTCTTTTCCTAGCTTTTGTATTCCGGCTTTCGCTTCTCCAGAAAGGCCGATATCCCCTCTTTCGCCGCGCCTGTGCAGGCGATTTCGCCGAACCCGCGGTAGCCTGCCTCGAGAGCCTCGGTCAGGCTTTGGGCATTTGCGGCGGCCTGGATGGTTCGGGCCGTTACGGCCACCGCCTCTTTGCTCAACACGAGATCGCGCGACATGGGAGTTTCGGGTAATTTTATTTCGGGGATTTCCGTTTTCCCCTCGGGGATGCGCTCTATATTGCCCTGTAGCCGCAAAACCTGTTCTACCGCATCGTTTACAAGCGATCCGTAGTCGCCCGAGATTTTCGAGATCATGCCGATCGCGAGCGCCTGTTTGGCCGAAAGGGGTTTGCCGAGGCAGATCATCTCATGGAAGGTCTCCGCGCCCTTGGGCCATTTCCGGTAAGGTACGGCGCATCCGCCGATGCCGGGAAGGATTCCGAGCGTGATCTCCGGAAACTGGAAGGTCGCATTTGCTGTCGCCACGATGTCATGGCATCGTATGGCCACCTCCAGCCCGCCGCCGAGAGCCAGGCCGTTTACCGCAGCCACCACCGGTTTTTCCATCGAATCGAGAAATACCTGCACCCGCGCACATTCCCTGGCGTATTCGACAGCCGCCGAGGAGTTTCCGAGCATCGACGGGAATTTTCCTATATCGGCCCCGGCTGAAAAGGCCCGATCGCCGTACCCCACAAGGACAAAGCCTTTTACGGCAGGGTCACCGACATTTTCTTCGAGCACCGAGAGGATCTCGTTATTGATTTCATCGCTCAGAGCGTTTAGCGCCTGGGGCCTCCGGAGCGTTATGATCTTTACCCCGTCTTTTTCGTCCACGAGCAGGTGGCGTTTGAAATCCTGGTAGAACGAAAAGGACTTCTTCGCCTTGGGGAAACCGGGTCTTTCTTTTTCAAACTTTTCCATGATGCGCATCGTTTCGGCCTCGCCCATTTCACGCATCAGATCGAGGGGACCTTTTCGAAAGCCCAAGGCCACCTGGCAGCCAAAGTTCAGGTCCTCCCGGGTCCCGATTCCCCGATCCACGATATCGAAGCTCTGGGAAAACAAAATACCCAGCAGCCTGTCTCGAATCGCCCCTTTTAGTTCAGGGGGTACGGCCGCCGGAGCGGCGGTCCTCCCGGTCCGCCAGCGATCTACCGAGCTCAGAATGGCTGCCGGCCGGTAGTGTTCCCCTTCCTCCATCTGGAGGGTGTTCGTTTCGATAATGATCGGATTGCCGTTGGCGAGGTTCAAAACGAAGAATGGCCCCGCGAAGACGAATTCCTCGGCCGTTTTGTCTATCGCCGCCGCCGGGGCCTTGTCGAGTAGAAAAGCGGCCTCATTGCACCAGTTATCGAAAACGCGGTCGAACATGAAGCAAATGGCGTCGCTCGTAACGATCGGCACCTTACCGGTAGAAACGAAAAACCAGAGGAGATAATCGAGGACATCGCCTGCGACGGCCTTCCAGGAGATGACCTCAACGGGGAGGCTGCGCCAGGCGGGCGCAAAAAAATGGGTGACCGTGGCTCTTGCCGGTAGCGACAGGTCCCGGAATATCCTTTCCGCGGGGATGGAACTGGTGTTCGAGGTGAGGATGGTTTCCGGGCGGACGATTTCTTCGAGGCGCTTAAAAATCTTGCGCTTTAAATCCAGGTTTTCGGTCGCAGCCTCTATGATGAGATCGCAGCCAGAGAGTTTTTCATATTCGGTGGTATAGACGATGTTTTTGAGGACCGCCTCGGCCTGCTCGGGTTTTAGCTTCCTTTTCTCGACGGCCTTGTTCACATACCCCGACAACCTTTTTTCAGCGTTTTTGAGCGGCTCTTCGACCACATCCACCAGGTAGAGCTTCGTGCCCGGGAGAGCGCTTTTGAGATAGTACGCGATATCGGGTCCGATGGTCCCGGCGCCGATCACGCCCATTTCCGACGGAAGCGACCGCCCCGGGTCGATGAGCAGGGGATTTACAAAGGTTCCACGAAGTTCTTTTTTCGTCTGCGGCATCATGTTTATCCTTATTTATCTAATAATGTCATATAAATGAACATCCCCCTAAATCCCCCTTTTGCAAAGGGGGACTTTGGTGCCCCGCGGGCCGATCGATCCCTGGAGCACGAATCAATTCATCATGCCGGCTTGGCTCAATCGCCCCCCTTTGGCAA
>JBMFWU010000157.1:0-3882 GCA_049964955.1 Syntrophobacteraceae bacterium
TCGAACGCAGTCTTTTCATCTATCTTGCCCGTAAGGAAGCCCTTGCCCAAAGGGCTGTAGGGAACCAGTCCCATCTCGAGATCCTCCAATGCGGCGAGCAATCCTTGTTCCGGGCGCCTCCACCAAACCGAATATTCACTCTGGACGGCGCTGACCGGCTGGACTGCGTGGGCGCGGCGAACCGTCTGCACCCCCGGGTCGACGCGGTGTTGATAGAAAAGATCGATGGCATCGACATTGAGCCGCCTGAGCGAGGCCTCGGCGACCTCCCGGATGTGGGCCGGCCGACTGTCAAGGGCCGGCGCGCCCTTCGTCCCCCTCGGATCGACCCTGGTATCGAAGCCGAACTTGGTGGCTATCGCCACCTGCCCACGGAAGGGGAAAAGGGCTTCCCCCACAAGCTCTTCGTTCGTGAACGGACCATAAACTTCCGCGGTATCGAAAAACGTTACGCCGCGCTCGACGGCCGAGCGAATCAGAGAGACCATCTCCCGTTTGTCCGCCGGAGGACCGTAGCCAAAGCTCATTCCCATGCAGCCAAGCCCGAGAGCCGAAACTTCAAGGCCGCTTTTTCCCAGTTTGCGCTTTTGCATTCTTTTTCCTTTCGCCTGTTCAAGGTCGGTCGGTCCGTAGCGACCGACGTGTCACGTAAATCCACTTGCCACCATGTCGATGCATCCTATTGTAGGTATGGAAGAGCCCAGGCCGGTAGACCAATCCTGTCGATTTATTGCCCGATCCTTCGAGGTCTTCGAGAAATGGGTGTACAGCGGCCCCAGGTCCGGTTACTATGAAATAGTCGATAGGATGCGTCGGCAGGCCATTTAAGCAAGTGGAGGGAATAGCAGCATGGAAGTAGCGCTGGAGGTTTTGGCAAGCACTATTGCTCGATGGACCGAAGATGGCGACCGGTTGGAGACTGCGGTCCCGGGGCTGGCACTTTTCAGGCGGGACGAACCGACCCAGCCGGTGAGCGGCATGTATGAACCGAGTATTTGCGTGGTCGCTCAAGGTGCAAAGCGGGTGATTCTTGGCGACGACACTTTCGTGTATGACGCGCACCACTATTTGATAACATCCGTGCATCTGCCAACGGTCGTCCAGATCATCGATGCGAAAAGGGAGAAGCCTTATCTCGGACTCCGGTTGAAATTCGATATGCGCGAGATTTCGAGAATGATGGTTGACAGCAATCTTCCCGCGCCCCGCGTGCAGCGATCGAGCCGCGGCATGGCGACCCCCTCCCTTTGTTAAACGCTTTTCAGCGGCTGGTGGATTTGCTCGCAGAGGAAAGGGACATCCCTATTCTTGCGCCGACTGTCCAGAGGGAAATCGTTTACCGCCTGCTTGTGGGCGATCAGGGCGCGCGTCTGCGCCAGATTGCGTCGGCCGGGAGTCAGAGTCAGCAGATCGGCCATGTCATCGAATGGCTGCAGGAAAACTTCACTCATCCGCTGCGTATCGACGATCTGGCGGCCAAGTCGGGGATGAGCACATCGACCTTTCATCACCATTTTCGTTCGGTGACCGCTTTGAGCCCCTTACAGTACCAAAAACAACTGCGGCTGCAGGAAGCCAGAAGGCTGATGCTTACAGATCACCTGGATGCGGCGACCGCGGCATTCCGAGTCGGTTACGAAAGCCCTTCGCAATTCAGTCGCGAATACAACCGCCTGTTCGGGGCACCGCCGCTGCGAGACATCGCAGGCCTGCGGCAAGTAATGGCTGTTTGACGAGCACGGTCCCGCGCCAACCGGTATGGGGATGGGTTTGAAAACAGCGGCATCACCATCGTTCGGGGCGAAAATAACCGCCCGCCATAACGGAATGCCCCGAGCCGCCATCGCGACCTTATTCATCCATCTCGAAATTCTTGACAAATTGGCCGATCTGCACGCCCAGATAGACGCATTGAACGCCTCCAAGACAGGCTTCGGCGTCTTTTTTCTCGAGATGTGTCGTCAGTTTGTGCTCGCCCTTGTCCAGTTCGACAATCCATGAATCCGTACCCTTATCGAAACTGAGGGAAAGAGAGAGATCGTGTTGAGTAATCTCAGGATACATTTCCCTAATCTTAAGTTCCAATGTTGCCGGATCTACGCTCATGGTTTACCCCCTCCCTATATGTGCAGAACCAGGTATCAATACCGCTCGTGCATCATCCAGGCCGCGCCTGGATCAGTCGGTTACTCACAGGATTAAAGCTAAATCGACCGTTGCGGGAAATCAATCGACGATAGATTGGCGGATGACCTCCCATGCAAAAACAGGTGGCCTCCGGGACAGGCTGTGCCTATCTTACATGCAATTGAGAGTGGGGAGGAAAGATGAAAGATCAGAGTAATGACAATATCCAGCGGGCATTTACGGGTGAGGCCAAAGCCTATTTTCGCCTCCGGGCCTTTGCGAAAAAGGCCGAGGAAGAGGGCTATCCCCAGATCGCCGCTCTTTTCAGGGCAATTTCCGAAGCTGAAAAAGTGCACGCCGAAAAGCATTTTGCCCTCCTCGAGAAAGTGAAGAGCACCGAGGAGAACCTGAAAGACTCCTTTGAAAAGGAATCATTTGTAAACGAGGTCACCTATCCGGAATTTTTGCGGCAGGCCTGGGCCGATGAGGAGCATGCGGCCATCCGGGCCTTGACTTTGGCCCGAAATGCCGAGGAGCGGCATGCGAAATTTTACAAGGCCGCCCTCTCTCACATGATCGCAGATCGAGAAGTCACCTACCTGGTATGCCCGAACTGCGGCTGGGTGGAAGAAGCCGCCCGGCCGGAAACGTGTCCCAACTGCCGGAAGAGCGGCGCATTCTACCTTCCGGTAGAATAACTGCAACGGCTCCTCGTCTTTTTGGATTCTGAACATCGCCTCGTGAGCGCCACCATCCTGACTCGCCCGGTTGCCCGACCGAAGTGGGCAGGTGTTTGTCCATCCCCGGTTATATGAATGTCATTTTCCACGAGTGTTTTCGGGGAAGCGGGAAGGTCTGTGGCGAATCCATTTGGCGTTGAAAAACCGGGCGATGTACCTCGTGGGTCGTTGTGCAAAAATGTCATTGACAACGGGCTTGCGTTGCGCTAGACGGTTGCTTATTGCACAAATTGCACTGTTCGCACAAACACGGAAGGGGACGCTGCCACGTGATTGCCATTCGAGTCGGAGAGCTTGCCGAAATTTTGGGCGTGCACCGCAACACGGTCCGAAACTGGATCAAGAGCGGGGCGCTTGCCGCCAGTTCGGTTGCGGGGAAAAAATATCTGATTGCGGAAGAGAATTTCCGGCAGTTTTGCGCCCTGCAAAATATTCCTGAAAGTGTCGTTTCGCGGTTGATATCCCGGGAGCCCCATGCAGCGGGCGGAAAGGAAAAGAGTATGCCGCAGTCAGCATCTGTTGGCGAGGCGAGAATGGTGGGCGAGCGGCGCAGCCTGTTGCGGGCCGACCCGCAGTGGGTCGATGTTTGTCTCACTTGCGGGAGCTGTGCCAGCGCCTGTCCCATCTCGGGGGTCGATGGTCTGGATCCTCGAAAAATCATTCGCATGGTCGCTTTGGGCCGCACGAACGAGGTGGTCGATTCGGCCTGGCCGTGGAAGTGCACCCTGTGCGGCAAGTGCGAAGAGGCCTGTCCGATGAACCTGGAGCTCGTAAAGCTCTTTCGGCGGGTACGCTCGCTTCGGGAGCGCGACAAGGTCCCCGGTCCCTTGCACAAGGGCGTTCTCATGGCACTTCGCAGGGGCAATAACCTGGGGATTCCCAAGGCGGATTTCGTGGGGCTTCTCGAAGAGGTGGGCGAAGAGCTGGCCGAGGAGAGCTGTCCGGGTTTTGCCACCCCGGTCGATGTGGAAGGGGCGAACCTGCTTCTTACGGTCAATTCCAAGGAGCCCTTCGG
>JBMFWU010000157.1:3982-12665 GCA_049964955.1 Syntrophobacteraceae bacterium
AAATTTGAAGTGGTGACGATCTTCGATGTGCTGCTCGACTACATTCACAACGGGCGCATCAAAATCGACAAATCCGTTCACCCCCAGCTTGCCACCTATCACGATCCGTGCAACTACGGACGAAAGTCGCTGAAGACCTTCGGGCGCGGCTATTTCGAGGAACCTCGCGAGATCTTGCGCCATTGCTGTGAAAATTTCGCCGAAATGTATCCCAACAGGGAGGGAAACTACTGTTGCGGGGGCGGCGGGGGCGCCTGGGCCCTTCCCTACCAGGAGGAGCGGGTTTTCTACGGACGCTTCAAGGAACGGCAGATCCGGGCCACCGGGGCCGAACTGGTGGTGACTTCCTGCCACAACTGCCGCGACCAGATCATGAAGAGCCTGCGCAAGGAATATAAACTCGATGTCGAGGTCAAATATATCTGGGAGCTGGTGTCCGATGCGCTGATCCTCGAGCCGGGCGAAGAGTCCGACAAATAGCCGATGGAGTGTAGAATGAGCGAACAGATCAAGGGCTCGGTTTTGATTGCCGGAGGTGGAATAGCCGGTATGCAGGCGGCGCTCGACGCCGCCAACTCCGGGTTTTATGTGTATTTGCTGGAACGCCGCGCGGCCATTGGCGGCAAAATGGCGCAGCTCGACAAGACATTCCCCACCAATGACTGCGCGATGTGAATTATCTCGCCCAAGCTGGTCGAGGTCGGCCGGCACCTGAACATCGAGTTGATCACCCTTGCCGACATAACCGACGTCAAGGGTGAGGCGGGAAACTTCCAGGTGGAAGTGAGCAGACGCCCCCGCTACGTGGACTCCGAAAAATGCATCGCCTGCGGGCTGTGCTCGACCAAGTGCCCGAAAAAAGTCGATGACGAGTACAATGAAAAGATTTCGCAGCGCAAGGCGATCTACATTCCCTACGCGCAGGCAGTTCCGCAAAAATATGTGATAGATCGTGACAACTGCATCTATTTCAAGAGCGGCAAATGCCGCGCGTGTGAAAAGTTCTGCCCTGCGGGGGCGGTAAACTTCGACGACAAGCCCGAAAATTTCACCCTGCAGGTGGGGGCGATAATCTTGAGCCCCGGGTTTTCCACCTTCGATCCGACGGGAATCCGCACCTGGGGCTACGGGGTGTTCCAAAACGTGATCACCGCGATGGAACTCGAGCGGTTTCTTTCCGCCTCCGGCCCCACCGAAGGCCACCTCATCCGCCCCTCGGATAAAAAAGAGGTAAAGCGGATCGCGTTTCTTCAGTGCGTTGGCTCCCGGGACCTCAACAAGTCGCAAAATGGCTATTGCTCCTCGGTCTGCTGCACCTACGCCATAAAGCAGGCGATGATGGCCAAAGACCATGTGAAGGGGCTCGAAGTAGCGGTCTACTTCATGGACATGCGTACCTTCGGAAAGGATTTCGAGCGTTACTACGAGCGGGCCAAAGATCTGGGAGTGAAGTTTCGCAGATGCCGCGTCCATTCCCTCGAGCCGGTCAAGGATTCCGACGACGTTTATTTTCGCTATATCGACGAAAGCGGCAAGCAGATCGAGACCCAGTACGACATGGTGGTGCTTTCGGTAGGGCTCTGCACGCCGCCCGCGGCGATGGAGCTCGCTTACCACGCCGGGGTTTCGCTGAACGAAAACCGTTTCGTCCAAACCACCTCGTTTGCTCCGGTTTCCACGACCCGTTCGGGCGTGTTTGCCTGTGGCGCCTTTTCGGGCCCCAAGGACATTCCCCAGACCGTGATCGAGGCCTCCGCGGCGGCGGCCGAGGCTACCCGCATGCTTGCGGGGGCGCGAAACAGCCTCACCCGCACCCGGGAATACCCTCCGGAGGTCGAAGTGACAAACGATTCGCCGCGCATCGGCGTCTTCGTCTGCCACTGCGGCTCAAACATCGCCGGGGTGGTGGATGTGGAAAAGCTTGCGCGCTACGCCGAAACGCTCCCGGGCGTTGTCCATGTCGAGCGAAATCTTTTCAGCTGCTCGCAGGATACGCAGGATAAGATGAAGAGCACCATAAAGGAAAAGGGGCTGAACCGCGTGGTGGTAGCCGCGTGCACGCCCAGGACCCATGAGCCGCTTTTCCGGGAGACCCTCAAGTCGGCGGGCTTGAACGAATATCTCTTTGATATGGCAAACATCCGCAACCAGGACTCCTGGGTCCATGCCGCCGAGCCCGAACGGGCGACCGCAAAGGCGATGGATCTGGTGCGCATGTCTGTTGCCAAGGTGGGACTCATGTCGCCTTTGCCGGCGATTTCGGTCCCGGTGAATCAGACAGCGCTTGTGATCGGCGGCGGGCTTTCCGGGATGGTGTCGGCTCTGGAGTTGGCCGATCACGGGTTTGGCGTCACCCTGGTGGAGAAAAGCAGCGTTCTTGGCGGCCAGGCGCGCCACCTCTTCCGCACCTGGAAAGGCGAGTCGATCGAGCCCGCTCTGCAGGAACTCGATGCGCGCGTTCGCAGCCATTCGCGCATCTCGCTCCATCTCGAATCGAGCGTTGAGGCGGCCGAGGGGTTCGTTGGAAACTTCAAGTCGACGATCGTAAATGGCAAGACGTCTCATGCGGTCGAGCACGGGGCGACCATCATTGCCACCGGTGGCCAGTCCTGGGCGCCCGAGGGAGAATATCTCTACGGGAGTTCCAGCCGGGTGTTTACCGCCATCGAGTTCGACAAGCTCTACATGGTGGGCGACCGACGCATGAAGGAGGCAAAGCGGTTCGTTTTCATCCAGTGCGTGGGCTCGCGGTGCGAGGAGCGCATGTACTGCTCCCGGGTCTGCTGCACCCATTCGGTGCAGGCCGCCCTCGAGCTCAAGGAAAACAACCCCGAAAGCGAGGTCTTCATCCTCTATCGCGATCTGAGGACCTACGGAGAGCGGGAGGAACTGTACCGGAAGGCGCGGGAAAAGGGCGTGGTGTTCATCCACTATAACGAGGAGGAAAAGCCGCGGGTAAAACCGGTCGAACCGCGTCAGCTCGAAGTGGAAGTCATCGACCATGTACTGCACGAACCCCTTGGAATCCTCGCCGATATCGTGGTCCTGGCAACGGCGATCGTCCCCAATCCGGCGACCGAGGAAATGGCCGACCTCTATAAGCTCCCGATGGATGGGGACGGGTTTTTGCTCGAAGCTCACGCGAAGCTTCGCCCCGTGGATTTTGCAGCCGACGGGATCTTCATGGCGGGCCTTGCCCATTATCCCAAGCCGGTGGAGGAATCGATCGCGCAGGCCAAGGCTGCGGCGGGCCGGGCCATAAGCGTTCTTGCCACCAGCCGCATAAACCTGGAGGCGACCAGGGCGACGGTTGTCGCAGCCAATTGCGACGGCTGCGCGATGTGCCTCGATGTCTGCCCCTACAATGCGATTTCGCTGGTTACCGAGGGGGAGGGGAGCGCGAAGAGAAATTCGCGTGTGGAAATCAACCTCGCCCAGTGCAAGGGGTGCGGTCTGTGCCAGGCCACCTGCCCCAAGGACGGCGTCTATGTCGCCGGTTTTTCCCTCGAGCAGATCGCGGCGCAGGTCGATGCGGCCCTGGCCATCTAGTATAAAAGGAGACAAAGTTATGTCATTTGAGCCCAAAATAATCGGTTTTACCTGTAACTGGTGCAGTTACGCAGCGGCCGATCTTGCCGGGGTCTCGCGCATGCAGTACCCGCACAACGTGCGGCTGGTGCGGGTGATGTGCTCGGGGATGGTGCATCCGAGGGTGGTGGCGCAGGCTTTTGAAAAAGGCGCCGACGGCGTGCTGGTGATGGGTTGACACCTCGGGGAATGCCATTACCGGGACGGTAATCACAAAGCATTGGCCCGCAAGGATGTCATCGACCAGATGATCGAAGCCCTGGGACTCGAAAAGGAACGTTTCGCGCTGATCTGGTGTTCGTCGGCCGAGGCCGACAAGTTCGTTTCGGCGGTAACGGAGATGACCGAAAAGGTTCGCGCTCTGGGACCTTCGCCCTTTAACCCCGCAGTCTGCGAATCGGCGGCTGCTTCCTGAGGAGGAGGCTTTTCAAGTGGCTGTAAAAGTAGCTCAGGAATGGCTGAACTCTTGTTCGGGCTGTGAGATATCCATTGTGGATATGGGCGAGCGTCTCCTCGAGGTGCTCTCCCTGGTCGAGTTCGTGCACAGCCCGGTGCTCATGGACCATAAATACTTTGGGCAGCTCGGGGGCGGCAACCATCTGGAGATCCCCGAGGCCAAGGTGGGGCTGGTAAGCGGCGGGGTGCGAAACGAGGAGCATCTCGAAGTGCTCGCCGAAATGCGCAAAAAATGCGAGGTGATTATCGCTCTTGGCACCTGCGCAACCCACGGCGGTATTCCGGCCCTCTGCAATTCCTACAGCAATGAGGAAATTCTGGGCAGGAGCTTTGGAACCGAGACGACCGATCCAACCGATGCGCTGCCCTCCGAGGGGGTCCCACCCCTTAACGAGCGCTGCCAGGCGTTGGATGAAAAAATCAAGGTCGATGTCTATCTGCCCGGATGTCCGCCCAATCCCGACCATATCTTTGCGGCGCTGGTTTCTCTTCTTGGGGGAAAACCTGTGGAGCTTCCGGGAAAGAGCGTCTGTGACACGTGTCCTACGATACGCGAGGGAAAGGGGCAGTTGAAAAAACTTCGCCGCTTCCTGCAGGCCCCGCAGTACGGCGCGCCCGGCGAGCCGCTCGACAAGATGCACTGTCTTCTCGAGCAGGGAATCCTGTGCATGGGCGCTGTCACCCGGGCAGGGTGCGGCGGGGAGGCGGTAACGCCGCGCTGCATCGCCGCACGGGTGCCCTGTCGGGGCTGCTACGGGCCGGTGCGGCAAAACGGCAACCAGCGATTCGATATGCTGAACGCTCTGGCTTCGAACGGGATCGACATCTCGTCTCTCCCCGAATCCGTATCTCTTCTGCGATTTTCCGGAGCGCACAATCTGCTCCGGCCTTCTCGCAAAAGCAAGGAGGCCTAGTCCATGGGACAGGTAATAAACATTCAGCCCATAACGCGTATCGAAGGCCACGCCTCGATCGCAATTGAGCTCGACGAACAGGGAAATGTCCGGGACAGTAAAGTCCATGTGATGGCCCTGCGCGGGTTTGAAAAATTCGTCGAGGGAAAGCCGGCAGAAGAACTGCCGCGCATCGTGTCGCGCATCTGCGGCATATGCCCCTGGCAGCATCACCTCGCCTCCAACAAGGCGGTTGACGGCTGCTTTGGCGTAACGCCTCCGCCCGCCGGAAGAAAACTCCGGGAGCTCATGCAAACCGTTGCGCATGCCGAAGACAAGGTGCTCCACTTCTTCTTTCTGGCAGCTCCCGATTTCGTCATGGGGCCGGATGCCGACTACTCGGTACGAAACGTCATGGGAATCGTAAAAGCCGCTCCCGAGCTTGCCAGACGCGTTGTCAAGATGCGCTACGGGGCGCAGATGATTCTCGAAAAATTCGCCGGCAAGGCCATTCACCCCGTGGCCGGTGTACCGGGCGGGTTTTCCAAACCGATGACTGAAGCCGAAAGGGTAGAGATCCTTGCGCAAATGAGGGAAATGCTCGACTTTGCCCTGTTTACGATGGACTTTGCCAAAACGCAGGTCTTCCCCAAGTACCTCGATGAAGTGAAAGAGCTGGGCGTCATAAAAACAGGGTTTATCGGGACGGTCGATCCGCAGGGGGCGCTCAATCTCTATGACGGAAAACTCCGCCTGATGAAACCCGACGGCTCCTATGACGATTTCGAATCGCGCGACTACCGCGACTACATCGCCGAGCACGTCGAACCCTATTCCATGGGCAAGCTGCCTTACGCCCGGGCCTGGAACGAGGGATTTTCACTCGATCTGGAAAATCCCAAGGGAATCTACCGGGCCAATACCCTTGCCCGGATCAATGTCGCCGACAGGATTTCGACCCCGAAGGCGCAGGCCGAGCTCGAAGAATTTCGCGATAAGTTCGGACGTCCCGCCCAGTATACTTTACTTCATCACTGGGCGCGTCTCATTGAAGAGGTCTACACCTGCGAACACGCCATCGAGCTTCTGGAAGACCCGGAAATCACCAGCCCCGAGGTGCGGGCAAAAGTCGAGCCCAAAGCCGGACGCGGTGTGGGCTGCGTCGAGGCGCCGCGTGGAACCCTTATCCACGACTACACGACCGATGAAAACGGGCTCATTACGAGCGCCAACCTCATCGTGGGCACCACCCACAACCTCGGTCCCATTAACATGAGCGTCAATCAGGCGGCTCGGATGCTGATAAAAGGAGGGGCGGTCGACGAATCCTGTCTCAACAAGATTGAGATGGCGGTTCGCGCCTACGACCCCTGAATGTCCTGCGCTACGCACCGCCTGGATGGCGGTCTGTCGATTGCTCTGGAGATCAGGGATTCCCGGGGAGATGTTGTGAAAAAATGGCCCGATAACCGTAGTAATTAGTCTCCATCCGGAAACCCGACCCAAGGCACAGGCTGGATCGGATCTTCCCCCCTTTTACAAAGGGGGGCAGGGGGGATTTAAAAGAAGAATGCATCCGATTGATTTGGAAAATCCCCCTAAATCCCCCTTTTTCAAAGGGGGACTTGGGGTTCGAAGCACCCGACGTGTTTCAGGGTTTCCGGGTGGACACTAATTAGTGATCAGTGATTAGTAAAGCGCGCGTTCTTCACCATTCACTATTCACCAATCACCAGTCACTTACTTGTGGAGGCCGATTTATGAGCGCTGGGAAAGACATTAAAAAGAAGGGCGTACAAGTCGAGGCGGTGGATACCGCCTGCGGAAAAGTCCCCCACATGACAGTGGACCAGCTCGCTGCAAGGTTCCATACTGAAAACCGCGAGCTCCACTGCCCTGTTTGCGGCAGGATCCACCTCACCGAGGAAGACGTCAGAAACGCCGAGGAGATGCTCTTCAGCGAAACCAAACGGTTTCGGCAGATACAAGCGGAAGCCGAAGGCGAAAAGAACGGAAAGTAACCCCCCACCTCAGGACACCCCGTCCTCCGACGATTGTGATGAAAACCCGGGCCGCGCCACCCTTTCCGGTCCGGGTCAAAGACCAGGGATTCGCCTGTTTCCTGCCTGTTGCGTTCTGTGCTATGGTATTTTGACGCACATTTCCTAAAGGTGGTGAGAATGGATGAATTCATAAAGGTCATGAAGGCGCTTTCGGATCCCAACCGGGTGAAAATCATAAAGATTCTCCAGCGAAAGCCGAAGATGTGCGTCTGCGAGATGCAGGCCGCACTCGGAATTGCGCAACCGACTGTTTCCAACCATTTGAAGGTGCTCGAAGAAGCGGGGCTGGTTTTTCATGAAAAGAGCGGCCTGTGGGTCAATTACTCCGTGACGGGTGGGGAAAACAGCCCCTACGCGGCGACACTGCTTGGCGCCCTGAGGCACTGGCTCGACGGGGAGCGCGAGATTTCGGGGCTTTTCCTGACCCTGCCGGCCATTCGGCGCGAAGAAATCTGTCGGAAGTGAAAAAGATGATTATACCTGTGTTGCGGCGGTGAACCCGAAACGAGGAGACTGATAGCATGGCGCAGATCGTGAGTAGAGAGATCAGGCTAAAAAACCGGCCTTCGGGCATGGTTTCCGAGGAGGATTTCGAACTCGCCCAAATCGAGGTTCCGGAGGCGGGGGAGGGGGAAGTTCTGGTAAAAAACATTTACATGTCCGTCGATCCCTACATGCGCGGGCGGATGAACGCGGCGAAGAGCTACGTTCCTCCCTTCGAGCTGGGCCAACCCCTGGAAGGAGGATGTGTCGGGCAGGTTGTTAGGTCGCAAAACCCCGCGTTTACGAGGGGCGAGTACGTGGTGGGGACGAAGGGGTGGAGAGAATACTTTGTCTCCGACGGCTCGGACCTGACCAGGGTCGATCCTTCGGCCGCGCCTTTGCAAAGCTACCTCGGAGCTCTCGGCATGCCGGGGCTTACGGCCTATGCCGGACTTCTCGCGATCGGAAAACCCGCAGAGGGTGATACCGTGTTCGTTTCGGCGGCCTCCGGCGCCGTCGGGTCGATCGTCTCGCAAATCGCAAGGATCAAGGGCTGTCGTGTCATCGGGAGCGTGGGGTCGGATGAAAAGGCGCAGTGGCTTCTGGAGACGGCGGGAATAGATGCCGCCATAAACTACAAGAAGGCGGGGAAACTCGGCGCTACGCTGGGGAAAACTTGTCCCGAGGGCATCGATATTTATTTTGATAACGTTGGCGGCGCCCATCTGGAAGCCGCTCTTTTCAGTATGAAGCCTTTCGGCAGGGTCGTGCTCTGCGGCATGATCTCTTTATACAACGCGACCCGCATGGAACCCGGGCCGGGAAACCTCGCCCTGGCGATCGCAAAGCGCCTGACTCTCAGGGGATTTATCGTCTCCGACTTTAACGATTTGCGGGAGCAATTCTACGCGGATATGAGCCGGTGGATCGCCGAGTGTAAAATTCACTGGAAAGAGACGGTGGTAGAGGGGATTGAACACGCCCCCGGCGCCCTGACAGGCTTGTTTCGAGGGGATAATTTCGGCAAGATGCTCGTCAAGCTGGGCGATCCGGAGCAGTGAGGGCACTCCAGGAAGAGGCTCAAAGAAAATGTCTCTCCAATCAGCCGATGAAGCGGTCCATTACACTTATGAGGATTATCTGACTTTCCCGGATGATTTTCGATGCGAGATCATCAACGGGCAAATCTATGACATGACC
>JBMFWU010000158.1:0-12622 GCA_049964955.1 Syntrophobacteraceae bacterium
CCATCCGTTTCAGAAATTGAGTGCGCGCGCCGCCGCTCTCCGGACCGTTGTCGGCTTTGATCCGGATGAGTTCTGTTTGTTCCCGTTCCCCGGGAGGGATCCCCGTCCACCACGCATGGAGCGAATCGACTATAAAATCGCTGGTTTTGCGGGAACTGCCGAAGGTTGGGGAGAGATCGAGAAGGCGCTTTTTCCCAATATCAGGAACCTTTTCAGCCTAACCGCGACTGTGACCCTGTACGATCTGACAAATACCTATTTCGAAGGAGAAATGGCTCAAAATCCCAAGGCGCGCAAGGGGCACTCCAAAGAAAAGCGCACCGACTGCCCCCTGGTGACTCATGAAGAATGCGGAGAGGTCCGACTCTATTGTCAATCCGAGCGTCGGGTGGAAAAAGAGGAGGCGATGACCGCCTTGCTTGCGAAGCGGTTCGAAGACGGCCTTCAAAAGATTGCGGACGATCTGACAAAGCCACGGGGGACAAGGGACCGGGACAAAATATTGCAGAGGATAGGCCGTCTCAAGGAGAGGTGCAAAGGCATTGGCGAGAGTTACCTTATCGAGCTCGCCCCGGATGCTGCGGGCGAGAAGGTTGCAGGTCTTTCGTGGCAAAAGACTCCGGCTGAGGGCAGCCCCATCACCCATCCTGGTGTTTATTGTCTTAGAACCAACCAGGTGGATTGGGATGAAGCAAGACTGTGACGAACCTACACCATGCTGACGGACTTGGAGGCCGTCTTTCGCAGCCTGAAGTCCGAATTGGGAGTGAGGCCTGTGTACCATCAAAATGAGAAACGGACCCAAGGCCATTTATTTATAACGGTTCTCGCCTACCAAGCTATACAGGCCATTCGCAGAAAGCTAAAAAAGCACGGCATGAACCAAAGCTGGTTATCACTTCGGAAGACCTTTTCCGGTCAACAAAGGATAACCGCTGTTTTCAAACGAAGGGACGGCCACACCCTCCATGTTCGAAAATCAACGAACGCCGAATTACATCTCAAAGAACTCTATGACGTGCTCGGGGTGACGACAACGCCCGGGGGCGCCCCGGTCTTCGCAACGTTTCGCTAGAAGCTCGGGATTATTGTCTATTCTTATTCTTTCTTCCTCCGGGCAGAGCCGGCCCCTCTACAGCCGTAAGGCGCGCCTTCCTTTCGAAGATGAGATGTCACAATAAGTGAATGGCTCGCAATCCTTCCTCCGTCGCCGGTATGAGTCGGTCCCACATTCCCGGGGCTTGTGAAGGGTACTGTCGCGCGGAAACTTATCCCTTGACGGTTTCCTTGGAATCGGATAAAGGTTGCATAAAAGGAAACATGGCGGAGACCTCGTTGCTCCATAAATATTGATTTTCTTTTGCCATATTCGGCATTTGCTGCGATGGAGTGTTTCCTGTGATGAATCAACAAGCGGCCATCGATGAGACACAAATCGGCAGGCGCATCAAGGCGTTTCGTACCGACAAGGGGATCACCCTGGAGCAGCTTGCCGGGATGACCGGTTTTTCCAAGGGGTACCTGTCCAAGGTGGAAAAGTCGGACAAGGCGCCTCCTGTTTCCACCCTGTGTACGATCGGCGGCGCACTCAACGTCACCGTTTCGACCCTGCTTGGCGAAACGGCGCACCGTGTCTCGCTGTGTCTGGTTCGCAAGGAAGAGCGCCCTCTTTTTGTCACGCGTGCCGGAACGGCTTTCGGCTACTCCTATGAAGCAATGGCCTACAAATATCCCGACAGGACCATGGAGCCCTACGTGCTGACCCTTCCCGTCGCCCCCAAAAAGAAGACTCTCTACCGCCATGAAGGGGAAGAGATTCTTTTTGTGATTGAGGGAACGATGAAATTCCAGCATGGCGGCGAGCGGTACGTCGTGAAGGAAGGTGACTGTCTCTATTTCGATGCATCCGTGCCTCATTTTGGAGAATCGGCCGGCCCGGAGGCGGCCAAGTGCTTCATGGTGATCAGTAATGTCTCTACGGCTGTCCCGTGTTATCCGGAAGATAAGGCCCCCTGAGGGGGCTGCGGGGGGACTCAATCGAATGGCGCAACACCAGGAAAGAGGGGAACCATCTGCCGATGAGTGAAATTTTTATCTTCTTTCTCCACGGACTGGCCTACGCCGGACTTCTCTTTCTGGTTTCCGCAGGCCTTACCCTGGTCTTCGGCATGATGAATGTGCTAAACTTCGCCCATGCCGCCATGTACATGCTGGGGGCCTATATATCCTATTCGCTGGTCACTGCCACCGGCCGGTTCTGGCCTTCGCTGGTCCTTGCGCCGATCGTTCTGTTTATCGTCGGGGCGCTGATCGAACGTTTTCTGCTGCGCCGGGCGCACCGGTTCGGCCACCTCCACGAACTGCTGCTCACCTTCGGGCTGGCCTACATCGTTACCGAGCTGGTCAAATGGGTCTGGGGAAGCTCGCCGCTGCCCATAAACGCGGGCGGCCTTCTTGGCGCAAGCGTTTCGCTTTTCGGAATTCTCTACCCCGTCTACCGCATTTTCATCTTCGGCTGCGCCCTGCTGGTGGGGCTGGTCATGGCGCTGATTTTGTATCGAACCCGGCTCGGCATCGTTTTGCGGGCTGCGGTAAACGATGCGGAAATGGTCGGCGCCCTGGGCATCGACGTGCCGCTGGTCTTCACCTGCGTATTCGGTTTCGGGGCTGCCCTTTCGGGTTTTGCCGGGGTGATCGCCGGGCCTCTTCTCACCACCTATCCCGGGATGGCCGGAGACATTCTGGTTGCCGCCTTCGTAGTGATCGTGGTGGGAGGATTCGGAAGTCTCGGGGGCGCCGTGGTTGCCTCGTTGCTGATCGGAGAGCTGCAAAGCTTCGGTGTCCTGCTTTTCCCCAAGCTTTCCCTTGCCCTGATGTATCTGCTCATGGCCGCGGTTCTGATCGTAAAACCCTCCGGACTCTTCGGGGAGAAACAATGAGCGCATCCCCCAAAACCGCCTATCGTGTCATCGCAGCCCTCTTTCTTCTTGGCTTTCTCGCCCCACTGGTGCTGCCTACCTACCAGGTGGATATGCTCACCCAGGTCATCCTGTTTTCCCTTTTCGCCGTGAGCTACAATCTGCTCCTGGGCTATGCGGGGCTTCTCTCTTTCGGACACGCCATGTTTTTTGGCACCGGGGCGTTTGCGGCGGCCGTAGCCCTCGCCCGGGTCCCGGGGCTTTCCATCTGGGGCGCCCTGGGGATTTCTCTACTCCTCACCACCCTGGTCGGCTTCGCCTCCGGGCTCCTTTTGCTGCGCCACAAGGGGGCCTATTTCGCCCTTCTCACCCTGGCGTTCAATTCGATCTTCTATGCCGTGGCCACCAAGTGGGATGCGGTTACCGGGGGCGATGACGGTCTTGGCATTACCCGGCCCAACCTGCACTTCGGCTTTGCGACGGTAAATATCTCCGGATTTGTGAGCTTTTATTACTTCACCCTGGTCGTTATTGGCGCAGTCATCGTGTTCTGCTGGTATTTCACCCACTCGGCCATGGGACAAACCGTGCTTCTCATGCGTGAAAACGAGGAGCGCATGCGGTTTGTGGGCTACGACACAAACATCGCTCGCCTCATTCTTTTCACCTTCACCGGAGCGCTGGCAGGCCTTGCGGGCGCCTTCTACACCCTGCAGTTCCAGTTCGTCTCCACTTCGGCCATCAGCATCGGCATGACCACAACCGTTTTGCTCATGACTTTCGTGGGAGGCACGACCACTTTCTGGGGGCCTGTTGCGGGCGCGTTTTTCTACGTCGTGGTGCAGAGCTATCTCAGCGATATCACCGGACACTGGCCGCTTTTCATGGGCTTACTCTTTGTGGGGATGGTCCTTTTTGCCCCGGGCGGTCTTTCCCAGATCATTTTCGGGGTGCGCGCTCTATTTTTGCGAAACCGCACCGCGGGCGGCGACACTGCCGCGGAGAAAGCATCCTTATGAGCGACTACCTGGCCGTTTGCGACCTGCACAAGGATTACGGGGGCCTGCGGGTCCTTGGCGGGGTCAATTTGACAGTCAGGCCAAAGGAACGCCATGCGGTCATAGGCCCCAACGGGGCCGGAAAAACCACGCTGTTCAACATCCTTAGCGGAGGACTCCAGGCTTCCTCCGGAACGATTTTTTTCAAAGGTCAGAACCTTTGCGGGAAGCCGGCCTATGCCATAAACCGCTGCGGCATATCGCGCTCCTTTCAGATCACCAACGTTTTCCAGGAACTGAGTGTTTTCGAAAACATCCTTGCGGGCGTGCGGTCGCACTACGGGATGCGCTACAATTTTTTTCGAAAACCGGCGCGCAACGCCTCTATTACCGAAAGAACCGCGGCCATCGTGGCCCAGCTGGGCCTGGAAGAGGTCCGGGATGTGCCGGCGGGCGCCCTTTCCTACGGCCGGCAGCGCACCCTGGAGATCGGCATCACGCTTTCTACGGACCCGGAACTGATCCTGCTCGATGAACCCACGGCGGGAATGACCCGGGAAGAAACCGCGCAGGCCATCGAAATGATCGACCGCGTGACGGCGGGGCGCGCGCTGCTCATCATCGAGCACGACATGGATGTTGTCTTTTCGCTCGCCCACACGATCTCGGTGCTCCATTACGGCTCCATCCTGGTTTCCGATACGCCTGAAAAGATCCGGAGCGATCAGCGGGTAAAAGACGCCTACCTGGGAGAGGAACACGCATGATCGGGGTAAAAGATCTCCACAGCTACTACGGCAAAAGCCATGTTCTTCACGGGGTGTCCTTCGAGCTCAAAGAGGGGGAGCTGGTGAGTCTTCTGGGGCGAAACGGCGTCGGCAAATCGACCACGCTGAAGAGCCTCATGGGCATGGTGCAGCCCGCGGGGGGGAGCATCCTCTTCGACGGGCAGGAGCTGGTGGGCAGGAAGTCTCACAAAATCGCCCGGCTTGGCATCGGCTACGTTCCCGAAGAGCGGCGCATCTTCAGGAGCCTGACGGTGGAAGAAAATCTTTTGATCGGTTGCAGGCGGTCCGTCGATGCATCGAGGGAGCCCTGGACCCTGGAGCGGGTCTACGAGACTTTCCCGCGGCTGCGGGAGAGGCGCGGCAACAAAGGAATCCACCTCTCGGGGGGAGAGCAGCAGATGCTTACCGTGGCGCGCACCCTCATGGGAAACCCCAAGCTCATCCTGGTGGACGAACCCACCGAAGGGCTGGCGCCCAAGATCGTTACCGAAGTTTTGGAGATGCTCGCAAACGTGCGCCGTTCGGGTGTGACGGTCCTGATGGTGGAGCAAAATTTCAAGGCCGCCGTCAAGCTCGCCGACCGGTTCTATATCATGGCCAAAGGACAGATGGTGTTCGAAGGCGACATGGCGGCCCTTCTGGCCGCTGACGAAGTGAGGAAGAATTTCCTCGAGGTTTAGGACCGATTTTTCAACCGTACAAAAGGAGGATTGGCGATGAGAAAGGGAGCGTGGATTCCCGGGGTTTTGGCACTGGCGTTCATACTGACAGGGCCTGCGTTTGCGGCGTCCAAGGGACCGATCAAACTCGGAGTTACCGAACCGCTTTCGGGCAATTTCAAAGACATCGGGCAACACTATTTGGAAGGGGTGCAGTATGCGGCCAAAGTCATCAATGAAAAGGGCGGGCTGCTGGGCCGGAAGATCGAGGTCATCCCCATCGATTCGGAGCTAAAACCCGCGGTTACGGTACGCAAGGCGCAGGAATTGATCCTTCGCGACCACGTAAAGTTTTTCTGCGGCGGCACCGGCAGCTCCATCGGATCGGCCATGTCCGATCTGGCCAAACGCCAGAAGGTCATCATGTTCACCTACGGCATGGGCGCCGCCAGCCTGACCGGCAAAGACTGCAACCGGTATTTCTTCCGCCCGACGGGCAACACCGACGGGCAATCCTACGCCATCGCCGGGCTGATCGCCAAGGCGGGCTACAAGAGAATCGGCATCATCGCCCAGGATTACTCGTTCGGCCACGAAGCCGTCGAAGCATTTACAAAGAAGCTCGCCGAGCTCAACCCGTCGGCAAAAATCGTCGCAAAAATCTATCATCCCCTGGGAACCATGGATTTTGCTCCCTACGTGAGCCAGCTCATCGCCGCCAAACCCGATGTGATCTTCACCTCCAACTGGGGAAACGATTTGACCCTTCTGTTCAAGCAGGGCGAGGCCATGGGGCTAAAAACCAAAGTGTACGGGTATTATCTCAACGATGATGATATGATCAAGGCTCTTGGAAACGACGACAAGGCGATTTTGGGCGACGTCGGCGTGGAGACCTACATGGTTTCCATTCCCACCGCCAAAAACAGGGCTTTCGTCAAAAAATTCTACAAAGACACCGGCCACTACCCCACCTGGCTGAGGGGGAAGGCTTACATGGCCACCATGTTCTGGGCCAATGCGGTAAAAAAAGCCGGCTCGACAAACGTCAATGCTGTTATCAAGGCCTGGGAGGGGCTTACCTATAATGGACCGGCGGGCGTCTACACCATGAGGGCCTGCGACCACCAGGCGCAGGTGCCGTTCTGGTACGCCACGATCGTGCAGAAAAACCCCTATTTCAAGCACGCTTTCGTTGGTCCGGCAACGATGATCCCGGCCGCCTCGGTCTCGGTCCCCTGCGATCAGACGGGCTGCAACATGAAGTAAGTAAAATCCTTCGGAGGAAGAGGCTCAACCCATGTCCTTCTTCCTCCGCATAGAACACTGGGAGAAAAAACTCGCATGGAAAAACCATTCGAACGCGTAACAGTGGTAGGCACCGGCATACTCGGCACCCAGATCGCCATGCTCGCCGCCGATGCAGGCTACACGGTAAGCGTCTACGATGTCAGGCCGGGGGCCTTTGACGCTACCTACGCCAGGCTCTACTCGGATTTAAAGGCCAAGGTCTCTACGCCGCTCATCGCGTGGGACCGGTGGCAGTGGTGCAAAGAACACATTCGATTTACAACCGATCTCGACGAGGCCCTCCAGGGGGTTGACCTGGTCATCGAGGCGATCACGGAAAATGTCGAAGCAAAGCGGGAGCTATTCCATACCCTGGGACAAAAAGCCCCCCCACAGGCGATTCTTGCCAGCAACAGCTCCTCCCTTCCCATATCCAGGATGGAGGAGAGCAGCGGCAGACCGGAACGCTGCATGAACATCCACTTCTATCTGCCGCTCCAGGGCATGAATATGGCGGACGTGATGGGAGGAACCAAGACCCTTCCCGAGGTCATGGATGCAGGGGAAAAGTGGGTCCGAACCCTCAACCTGGTACCGCTGCGTGTCAACAAGGAGGCCATGGGGTTTTGCTTCAATAACGTCTGGCGGGCCGTTAAGAAACAAACCCTCTACATGTGGGCCAACGGCTTCGTCGACTTTCGGGACATAGACCGGGCATGGCGGATTTTTACGAACTCCAAGGTGGGCCCCTTCGGCCTGATGGATTCGGTCGGCCTGGATGTGGTCTACGATATCGAGATGGCCTATTATGAAAATTCCAAAGACCCCAAGGACAAGCCCCCTGAGCAGCTGATGGAGAAAATTCGAAAAGGCGAGCTGGGGGTAAAGTCCGGGAAGGGATTCTACACCTACCCCGATCCGGAGTTTTTGCAACCGGACTTTTTAGACCCGAAAAAGGGGAAATGAGCAGCCATAAACACTATCAAGCCGTAAACGCTGGACCGTGTCAGATGGTTCGACCCCGAGTCCTCCTTTGCAAAAATTTGATAAAGGGGGACCAGGGTTCGAATCAACCGACGAGTTCGAGGGCCACCGGATGGGTACCAACTAAATTTGTGGCAACTTTGAGGCTTTTTGCTTGAAGAGATTTACTTTTTTCTCAAGCGACGGCGTATCCAGCCACAGCTCAGGGTAGAGCTTTTCTCTTCCCGCCGTTGGATTCATCGTACAATCGAGCCAGTGGGATATGATGAGATTCATATAGCATTCCTGGCATCGTACGCATTTTACGATGTCATCGACCCGGCCTTCCTTGACTTTGGCGGGCTAGAACGGATCGGCTATCGCCTGGCGGCCAAGAGAGATCATAGCGGTCTGCCCCGACTTGACGGCATTTTCCGCGACTGCCGGCGTGACGAAATTGGGCGTGATGACTGGAAGACCGCCGGAAGCTTCCTTAAAGCCGGACGCCAGATCGAACGCATCGAATGCCCGGAGCGCAAACCGGTCTTCGAGATCGACGATCTCGGCCACCGCCAACTCCCGCGGAGTATCGCCGTAGAAGACATGGCAAAGCTCGGGATTTTCCGTCGCCATCACATCCCGCCCCGCCTGGCTGAAGGCCCTGTACTCTTCATCGTTCATGCCCTTGATCAGTTCCAGATCGGGCATCATGGGATTGATCCGTTTCATCTGCTTTTCCCACCCCTTGGTCAAATTGCGCATATCGATTTCCAAAGGAATGGCCGAGGGGCCGCCGGCAGGACAATCGGGCGACTCCACATGCGGGTGTCCTTGGCGTCCCCACCCGGGGCTTAGTTGCATGAATATCTTGCAGCCGTTGTACCGGTGAACCAGCTTGACCATCTCGCTGTGAAAGCGATAGTAGCGGTTGTCGGTGAAAAGTGAAGGATTCAGCACTTCCGAGCCTTGCCAGCAATGGGGATTCATCACGCAGCATTCTGTGAGGATCAGGCCGAACCCTCCCCCCGGGCGCGCATCGCATACCAGGCGGTATTGGCATCCCAATGATACCCGCTTGGCCCCGTGAGACCCGGATTCATCGGCGCCATGGCAATGCGGTTCTTTATCTTTACGTTGCCGATTTCGATTGGTTCAAAAAGGGCGCTACAGCTCATTAGTATTCTCCTTTTTCAGGACGCTCTTCGTTTTGTCGTGTCGATTCCAAGAAGCCGGCCGAGGTTTCCGCCAAACATCTTGGCCCTGTCTTCCTCGGTTGTGGCCGGATATCCGTAGTCTTTGCGCATATCCTCAGGAATCTGGAAGTCCCGAAGACCGGCAACCGCTGTCCTTATCTGGACGCCAAAGCCGGCGTAATCGGTTCCCCAGATAATCTTATCGGGTCCAACCCACCGCAGGGCTTCCCCGATGATTTTGGCGAATTTTCTGGGCGCTCCCAGTGCCCAGGGAACCAAGATAAGGATGGGCAGCGCCTATTTGCTCTTGCCGGGCGGGACCCAGCAAAAACCCGCGTGAATGTCGAGAACGATTCCCAGCTCCTCGGCCTTTGCGTAAAAGGGCCAGAGGTCCTGGTCGTTTATAAAGGTGTCCTCGGGAGGATAGAACTTGAAAATTCGCGCGCCTTTTTCTTTTACCCAGTATTCCAGCTCCCAGATGGTGTTTTTCACCCCCCTGCGCTTGATCTTTATCAAAGGGGGATTTAGGAGGATTTCCTCTGGAAAGAGGACATTTAACGAATAAATGTGGCATATTTCCTAAATCCTCATCCTCATCAATGGACATGAGTCGTGACCCGTCCTGCTTCATCTGTTAATTCAATGCCTTATGAAATAACTCCTTTTTTGGCATTGCTGTTGCCTCTTTGAGGGCTAACTGCGGAATGTGAAGGCGGAAAACGAAACCAAATTGCTGAAAAAGGAGAAAGAAATGAAAAAGTATTTGAATGGCGCCTTGATTGGGATGTCGATTATGGGGTTGGCCCTGGTTTCCGGTGTAGCTACCCCGGCTGTTGCCTCCAACGTTGCCCCGATGTGCTTTGCCGGCTCCTGCCCCGATATGAGCAAACCCGGCGCCTTGCGCCCGAACGGCCCGTATGCCTGCGGCATCTCTTCGCCGGCGAACCCCGGTTTTACCGGTACGCACGAACTTGCCTGTCCTGTCGGAAAGAGCCTCGCGGTCAAATAACACCGCGAGCGCAGCGGCGGAGCAAAAGGGAATGGGAGAGATTTGTTGTTCAACTCTTTCATCCCTTTTTCCGATTTTCTGCCAAAGAGACCCTTGCAAAAATTTTGGACAACGCCAGGGGAAACGGAGTCGCCTTCCAACCGGGGTTGGTACTTGTGCCGAAGAGCTTGGACAAGGCTTGTTGCGGACGTTTGGGAGATTGCTATGAGAGCTGTATCTACGAGTTTTTTATTTTTGGCCGCCCTGACGCTGGTTGCCTGCTCGCAGGGCCATGGGGGGGAGGCGCCCGCGGTCAATACGATCCCGATTAAAATCGGGCAGGTGCGACACGTGCAAGAGCACGAATTTGCATCGGTAAGCGGAACGGTCACCACACCGGGGGAGCCCGCCGAAGTCTCCTTTCTTGTCTCGGGGAAGGTGATCGAGGTTTTGCCTCGGGAGGGCGATTGTGTGAAAAAGGGTCAGCTCCTGGCGCAGATCGACCCGACAGACTATAGGCTGGGACTTGAGGCTGCATCCGCGCAGGCCGGAAGGGCCCACGTCGCTCTCAACCGCAGCAGCGACGAATATAGGCGCATGAAATACCTCTATGATTCCAAAAGCCTTGCGGGAAACGATTTTGAAAAATTCAAGGCGGCTTATTTGGGCGACAAACAACAGGTCAATTTGGCTGTCGCAAACGAAAAGATAGCCCGAAAGCACCTGCGGGATACCTCACTTTATGCGCCCGCCTCCGGGTACATTTCCAGACGGTCGATCGAACCGGGAGATACGGCAGGCCCCGGCCGTCCGGTATTCGAGATCGTCAAACTCAATCCCGTGGAGATCAACGTCGGCGTGCCGGAAACCGACATTCATCTGGTCAGGATCGGCCAGAGGGCGATTGTCACGATTCCGGCGCTGCCGGGAAAATCGTTCGAAGGGCGCGTGCGGGTCATAAACGTTTCGGCCGACCCGACTACACGAACCTACATGACGCGAATCGATGTGCCCAATCCGGATCATATCCTGCGGATCGGGATGGTTGCCGAAGCAAGGATCGAGGGAGCCACAACGGTAAACCTGATGACCCTTCCGGCCCAAACCATTTTGCGCGACCCGCAGGGGGCGACGATCGTCTACGTATACTACCCCGAACAGGGGCGTGTCTATGCCCGGCGGGTGGAAACCGGAGCAGTCTACGGCCGGGATATCGTGATCCGAAGCGGCCTTTCCGGTGATGAGGCCATTGTTTTTGCCGGGCAGGACAAGCTGCGGGACGGCGCTCCGGTCTCCCTGGTAAACAGAGGCGATTCTATAAAGAAAAGGCCTGGAGAAAAAGGGGTGAGGAAATGAACCCCTCGAAGTTTTCTCTGCGCTACCCGGCAGTCGCTTTGATCCTTGCGGCCATGGCCGTGGCGGTTGGAATCTATGCATTCCTGTATATGCCCAGCACCGAGGACCCGACGATCACCATACGGACCGGCCTGGTCATCGCGCTCTATCCGGGCGCGACCTCCGAGCAGGTCGAACAGCAGGTGACCAAAACGCTGGAAAGACACATTTTCAAGTTTCCGGAAGTGCGAAAGGACAAGACCTATTCCACCAGCCGCCCGGGTCTTGTCATCATCAACGTCGAACTCGAAAATTATGTCAAAAATGCCGATGTCGTGTGGAACAAAATGCGCCACGAGATGATCGAGGTGCACGAATCCGGCGAACTGCCCCAGGGAGTCGTGGGGCCGGTCGTAAACTCCGACTTCGGCGATACCGTGGCGATGCTTCTGGCGGTGCACGGCAAGCGCTATGGCTACCGCGAACTGCGCGACTACGTCGATACGATTAAAGATGAACTGCGCACAATTCCCGCAGTGGGCAAGCTGGCTACCTACGGGGAGCAAAACGAGCAAATCTGGATAACCGGAGACCTCGAGCGCATGTCGCAGTATCTGGTGAATCCCGAACAAGTTATCGGGGCGCTCAAAAACCGCAATACAATCGAAAGTTCGGGCAATTTCGATACGCGAAACACGAAAATTCCCCTGCGCACCACCGGACTGTTCAACTCGGAAGAAGAGATAGGCAACGTTCTGGTTGACGTCTCGCGCACAGGAACGCCTCTCTATATCCGCGACTTCGCCAAAGTGGAGCGGCGCTACCAGGACCCGACGTTCATGGTTCGCTTCGACGGCAAGCCCTGCATCATGCTCTCGGTGGAAATGCAGAAGGGAAAAAATATCGTCGAGTTGGGCGAAAATATCCAGAAGGTCTTTACCCGCCTGCACGCACTGCTTCCCCCGGATGTAAAAATCGACCTCATAGCCAATCAGCCCAAAGTCGTAAACGAACTCGTAAGCCATCTCAGTCGTGAATTTTTGACCGCCATATTTTCGGTAGTGCTTGTAACAATAATTCTATTGCCCATACGTGTGGCGGCGATAGCGGCGCTTGCCATTCCCATAACGCTCAGCATAACCCTGGGGGTGATGAACGCAATAGGGATCACGCTCAATCAGGTCTCGATCGCGGCACTGATCATAGTACTGGGCATTGTCGTCGACGACGCCATTGTCATTGCGGATAATTACGTCGACCTTCTGGACCGTAAAGTCCCATATGGTGAGGCTGCGTGGCGCTGTGTAGGCGAAGTGATCGTTCCGGTACTTGCCGCTACGGTCACAATAGTGCTTTCTTTTCTGCCCCTGCTCATACTCACGGGAACCTCGGGCGAGTTCATAAGCGCGCTTCCGAAAACCGTGGCGATAGCCCTTGTGGTGTCGTTTGTCGTGGCCGTTATGATTACTCCGATTTTCTGCAGGTTTTTC
>JBMFWU010000159.1:0-12568 GCA_049964955.1 Syntrophobacteraceae bacterium
CGTTGCTAAAGCACTATTGAATTCAGCAGTAGGTGATGAGCCTGAAGTTGAGGTGAAAGGTAGGCCGAGTAGGGTCATTAGAGTGCTACGCATCCATCGCCAAAATGGATCATCGGAGATACTGGATACCGAACACCTTCCCCGAATTCATGGACAGATAGACCAGAACGTGAATAGTGATGATATAATGCATGAAGAGGTTGCCAAATATTCTTCAAATGTGAATGATAAATGTACGAATAGTGGTGAAATTGGCATGAATAATAGAGGCGAAGTCAATAGAAATCCTGCAGTGATGAATAAATCAAGGCAGTTAACGATAGGATTTGGGAGAAAGGCTGCCGAAGCGAGTCATGATGGAACAGAAATAGCGCTGGAAATGGATTCTACGGTAATAAATAGAGATGGGGTACGCCAGCAAATTAGAGCCAATGCAACCACAAGGAAAAATATCGATAGTGATCAACATACTCCTTCGTCTCGCTCATTACTGAATGTTAGTTCAGGCAAAGATCCCCTGTCGGACATGATAAAGATGTTATTGCCTGATGAAAAGAAGTATTGTCAAAAGTGCTACGATACAATGGAGTTACTTTTTGGCCCATACGGCCCTTATCTGAGATGTCCTAAATGCAAGTCGACGGGGCACATTCCTCACCCAGTACTTGCAGAATCAATTTCCAAATTGCAGCCCCGGTGCGCTCAATGCGGACGACCAATCCGCGCAGTTCTGTTTCGAGGTAAGGCTTTCGTGGGTTGCTCCGGATATCCAGACTGCAAACATTCTGAATCCTGGACATCACTTTTGCTGCGACTTAAAACCGGAGGTTGAAGCACAACAGTAAATACTGATGTGTGCAGAAAAGGCTGAGCGGGGACAGGCAGGCCGCGTTCAACCACACTTTGCGCCTCCGACGGCTGAGCCTGGAGGAGATAGGTGGGAGGTTCAGTTTTGCTGACATTCAAAACGGGATGCAGGAGAGGCCGCCCGCCAACGGGAGGTCATGCAGAGAAAGATCGAGAAAGGCCGATCTCCGGAGACTTTACCTGCGATTGCCTTGCGGGCCTGCCGTATTTCACTGTTCACCATCTCCCACACGTGGTATACTCAGAAGTTCTCGGAAAACCTTTTTCCGCAAATCTGCCGGCATCGATTGCCTCAAACGGATCCACAACAGGATGTGCGATACCGGCTTTGCAATCGCAACTGCAAGGAAAGGCTCAGGAATAAATGGCTGGAGAGTTGTACAGGGACGCTGGGGTTGATCTCGACAAGGCAAACGATCTGGTGAGCCGCATCAAGCCGATAGTTCGTTCGACCTTTCGGGGGGGCGTTATCACGGACATCGGTGGTTTCGGAGGCTTGTTTTCCCTGAATCTCCAGGATATCGCGAACCCGGTGCTCGTTTCTTCGACCGACGGGGTGGGGACCAAGCTAAAAATTGCGTTCCTGGCCGACCGGCACGATACGGTGGGAATCGATCTTGTGGCCATGTGCGTAAATGACATAGTGGTCCAGGGCGCAAAGCCGCTTTTCTTTCTGGACTACCTCGCCCTGGGGCGCATCGAGCTGGACATAGTCGAGAAACTGGTCGCGGGCATCGCCGCGGGCTGTAAAAAGGCGGGTTGCTCGCTAATAGGTGGCGAAACGGCCGAGATGCCCGACTTTTATCAAAAAAACGAATACGATATGGCCGGTTTTGCCGTGGGAATTGTCGATAATTCTCAGATCATCGACGGATCGACCATCCGGGTCGGGGACCGGATCATCGGGCTTTCCTCCAGCGGCCTTCATTCCAACGGCTACAGCCTGGTTAGAAAGATCGTCTTCGATACGCTCGGGCTTACGCCCGAGAGCTTTGTACCCGAGTTCAACCGAACGGTTGCCGAAGAACTGCTCGAACCCACCACGATCTATGTCGAGCCGGTCCTGCAGTTGCTTCGCAAGTACCGCGTCCACGGGATGTCCCACATCACGGGGGGCGGCTTCTACGACAATATCGCAAGAATTCTCCCCCGGGCCTGCAAGGCCATCATCCGGGAAGGGTCCTGGAAGGTCCCGCCCGTCTTCAGGTTCCTCCAGGAAAAGGGAAATGTTGCCCGGGAAGAAATGTACAGCGTTTTCAATAACGGAATCGGTTTCGTGCTCGTGGTAGACCCCTCCGAGGCCGAAGACATCACGGCTTTTCTGAGCGCTGTGGTCGAGGATGTGCGGATCATCGGGGAGATAGTTGCCCGCGAGGAGGATTCCGCTGCCGTCGAAATAACGGGCCGGTAGGTGAAATGTGCTTGTCGAAGAGCCTGTATTCTGCTATAGGTAGCTTTTTAATTTCCATGCGAACACTCCGGGTGCTCCGGCGCCCTCTACGAAAGGAATATCGACAATGAGCAGAGTATGCGAATTCTGCGGCAAGACCCCGCAAGTTGGCAACAACGTAAGCCATGCCAACAACAAGACCAAACGCATCTGGTACCCCAATCTCCAGCAGGTGCGCCACGTTCAAAAAGACGGTTCGGTGCGGCGGGTGAAGGCCTGTACAAGGTGCATTCGGACCGGTCTGGTGGTAAAGCCCGCCTGATGTGCCGCAAACCATCTTTTTCCGGCGCAAGGCGATTGTCGGTAAATCTTTGACCCTGCGGTTTCAAAAATGCCCGGAACACTTCCCGACGAAAAGACGACCCATTTTGGATTCCTGACGATTCCCGAGAGGGAAAAGGAGGAATGGGTACGTCGTCATTTCGACAGCATAGCCTTCAAGTACGACTACATGAACACGCTCTTGAGCCTGGGCGTCCACTACCAGTGGAAGCGGATCGCGGTGCGGATGATGGGCCTGCGGCCGGGGCAGCGCGTGATCGATGTCTGCGGTGGGACGGGGGATCTTTCCCGGCTGGCGGCCGAGCGGGTCGCCCCCTCCGGAAGCGTTACGCTCTACGACATCAACTGGCAGATGATGGCCGCAGGGAGACCGAAGACGGCGGCGACACCCGATGGACCGCTTGTCAGCCACGTGCAGGGCGATGCGGAAACAATCAGTTTTCCGGACGAGACTTTCGATGCCGCGATGGTCGGCTTCGGGATAAGGAATCTCACCCATTTCGAAAATGGCTTCCGGGAAATGCACCGCGTCTTGAAAAAGGGCGGCGTCTTCATGTGCCTCGAATTTTCGCAGCCCGTGACGCCGTGGTTTCGCGCCCTCTACGATTTTTATTCCTTCTATTTAATGCCCTACATAGGGAAGGCGCTTGCCAACTGCGGGCCTGCCTACTGCTATTTGCCCGAGTCGATTCGACTTTTCCCGGGGGCCGACGAGCTCAAAGCCATTCTTGAGCGAATCGGTTTTCGGCGCGTCACCTACCGAAGGCTTACCGACGGGATTGCGGTCGTGCACCTCGGGCAAAAGGGGGCGTGAGCCGATGAAGCTCAACTGGGCCGAACTGCTGGTTGTAAACAATCCTTTGCGGGTGTTCGAGCAACGGTTTGAAATCGGCTGGATGAAAAAGCACGCACGGGTTACCCCCGGTGGGTCTTTTCTGGAAATAGGCTGCGGGCGCGGAGCGGGCGCCTCGATAATCCGGGAGGAATTTTCCCCGGAGTGTATCTGCGCAACCGATCTCGACCCCATGATGATGCGCCGCGCCGTCCGCTACCTTCCGGGCGAGGAGAGGCGGTCCATCCATTTTTGCGCCGCCGACGCGCTTCGCCTGCCGCTTCCCGACGGCGCCTTCGACGCGGTGTTCGGCTTCGGGGTGCTCCACCACATTCCCGACTGGCAGGGGGCCCTTTCTGAAATTGCCCGGGTCTTGAAGCCGGGCGGAACCTATTTTCTCGAAGAACTCTACCCCACGCTCTATCAAAACTTCATCACCAGGCACATCCTGCTCCACCCCGAGGAGAACCGGTTCGGCGCCCTCGACCTCAAGGAGGCGCTGGAAGGCGCCGATTTTTCGGTGCGGGCTTCCCTGGAAGTCCCGTTCGTCGGGATTCTGGCCGTTCTCGAGAAAAAAAGCTGACCTAGCATTGAAAGAGCACCGCAAAGCCGCCCTGATTTTGCTCTCGGGGCTTGCAGTTCTGACGCTTCTGGCCTGTCTCCCTTACGCTCCCCAGGGTCCGTTCGATGCGAGGACCTACGCGCGCCTTGCCGGCATGCGTGTCGAGCAGCACGCCTGGACCGCCTTTATTGAACCTCTGTTTGCCCCCATGCGGATCGTTTCCGGCGCGCCGAATTTTTTGGTCGCAGCCCTTTCCCTGCTGCTCTGGGTGTTTGTGGGGGCGGCGGTGTGGCGAATCGTTAAAGATTTGCGCGTCCGGGAAAAAAAGAGCGGTTTGCGGGTTGCGTTCGCGGGAATCCTGAGCGCTCTTATTGCCACCTCGTCGCTTCTGCTTTTGCTTTTCCTGTTCATAATCGCCCGGGTCCCCGGCTGGCGGCTGGTGGTCAATAACCCCAACGAGATCGTGGCCGACCTTCACAGTCACACGGTGATATCCCACGACGGCCTCATGTCGCTTAAAACCAACATCGACCTGCACGAATCCTGTGGATACGACGTGGAGGCGATTACCGAACACTACATCCTGACCGACCACAAGCCGACCGGTTTAAACCCCTCCGAGGCGCGCCGTCTTCCGGGAATCCTTTCCGGCGTCGAGGTCCATACGGGGCGAAGGGCCATGGCCATTGCCATCTGCCGCAACACCGACGTGAACCTCGGACAGACCGGCGACACGACCTCCTTCGTCAAAAGAGTTCACAGCGACTGCGAGGGAGTCGTTCTTGTCGTCACCCTCAAAAACCTGAAAGCGAGTGATGTCGCAAAGCTTGCCGAAGACGGGGTCGACGGGTTTGAAATCGCAAACTGCGGTCACCCGGGACTTCCTCCGGCACTGAGGCGCCAGGTGCTCGCCACCTGCCGCTCGCACGGACTCGTTCTTGTCGCCGATACCGATTGGCACGGCTGGACCGGGCTTACGAGGACGTGGAACGTTATAAAGGTCCCCGGCGGAGCGGCTCTATCGCCCTCCCGAAGGGCGGACGCGGTGCTGGAAAAACTGCGGGAGCACGATAGCGCCGACATCATCCCGGTAGTTGCCGAATACATGGGGGAGCCTTCGACGGCCCGCGCCGTGTTTGCCCCGTTTGTCGAGACGGTGCGATACGCTATGGAACTTTCCCCTGGGCGGGTGATTTCGTGGTGGGTCTGGGTCTGGGTGGTCTTTGCGCTCTGGATCGCGATCGAGAAAAAAGGCTTTCGCGCCGGAGACATTCTTCTTGCCCTGCTCGTCGGGAGCACCAGCGTGTGCCTCATCGCGGCCGGAATTTCGGAGACGATGCAGGGAATGGGAACCACCGCCTTCGGGTTCCATGTCGGTCTCATCACGATCGGCGTGGGCGTGATCGCTCTTGGTATATCCACTTTTCGCGGGATCGGATTCCTCAAAAAATCCGATCGTTTCTTATAAACGCAGGGAAAATTTCGATGTCGCTACATCTTTCCGTGCCGGGTTCCCCGGCGATTTCCGGGCAAAAAGAGATCGACTGGAACAGGCGTTTTCTGATTCTTCTGGCCCTTGTGACCCTGTTTCGGCTCGTCTACCTTCTGATCTCCCCGCTCAGCCTCTCCTCCGATGAGGCCTACTACTGGGACTGGTCCCGCCGGCTTGCCTGGGGCTATTACAGTAAGCCCCCCATGGTCGCCTGGATCATCGCTCTTTTTTCCCGCACCCTGGGGCCGAGCACGGCGGCCGTGCGGCTGCCCTCGGTGCTGCTGGGAACGATTTCGACCGTCGCCGTATTTCTTCTGGCAAAAAAGATGTACGGCGCACGAACGGCCTTCTTTGCGGCGGCCGTCGGGATGGCTTCCCCGGGTGCTGCGGCCCTTGGCTACATCATGACCATCGATGCGCCTCTCATGTGCTTCTGGGCTCTGGGACTCTATTTTTTCTGGGCCGGGTTGGAAAAAAAGGAAGGCGGCTTTGCACCGTGGTTCGGCCTGACCGTTGCGATCGGCCTGGGGCTTTTGAGCAAACAGGTGATGGGGGGCTTTATCGTCCTGATGTTCGTCTTCGTGGCGGCAAGTAAAGAGGACCGGCACCTGCTGAAATCTTTCCGCCTCTACCTGGTCTCCCTTCTGGGCCTTGCCGCCCTGATTCCGACCGTGCTTTGGAACGCGCGACACGGATGGATCACACTGCTCCACACCGAGAGCCACTTCGCGGGAAGCAAGGCCATTTTTCTCTATACCTTCAGCCAGTTCATCGGAGGGCAGCTCGCGGTCATCTCCCCTATAAGCTGGCTCCTGTTCGTTATCCTCGCCATCCTTCTGCTCCGGCGTTTCCGGTCCCTGGACCGGCGCTCGCTCTATCTTTTGACTTTCAGCATCGCTCCTTTGGCCGGTATCGCCGCCTTGAGCCTGCGCCAGAAGATACAGCCGAACTGGCCCGCCGCGGTCTATACGGCGGGAATGGTGCTCCTGGCCGCCTGGGGCTGTGAGAAGATTTCCGTCGGTGAAAAGTTCGACGCCTGGCGGCCCTATTTTACAAAGGGAATTATCGTCGGGGCCGTAATGGCTCTTTGTACATACGCCCTGCCGATATGGGCGACCGTCATACCCGGGCGCCTGGCCGACAAGGTGGCCTATCGAGTCGAGGGATGGAAACATTTCGGAATCGCAGCGGGGCGAGCGTTTGAAACCGTGCCCCAGCCGCAGAAGACCTTCATCCTTACCTTCGACCGCAAGATCGCTGCAGAACTTGTCTTCTACATTCCCGGACACCCGAGAACCTATGTCTGGCGAGCTCCGGGTGCGATTCCCACCAGCCAGTACGATATATGGCCCGGACCGGAACCGGGTCTGGACGCTCTCATCATCTGCCCCACGGGCGACCGCGCCGCCATCTCCGCCGTGTCCGGCTATTTTGAAGAGATAAAGCCGCTTTCAGAAGTCATCGGTGGGGAGAAGCACCAAAAATATGAACTCTACCTGGGAAGACGACTGAAAAGTTGGCCGGGAGGGAAATGATCTAAAAACCAAAGGCGAAAAGCGCGGGGGCTTTCGCCCCCCGCACCCCCACGCCGCTTTGCGGCTCATTTAAAGTTCAGCTCACCTTATCTGAGGGCACCAAGGTGCGCAGCACGTCTTCCTTGCCGATTATTCCCACGATTTTTCCCGCCTCGATGACCGGAATAGTGTGCAAGCCTCGGTTTACCATTATCTCGGCCACCTCCTCTATCCCTGCATCCGGTCCAACGGTCACCGGGTCGCGCGTCATGGCATCGGAGGCCTTTAGCGCCGCAATTTTTTTCACCTCTTTTTCCGTCTTGATGGGATGAATCGGAATAAACGAATCAAGGATGGAGAAAACGGAAGGAAGCGGGAGTTTTTTCTGTTCCGCAATGAGATCGCTTTGGCAAATTATGCCGACCAGTCCGCCGTTCCGGTCTATGACCGGGACCCCGTTAAAATGGTTGTTCAAGAGCAGTTTGGCTATTTCATTTACTTCCGTGTCCGGTGTAACCGTGATCACGTCCCTGGTCATCACATCTTTTGCCTTTATCATTTGCGATCTCCACTCGGTTTCCAAGATAGTTTCACCGATATCGTAAACTTCATGAACAGGATTTAAAAGCCGAAACTCCTTTTCCCACTCTTTTTGCCTCGGAAAGGACATCAGCTTCATTGACCGTTAGTATCTCACGGTCTTTAACAACCAGCCTGCCGTCCACCCACACGAACTTAACGTCGCTTCCCCGTGCCGCGTAGACGATATGGCTGACGGGGTCGTAGAGGGGGGTGAGGTGAGGCTGACGGAGGTCGAGAGCAACGAGATCGGCTTTTTTGCCCGCTTCGATGCTGCCGATTTCCTCCTGGAGTCCGAGGGCGGAGGCGCCGCCCATTGTGGCCATCCGGAGGGCGGTCTCGGCGGGGCAGGCGAGGGCGTCTTTTGTGAAGACCTTGTGGGCCCTCGCCGCAAAGCCGGCCTCCGAAAAAAGATCGAGGTCGTTATTGCTTGCGCACCCATCGGTCCCAAGCCCGACTTTTACCCCCATTGCGTTCAAATCGGAGAGCGGCGCAATTCCCGAGCCGAGCTTCATCGCCGATTCCGGGCAATGAGAGATGGATGCGCCGCTCGCGGCAAGGAGTCGGATTTCCTCCTTGGAGAGCCAGATCCCATGGGCGCACAGGGTGAGTTCGTCGAGCACCCCCAGAGCCCCGAGATGCATTGCGGGCCTCCTGCCGTACTGCTTCATGATCGCGGCGACCTCATCCCTTGTTTCGGATAAATGGGTCTGAAAGAGAATGTTGTTGCTGCGGCACATCTCCTTGATTCTTTGGAGCGTTTCCGGTGAGCACGTGTAGGGTGCGTGACAGAAAAGGGAGGGACGCACCCGCCCGGTTGAAGAGGGGAAGTCGCGCAGAAACGCTTCGGCCCGCGCCGGTCCATCGGCCGGATTGGGCGTATCGGGGGACGGAAAATCGAGGATTCCCTGGCCCAGGACCGCCCGAATGCCTGTTTCGACGCAGGCCCTTGCGGCCGATTCCTCGAAAAAGTAGCCGTCGCACAAACACGTCGTACCGCTCTTCAGCATCTCCACGGTCGAAAGCAGGGTGCCCAGGTAGACGTTATCCGGATTTACGAAATTTTTTTCCAGCGGGAAAATGTTTTCCTCGAGCCAGATTTTGAGGGGCAGATCGTCTGCTGCGCCCCGAAATAGACTCATCCCGGCGTGCGTGTGGGTATTTATCAAGCCCGGCATGAGAAGGCAGCCGGAAAGATCGAGCTCCTGTCGCCCGTGAAAAAGAGTTTGAATTTCCAGGGAGGGGCCTGCGGCGACTATCCGATCCTTTTCGATCGCAACCGCCCCGCAGCGGCATCGGCTCATGGCCGGGTCGCAGAGAACCAGCCAGTCGGCGTTTACAAGAAGCAAGTCGACCTCCCGGACAGCAGGAACAGCCCTGATGACTGCAGCCGGCGGCGCGCAATCCTCTTTTTCTTCCTGCTTCCCGCTTCCCGCTTCCCGCTCCCGTCCTCCCTGCTTCCGCTCTTCAGCAAACTCCCGGACATGGTCGAAGATTTCCTCCATGTCGAGTGTCAGCAGCCTGCGGTCTTTCATGACCAGGCGCCCGTCGATGATGCTGTGGCGCACGTCTGCGGCCCCTGCGGCATACACCAGGTGACTTGCCGGGTTGTAGACGGGCGTGAGGTTGGGCGCTGTGAAATCGACGACTATGAGGTCGGCTGCCATGCCGGGGGCGATTTGCCCGGTTTTGCCCTCCCACCCCAGAGCCTTTGCGCCGTTTACCGTAGCCATGCGGAGCGCGGTTTCAGCCGAAAGCACCGACGGGTCGAGCGCTTCGGCCTTGTGGAGCTTGGCGCAACTGTCCATTTCCCCGAACATATCGAGGTTATTGTTGCTGGCGCATCCGTCGGTCCCGAGTGCCACGGTCACCCCGGCTGTAAGCAGCCTCGAAACGGGGGCAATCCCGGAGGCGAGCTTCATATTGCTTTCCGGGTTATGGACCACGTTTACCCGGTTTTTTGCGAGCATCTCGATATCGGCGTCGTCGAGGGCCACGCAATGATCGGCTACGAGGCGCCGGTCGAGCAGGCCGAGAGATTCGAGGTGCGCTACCGGACGCCTGCCGTACCTCTCCAGGACCTGTTGGACTTCGGCCTCGGTTTCGGACAGGTGGATGACGAGCGGCACATCGAGAGCGGCCGAAAGCCGGCCGCACTTCTTGAGAAGCTCCGGCGAGCAGGTATAGAGCGCGTGCGGTTCTACGGCTACGCTTACAAGAGGGTCCCCACGCCACCTTTCGATCAGCCGTTCGGTGTGTTTGAGACCGTTTTCGATCTCCCCGTAGCAGGGCGAGGGGAAATCGTAGAGGACCTCGCCCACCAGTGCCCTCATGCCCGCCTTTTTTGCCGCCTCCGCCACCTTGTGTTCGAACAGGTACATATCGCAGAAGGCGGTAGCGCCCGAGCGGATCATCTCCGCGCAGGCAAGCATCGTGCCCCAATACACCCATTCTTCGGTCAGCTTCTTTTCCGCCGGGAAAATGTAGCTCTGCAGCCAGTCCATCAGGGGAAGATCGTCGGCAAGCCCGCGGAAAAGGGTCATGGCGGCGTGCGTATGGGAGTTTATCAGCCCGGGAAGGGCAACGCAGCCGGAAATATCGAGGGTCTCCCGCGACTCAAAAGCCGATGTAATCCGCTCGGAAGGTCCGACGGAAACAATTTTTCCCGCGCAAACTGCGATCCCTCCCGGGTCGAAAGCCGGGGCGGTCGGGTCCATGGTCAAAACGAGCCCGTTCACCAGAAGGATATCGACCTGTTCTTTTCTTTCGCACTCTTTCATGGCACTCAATTTTGAGTTGGAAATTTGCGGTAGAAGACCTTAAAATTCGAAAACGAAAAACGATCTACCTTATAGCAATTTTCTTTATGACGGAGCAAGCGGCGCAAACCCTATGAAAATAACCGACGGTCTCTATGCCTTTCCCTGGACGTCAACCTCCGCCAACAACTGCAATACCTATTTTTTGGACGGTCCGGCCAAAATTCTGATCGACCCCGGGCACTTCAATTTTTTTCACCACGTAACCGGCGAGTTGACCGCTCTCGGGATCGAGCTCGGCGATATAGACCTGGTGATCGCGACCCACGCCCATCCGGATCATTTCGAGGGGGTGATGCATTTTAAAAATCAGCCCGCTCTTTTCGCCATGGGCCTGGAAGACTGGAACCTGATCCGGCGAATACGGGGACAGGCAGGCCTGGAGGAGTTCACTCCCGATTTTTTCCTGGGACCGGGAAGCCTGGAAGTAAAGGGCGTTACCCTTACGGTTGTACCCTCCCCGGGCCATTCTCCGGGTTCTGTTGCCTTGTACTGGCCGGAGCGCAAAGCGCTCATCCCCGGCGATGTGATCTTTCGCGACGGCCTGGGGCGCACCGACCTTCCCGGCGGAAACGGCGCCGTGCTAAAAGAGAGCATCAGGCGCCTCGCATCGCTCGATACGGAATTTCTCCTGCCGGGCCATGGAGAAATTGTGCGCGGAGGCGCCCGGGTAAGAGAGAATTTTGCACGCGTCGAGGAATTCTGGTTCCACTACATTTAGTAGATCCGGGTAGACAACGGCTTAGCCGCGTTCTTTTTCCAGTTCGCTCAATCGCTTCTCGAGGGCTTCCACTCTGGCGAGAAGCTCCTCGAATTCCTTTTTGCGAACCACCTCCAGGCTGTCGGAAATCTTTCTGAAAGAGGAGTGCAGCTTGGAGCCTGCCTCTTCCCATTCCCGCTCGCCGCTTTTGATCATCTCCTCGGTGAGCTTCTCCGCCTCTTCGGTCGATAGCTTACCCTCCTCGACGAGTCTCCGGGTCGCCTCCCGGATCTTGTCGCGCGTAAGCACGGCGGCGCCCAATCCGGCCAGCATGCTTTTTTTCAGCATATCAAGCATCTTTGCTCCTCCTGAAAATGATGATCTCGATCCTGTGGCACTCTACCGCACCCTGCACAAAGGCACAAGGGATGCCCCTTACTGCGCGCCGGCGTCCGGACGGGCGGATGCGGCCCTTTTGCGTTCGTTCTCCCTTTCACCGAGCAGATGTTCGAGAAGCTTGCTGAAAGGCCAGGAAATGGAATGCTCTGTCACAACCGCGTAGATCGGCTGCGGAAGCGCTGCCTTTTTGAAAGCGTCGATCAGGAAAAATACGCCCTTTTGAGGAATATTGTAGAAAAGCAGGACCTTTTCCTCCGATTCCAACCGCTCCGGGCCGTGGGCATCGGTGTGGATGATTTCCCGAAGGGATAGATGCCCTTGAGTGCTTTCGATAGTCGAAGCCGCGGGGGCGCCGGTCTCCCGGAGCAGTCCGTCCAGCCTTTCTTTTTCTTCCGCAGTGTAATTCCAGACAAGAAGTCTTGGGTCTTTATCCATGAGATTGTCACGCCTTTCGCAAAGAAGCCATTCAATACTCTCCCGTCCCGCCGATTCACTATACTCAAATGGGAGGCGCGGGACCATACCGTTTTTTGCAAGGCATTGCTCCCGCTTTTTTTTATGGCGCTCCGGCCGCTGTCGCCGGTACAATTCGTTTCGAGAGTGCTGCATCGTCATGCGGTCGCAAAGGGGTTGTGAAGGGCTGAGACAGCAGACATCTTACCAGGGGCGGATATGAGTACGATCAGGCAGGAAATCATATCTCTTTTATCCGGGGGGGAGTACGGAGCAAAAGAGATCTCCAAAATCCTCCGTATCAGCGAAAAAGAAGTCTATACGCATCTCGAACACATCAACCGTTCTCTCAAATCGAGGAAAAGCCTGCTGAGGATAACCCCGGCGGTGTGTCTTGCCTGTGGATTTCGATTCGAGGCGAGAAACCGGTTTTCCTCCCCGGGGAGATGCCCCGGGTGCAAGGGCGAACATATTCAGGACCCGAAGTACATCGTTTAAATAGTGTCCCTCCGGAAACCCGGGGGCGCGTCGGGTGATTCGCACCAAAGTCCCCCTTTGGAAAAGGATTTAGGGGGATTTTCCAAGTAAACCAGCCGCATACTCCTTTTAAATCCCCCCT
>JBMFWU010000160.1:0-12515 GCA_049964955.1 Syntrophobacteraceae bacterium
CTCACCGCCAGGCTGTTTTGGATGTCTGCCAGCTGCCGTTCCGCATCGAGAACGGTCAAAAGGTTGGTAAGTCCGTCGCGGTATCTTTCCTTGGCCAGCGCAACGGCTTTGCTCTGGGCTTGAAACGAACTTTCGAGCCTCTCCCGTTCGACCTGGTCCTCGCCGTAGCGCGCAAGCGAGGTCTCGACTTCCTGCATGGCTGTTAGGACGGCCTGGCGGTAGCGCGCAACAGCTTCATCCCGCCTGGCTTTTGTCGCCGCGATGTTCGCGCGGATCTGCCCGCCATGGAAAACCGGCCAGTCGATGGTCGGCCCGAACGACCACATAAAAGAGCCTTGCCGGAAAAGGTCCGAGAATTTGGCGGACTGGGGGCTCGCCTCGCCGGTCAGATAGAAGCGGGGGTAGAGGTCCGCTACGGCTACGCCGATATCGGCGGTGGCGGCGTGCAGATCGTCTTGCGCGCGCCTGAGATCGGGTCTTCTCAGCAGGAGATCGGAGGGAAGCCCCGTGGGTACGATGTCGGGCGGGTTTGGAATGGGGGCGGTCGAAAGCAGCTCCTTGAGAAGAAAGTTCGGCGGCCGGCCGGTCAAAACCGCGATTCGGTAGGCCCCCTCGCGAATGGCGGCCCTGAGGGGCGGGATGGTTGCCCTCGTGCGCTCGAGCTGTGCCGCGGCCCGCTCGACGTCCAGCCGGGAAGCGCTTTGCGCCGCGAACTTCACCTTGACCAGATCGAGCGTTTTCCGCTCGATCGCACTGTTTTTCTCAGCCGCCGCGAGCTGCTTCTGCGCCCCGCGGATCTCGACGTAGTTGCGCGCGATTTCTGCGATCACGCTGAGCATGACGTCGCGGTAGTTTTCGACGCTGCCCGCGGCACGGGCCGAGGCGGCCTCCATCCTGCGGCGCGTGCCGCCGAAGATATCGATTTCCCAGCTCGCGTCAAAGCCGGTCTGGAAAAGGTTTTGCGTGAAATTGATGAGGTTTTTCTGCGGAAGCTGCGAGATGATTCCGGCATTTTCGCTCGTGTGCGAACGGGAAAAGGAGGCGCTCGCGTCCGCCTGCGGAAAAAGGGCCGCGGAGGCGACGCCGCAAAGCGCTCTCGCTTCCCGTACCCTGGCTTCCGCCTCTTTGAGGTTCTCGTTTCCGGAGATCCCCATCCTGATCAACCGTACAAGCTCAGGATCGTCCAGTTTCCGCCACCAACGCACATCTCCGGGTTCCAGAGAAGATGTGGACTTTGTCTTCTGCCAGCCCCTCTCCAGCGGTACGGCAGGCCGGGAATAGTTGGGTCCAACGACACACCCGGCGCTCAAAAGGGCGAGGATGACCACCCCTGCCCGCCCTGCAGCCCTGGCAAATCTTTTCATCGCACAGCCCCGTTTTTATGATCGCTTGCCACGGCTTTCAGCCCCGCCATGGTAAATCGCCAGATATGATGCGCCAGCCGGTCGATTCCCTGCTCGCTCAGGTCGAGTTCGGGATTTACCAGTTCCACGACTTTCCTGTTCTGAAAAAGGAACACGAACTGTGCAACGATGCTCAACGCAGCCCGCATCACCGCTTCATGATCGGCCGGTAGCCCCATGACGCGTGCAGCCAGGGTGCGGAAAAGCCGTGCCGTGGGGCGGAGCTGGAGCTCGACGAGCTCTTCGAGCGCGGCTGTCGGGGCCGACATTTCGCGCAACATCACCCCGTTTGCCCAGCTCTCAGGAGAGTTATCGAGAAGCGACCTGAGGTAATTGAGAAAAAACTCCCCGATTCTTTCCTCGGATAAATCCCCTGCTTCGGTAAAATCCTCCAGCATGCCGACATGCACCAGTCTGCGGTGAGCCTCGCGCAACACCTCCACATAGAGCTGCTCCTTGCCGCCGAAGTGGTAGTTTACCGCAGCCTGGTTCACGCGGGCCAACTCGCAGATCTCCCGGGAGGTGGCGCGGTCGAAGCCCTTCTTCGCAAAATGAAGCCCGGCCGCCTCGATAATGCGTTTCCTGGTGGTGAATTCGGTTTCTTTGGATTCTTTTCTATTGTCCATAATGACCCGAATGTAGCGGCGAGGGGGCAGGATGTCAAATTAAAATTTAAATTTGAAATTTACATTTGACCACCGTCCCCCCTATCTCTATACTTGGCTCCGAAAAGAAGCGGGAAGCGAGGAGCAGGAAGCAGGAAGAAACGCGCGCGCCGCGAACCTTTCTTTGACTTGGGTGTTCCGGGGCAACATGAAGGGCCGCGGGAGGGAACCAGCTGCATGAAAAAGAGTCTTATCGCCATTTTCATTCTCGTCATTGGGGTCGTAGCCGCCTTGACCTTCGAGATCCATCACCGCCAGTCGGGTTCCAAAGGGGAACTCGTGCTCTACGGCAACGTCGATCTGCGCCAGGTAAACCTTGCGTTCGACGGAAGCGAGAGAATCGAATCCCTCCTGGTGCAGGAGGGGGACCGGGTGAAGAAAGGCGAGGTGCTGGGGAAGCTCCAGCAGGCACGTCTCCAGGCCTCGGTCGATCAGGCGCGGGCGCGCGTTGCGGCGCAGCGGAATGTGGTGGAGCGGCTGGAGCGCGGGTCGCGCCCCGAGGAAATAGAGCAGGCTCGTGCCAGGGTCGATTCGGCGAAAGCCGACCTTGCAAACGCCCGCCTCATCTACGAGCGGGCAAAGAAGACCTCCGGCTCCGGCGCCACGAGCGGCCAGGACCTGGACAGTGCGAAGGCGGCTTTCAAGATGGCCGAAGCGAGGCTGCTGGTGGATCAAAAAGCGCTGGTGCTGGCCGTGAAGGGCCCCCGGCGGGAAGACAAGGCAGAGGCGCGAGCAACGCTTCGAGCCGATGAGGCAAATCTCGCCCTCACCAGGCAGGACCTGTCCTACGCAACCCTGATCAGTCCCACAGACGGTGTGATCGAAGATAGAATCCTCGAACCCGGAGACATGGCCTCGCCCCAGAAACCGGTGTTCAGCATCGCCATAACGACCCCCAAGTGGGTGAGGGTTTATGTTTCCGAACCGGACCTCGGGAAGATTCGCCACGGGATGAAAGCCCGGGTTTCCACCGACAGTTTTCCCGGGAAGGTCTACGACGGATGGGTGGGGTTCATCTCGCCTGTTGCTTCCTTTACTCCCAAATCGGTGGAAACGACCGATCTCAGGACTTCGCTCGTCTACGAAGTCCGGGTCTTCGTAAAAGATCCGTCCGACCAATTGCGGCTGGGAATGCCGGCAACCGTTCGAATCCCTCTGGTGCAGAAAAAGTGAACACGCACGGGCGAAAGAGCAACGGAGTATCTACGAGCACTCATGCAAATGGCGGGAAACATGCCGGAATCCTATATCCTTGAATGCCGGGAGTTGACGAAGGAATTCCTTCACGTCAACGGGGAAACGATAAAAGCCCTCGATTCGGTTTCCCTTTCGGTCTCGCGCGGCGCGGTCACCGGGCTGATCGGTCCGGACGGAGCGGGGAAGACCACCCTGATCCGGCTTGCCGCCGGTCTTTTTACCCCGGACGGAGGCTCTATCAGTGTTCTTGGAATCGATGCGGCGGCCCGTCCGCAGGCGGTACAGTCCCGGGTGGGCTATATGCCTCAGAAGTTTGGCCTCTACGAGGACCTGAGCGTACAGGAAAACCTGGACCTCTACGCCGACCTTCACGGGCTTTCCCGGGAGGCGAGGGCCGAGCGGTATCCGGAATTGATGCAAATGACGGGTCTATCCCGATTCACCGGAAGACTTGCCGGGCGGCTCTCCGGAGGGATGAAGCAAAAGCTCGGGCTTGCCTGCACGCTGGTGAGCACGCCACAACTGCTGCTCCTCGATGAACCGACGGTCGGGGTCGATCCGCTGTCCCGCAGGGAACTGTGGGAGATCGTGCACCACCTGATACGGGAAAAGAGTGTAACGGTCCTGCTCAGCACCTCCTACCTCGATGAAGCGGAGCGCTGCGGCATGACCATTCTTCTTTTCCGGGGACGGGTGCTCGAAAGCGGCGCTCCTTCCAAGATCAGCGCGCTTGCGGAGGGAAGAGCGTTTCAATTGAAAGCGGTCGCACCGGTAAAGCCTCGTCAACTCCAATTTCGGCTGGTGGGTGAGGCCGGGGTGGTGGATGCGACCCTTGAGGGCGAACGGGTGCGCCTGGTCACCGCAAGCGAGCCGGCCATGGAGGACCCGTTATTCCAGGGGCTTACCCCGGCACCCGTTTCGCCCCGCTTCGAGGATGGTTTCATGACGCTTGTCCGCCGGGCCGCCGGGAGGACGGTCGATACGGTTTCGGTATCTCAGGGGCCGGGCAGGGAGGCGAAAAACGGTGATCCGGAAGAAGTGGTCGTCGAAGTCCGAAATCTCTACAAGAGATTCGGAGACTTCACGGCCGTAAAGGACGTCTCCTTCCAGGTGCGAAGAGGGGAGATATTCGGTCTTCTCGGGCCAAACGGGGCGGGAAAGAGCACGACTTTTCGAATGCTTTGCGGCCTCCTCCCGCCAAGTGAAGGGACCTTGAGCGTTGCCGGCGTGGATCTTCGCCGCGCCCGCGCCTCGGCAAGACAGCGGATCGGCTACGTGGCCCAGAAGTTTTCGCTCTACGGACAACTGACGGTTGCGGAAAACCTCGATTTTTTTTCCGGCGCCTACGGCCTGCGGAGTGCGCGCAAGCGCGAACGAATCGACTGGGCGATCGATCAGTTCGATCTGAAAGCGATCGTGGGGCAGACGAGCGGCGAACTGCCGGCGGGGTACAAGCAGCGGTTGGCCATGGCCTGCGCGCTGATGCACGAGCCCGAAATTCTATTCCTCGACGAGCCCACTTCGGGAGTGGACCCTCTTGCCAGGCGGGAGTTCTGGCAGCGGATAAGCGCGCTCGCCGACCTCGGAGTCACGGTGATCGTTACGACCCATTTCATGGAAGAAGCGGAGTACTGCGATTCTATGGTCATCATGGTGGACGGGGAAATCCTCGCTGCGGGAACGCCGGCGGGAATCCGCAAACACGCCCGCATTGCCGGGCCAAAAGGGTCGACCATCGAGGATGCCTTCATCGCGATAGTCGAAGACTTTCGCCGAAATGCGGCATGAGAGGCGGTAATGGAAAACCCCACCCCCGAACATGACTCGCAGAAATTGAGCGCCCGCCGCATCGGGGCTCTTTTGCGCAAGGAAACGCTGCAGATCGTTCGCGATCCGAGCAGCATAGCGATCGCCATCATCCTGCCCATTTTTCTGATTCTTCTTTTCGGCTACGGGTTGTCCCTCGACCCCCGGAATGTGCCCCTGGCCCTGGTCGTCGAGAACCCGACGCCCGTTTCCGCAGACGTCGCCGCGTCGTTCCGGCTGTCCAGGTACTTCAGAGTCACCACGGTCACCTCCATGAAAGATGCCGTGAATCTCATGCGGGAAGGCCGTGTGGACGGGATCGTACGGTTGGCGCAGGATTTCGATAGACGCCTTTGGACCGGGACCGCTCCGATCCAGGTGATCGTACAGGGTGTGGATGCGAACCGGGCAAGAATCATCGAGGGCTACGTCCGGGGCGCCCTCGGCCGGTGGCTTGCGCAAAGAAACGACGCCTCGAACGGACCGGTGGTGGTACAGAACCGGATCTGGTTCAATGCGGATTCGGACAGCCGCTACTTCCTGGTTCCGGGACTCGTGGTGCTCATCATGACGATTACCGGCGCGCTTCTTACGGCCATGGTCATGGCCCGCGAATGGGAGCGCGGGACGCTTGAAGCGCTCTTTGTCACTCCGGTTCGGACCGGGGAGATTCTCATCGGCAAGACCGTTCCCTACTTCCTGCTGGGCATGGCCGGTCTTTTGCTGACCGCTTCCACGGGGCGGTTTCTCTTCCATGTGCCTCTGAGGGGGTCCCTGCTCGTCCTCATGGCCGTCTCGGCGCTCTACCTTTTCGTGGCGCTCGGTTTCGGGCTTCTCATTTCCTCGATCACCCGCAGCCAGTTCGTCGCCGGACAGATCGCGCTGATCGCCGCATTTCTGCCCGCGGTCTTTCTTTCCGGCTTCATCTTCGATCTGGCGAGCGTACCCAAAGCCGTCCGCCTGGTGAGCTACCTGCTTCCCGCCCGCTATTACGTCTCGCTTCTGCAGACCATCTTTTTGGCGGGGGATATCTGGAGCATCATCCTTCCGGATTGTGCCGTCATGCTCGTCATGTTCCTCTTCCTGTTCGGCATGACGATGCGAAAAACAAAAAAGAGGCTGCTCTGAGAAATGGATTCCCTGCGAAGAATTGCGACTCTTATCTGGAAAGAGCTTCTGGCTATTTTGAAAGACCCCAGGAGTCGGTTTGTGGTGCTCGTCCCTCCGATACTCCAGGGGCTCATCTTCGGGTATGCGGCCACCTACGACCTCAACCGGGTCCGCTACGCGGTCTACGACCAGAGCAAAAGTGAGGCGTCCCGGCAGTTTCTGGCCATGATCGATGGCTCGGGGACCTTCCTGCGCGTTGCCAACCTGCGGGACCAAAGGGATATCAAATCGATCATCGATGACAGGGACGCCATCCTGGTCCTGCAGATAGGACCCGATTTCGAGCGGCGCCTTCTCACAGGCCGGCAGGCGGACGTGCAGGTGATCGCCGACGGCCGCAACTCCAATACCGCCGGGACGGCTCTTAACTACATCGCAACCATCACCGACGAGTTCAACTCCCGGTGGAGAGCGGAAAACGGCCTGTCTCCCCCTCCGGTGGAACCCTCCACAAGGGCCTGGTTCAACCCCAACCTGGAGACCCGCTGGTTCATGATTCCGGGGCTCATCGGCATGCTCACCCTGGTCCAGATGATCATCATAACGGCCATGTCCGTTGCCCGCGAGCGGGAACAGGGGACCTTCGACCAGCTGCTGGTCACCCCGTTTCGACCGATCGAAATCATGATCGGCAAATCCGTTCCAAGCATTTTGATCGGGCTGGTGCAAGCGACGATGGTGCTCGCCCTGGCCGTTTTCTGGTTTCGGATTCCCTTCCAGGGCGCGCTCCCGGTTCTCTACCTGGGAGTGCTTCTTTTTCTCGTCTCCGCCGTGGGGATCGGCCTGATGGTCTCCTCGGTAGCCGCCACCATGCAGCAGGCGCTTTTGGGAAGCTTTCTCACGATCATGCCCCTGGCCATGCTCTCGGGGCTGAACACTCCGATCTCCAATATGCCCGCGGGGATTCAGTACGCCACGCTGGCCAATCCTCTGCGCTACATCATCGTAATCGCCCACGAGGTGTTTCTGCAAGGGGACGGCCTGCGCTACATTCTCCCCCAGATGTGGCCGCTCGCCCTGATAGCGCTCTTCACCCTCTCCTTTGCCGTGTGGATGTTCCACCGGCGACTCATGTGACCCGGGAGCACGCAAATGAGCCGCATTCTCGTTATCGATGACGATAGAAATTCGTGCGAAGCACTCTCCGACTGTTTGCGGGCGGAAGGATTCGAGACCGTTCACGACTCCGGCCGGGAATTGACACGGACTGTGCCGGGAGCAGACTTGTACGATCTGATAGTGCTCTCTATGACGCTTCCGGGAGTAAGCGGCTTCGAGGTTCTCAAATCCCTTCGCCCCCGCTGCGATACTCCCGTCGTCATGCTGACGACTCGCGACAGGAAAGCGGAGGGCATTATCGGGCTGGAGATGGGCGCCGACGCTTTTATGCTCAAACCGTTCAATCCCCGCGAGCTTATCGCCTATGCCCGGACCATTCTTCGCCGCACCCGGGACCGCAGCGGGCGCGCCCCGCAAACCATCCGCGTGGGCGATGTGGAACTCGATCCCACCTCCCGCGTCATACGCCATTTCGGGGAGCAAATCCATTTGACTCCGGTGGAATTCGGCTTTCTCGAAATGCTGCTGCGAGCCGCCGGTCGGGTGATCCCTTCCGAGCAACTGGCCGAAACCGTCCTCGGCCGCGCTCTTTCCCCCTACGACCGCAGCGTGAGCGTGCACATGGGAAACCTTCGAAAAAAACTGGGCCACGGCCCGGACGAAATAGAGCGGATCATAAACGTACGCGGCCGGGGCTACCTGTACGTAAACCCCAAAAATCACGACTGTTTGTCGCAGTGAAGGGGATTGGGAAAGGAAGCGCGAAGCGAGGAGCGGGGAGCAGGAAGAAAAGCGCGTTCGGAGTCTTTTCGTGCGTCCCGCAGTGACATGAAATATTTTTCTTCTCTGTTCGGTCAGGATTTAGCATGCCGGCTCCTGCACCCGTTTGACAAAAGCCCCCGCCTGTGTGATACTTGCCAAATCATCAAGCTATGGGCGACTAGCTCAGTGGATAGAGCGTTGGTCTCCGGAACCATTCAAGGAGTTTCCCGCAAAGTCAAGCACAGGGCCGAAAATCCTGACCACATCCGGGTTTCCGGCCCTTTTTAAGTTGGATCATTTTTGGATTTTTTCGTTAGTTTAGATCAATTTGGGCACACTTCCGGGCACAACAGGCACAGCCTCTTTTCACGTTCGGAGACCAAAATGGGCAAAATGCAAAACTTCCATTTAACTTCCAGCGACAAGGACGCACTTACACTTTTCTTCATAGCTTTTTGGGGCCTCGTGGCGGTCGTCAAAATCGCCCTCGCAGCCGAGCACGCCATCCATTGGTGGAGCGCCGTCTTTTTGCGAATCGCATTCTTTGCCGTAGGGTACTGGACCATCCTTTCCTTGACCCACTTCGCCGAGAAAATGGATTATCGGTGACCGCCGATTAGCTCCGTTTCTATTTCACCGCCTGCCAATATTCATGCTTTTGCTGAGGCGTCAATTCCCTCGACCGCTCGATCTTCCTCCGCACAATAACCCGGACGCTCTTCCGCTCTTCATCAGGCAAGACCTCCCGGTAAGCTCTCACCGCCTGGTCAACCGGAAGCCCCTTGATTCTCACCTGTAGATCACTCAGTCTTAAGTTACGTTTCAGGTGCTGCCTTTCTTGCTCCGTCAGCCTGCCTTCCTTCACCGCTTCATCGACATCGGCCCAATGGGCATCCCCCGCCTTGAGCTTTTCCCGCAAATCCCACTCGGTTTGCCGCTGCTGTCTTCGTTCCTCGGTCGGTCCCGTCAGATGCGGTTCATCTTCCCGTAGCCCCCGGATGCCCCATTCCCAATCCGGAACCTCCCGCACGCTTGCCGTCCGGAGCCCCACACCCTTTGTCAGTGCGTCGAAGCCGTCCATCTGGCCCGTCACATAGCCGACCAGGTTTTGAGCGAAAATCGGCAGCTTCGAAAGCGCCTCATGCATGATAAAAGAAGGGGTTTGACTCCAGCCTATCGGGCCTGTCGATTTGGCGGGCTTGGTAAGTTTTCCCTCCAACCTGCCATTTCCCGTTCGCCCGATAAGTTCATTCAACGTCGTAAACGGGTCTTGCTTCCAGTCCGTGCCCTCCAGGGCCTCGACCAAGAGGTTGGCAAGAGGTGAGGCCTTGTGATCGATGGCCGCAGCCGTGTGGAGAATCCAGTTCAGACCATCCGTGAACTGGCCGAAGATACCGAAATATCTTCTCTTCCCCGCTCCGGCGCCCAACGCTTCCGCCAGCGGTGTGATATCCACGTCCAACCAGCGGAATTTACCGGCCTCCCAAGCCTCCTTGTACCTCTCGAGAAAGTTCTTGTCATCGAATGCGCTCATCAATAGATTTGCCGCAACCGTCGCAGTCATCCCCCTGGCCATTACCGAAGCCCACAAGCGCCGATACATCTTTCCTTCGTCTCCCGTCCCGAAGGCCTTCACAAACTGGTTGAAATTGCTCTCCGTCCAATCGGGCGCAAGCGCCGCCAGCCGGAAGATATGCTGAACGGTCGGGTCGCGCTCCATCCTCGCCAGGTTCAAGCCGCCGAAAGCGTTATTGACGTACTCTGATACCATCCGCGCCCGATACTGCGGGGTCCATTCGGGGAAGGCCTTAAGCGAATTCATGTATTCAAGGATGGCCGCCTGCGCTTTCAGGCCCGCGCCGAACTTTTCGAAAAGAAATTTGCTCTGCCGCTCCATCAGGTCAACGAACGCCGCCTTTGCCGCCTTGCCGCCCGGAAGCGCATCAATCGCCCTGCCGATGTGGCCCGGTTCCCCGGTCCAGGCCTTTTCCTCCCATTCCAGTTGCCGCCCCAGCGTCAGGCCTCCGTTCTTGATAAGTTCCTTCAAGATCGGATTATCGTTCTGTATGGCCTGCAGCCCGATTTTATAAGCCTTGAATGGATTGAGTGTTGACTCGGAAATCCCGTGAGTGCCAAGCAGGTACTGTCTCATGAAGGATTGATAGTGAAAGAGGCTCGTCGTCAGTAAAATGGATTTGGCCTGTGCATTGAACCTGGTCGCCGCGTCAATCCCTTTGATGCCCTTCAGTTTCGAAGTCCCGAGAATTTTATTGAAAGATGCCGCGATGTCCTCGGGCGCGTAAAGCTCCTGGCGCTGCAGAATGGTCCCATCCTCGGAAACAACAATCCCGCGCCTGGCAAGCGGGCTGAACTCAATCCCCTTAACCTGTTCCTTCTCCGATATCTGAAGCGTCCGTTCAACCAGCTTTTCAATGATCTGCCGGGATTCCCCGGAAGCGTCCCCGCCGTTTCTGGCGGCTTGCTCGATCTTGCTCACATACACGTCAGCTTCGGGCGCGGGCATTCCCCTCGCCATAAGCGAATCTTTGACAACCTGCTTCATGCGGGCGACGGGCTTCGATTCGACCGCCGGCGCACCCTTGCCGCCCGTTACGGTTGAGGACTCATTCACGGTTCGGGTAAGCTCCCTCACCGTCTCAATGATCGGTTGCGCATCGATCTTGCCCAAAAACCGGTACACCTTGAAATTCGGGTGCTCGATCCTCTTGTATCCCTCTGCCGGATGGTTTACCAGGATCGGCCTTCCCTGCGCGTCCCGCATCTTTGAGAGCCGCTTTAAGACTTCCTTGTCCTCGATAGTCTTGGCGATCTCATCTTTCAGGATTCGAAGATTATTAGTCGCCCCCTCGACCAACAATTCACGCCCTGCAGACTCACCCTCCAAAATTGTCGTAAAGACCCGTTGCTTTGCATGCCCCGTCGTTGTCCCGAATTTCCGGTGCTGCTCGGTAGCGGGTTTTTCATCCAGCGGCTTCCAAACACGCGCGGCGTAATTATCGAGGACATTTTGAATTACTCCGGCGTCCAGCGCCATCATGCCCGTCTGGTCATAGGATTGCCTGATCTGCCGGGCGATGGCGAGAAACCTTGAATCCTTCTGCATTTCGACGGCATCTCTTACCACCTTCTGCTGTTCTTTTGTGAGCTTCCCGAAATACTTCGCCACATGTGAGGGATCACGTTGCACATCAAGGTAGATTTGAAGCGCCTTGTCAATCTCCTTGCTCTTGGGACCGTACCGCTTCTCACCGGCCAATTCCATGATTTGCTGCTGGAAACGCCCGGCCTCCACCCCGTTCATGTGCAGAGCGTAATCCTTATTGCCGATCCAGTTGGATTTGACTCTTTCAAGCGCCTCCGTCGAATTCACGGGCCTCGGGGGCGGATTGATTGCGCCGCGCTGATCGTCAAGAATCGCCGGGAGAGAATCCCTCACAGACCGGGCCGCGCCCTTGATCCCCTCAATACCGGGTAAGGATTGCCTGAAGGCTTCGAGGCCCTGCCTTGCGCTCATCTCGCCGCCCGGCCCTCCGGTAGCGCCCATTACCGCCCCGGTAGCCGCAGATTGCGCAACCTGTCCGAGAGTGCCGCCCCTGGCCGCCTCCTCACCCCCGAAAGCCGCAGCCGTCAGGGCCGTTCTTGTCGGAAGCTTGAAAGGCTCCGTCGCCCCGAGAACCTTACCCATCGCGTACCGGGCTACGATCTCCCGGAGCATGCCCTTGACGCCGCCGCTCTCCATGCCTTTCAGGGCCGCGTAGGGAATGCCCATGGCAAAGCTTACGGAGCCCGGTATCATGCCGCCCGCTGCCTGCCCGACAATCTTCTCCCCAAGTCCGGGGTTCTTGACCAGGCTCTCATAGTGCGCCGCATCGGCCTGAAGTTCGTTTATGGCCTCGGTCAGGAGGTTGGGCGCTTCATTGTCATGCAGCCGCCCTTGGGCGTCCACGTAGGTCAAGCCGACCCCCGTCTTTTCGGCCACGTAGTTTACGGCGTCATTGAATGTTTTCCAGAAATCCGCCGTCCCGCCCGCGAAAGCCGCCGCCGCTTCATAGCCGATATTCTTGTAGCCCTGGAAGAAATCTACATCCTGGTTTTCTACCTTCCTTAGTCCCTTCGGCAAAACGCCTCCGGGGGCTACTCCCTCCGGACCCGCATTTCCCGACCCATGTTCAGATACGTCTTGGGTCGCAAACGTCGATCCCGGGGCATCCTGGCCCGGTCCTTCGACCGATTCGGGCAAGGGCTCAATCTGATCTTCCAGGATCGGATATTGTCCATGACCATGCCGAACCGGGAAAGTGCCCCCTATGGAAAGATAGATCGTGGTCGGACCGCCTCCCGTTCCAGGGGCTACGATCACGCTCGGCCCTCCCTCGGGCATCTGCTTTCCGGCCTGATCGACATGAAGCTCATCGGCGTACGCGCTTGTCGG
>JBMFWU010000161.1:0-5604 GCA_049964955.1 Syntrophobacteraceae bacterium
GAAAATAATAAAAAATGCATCTAAGGACGAGAACAGCTATGGCCTACCTTTACCCCAGTGATTATTATCCGCAGGTATCTCCTTTCCTGAAGTGATCGCGGCGTAAAAGTATCCTTCGCGATCCACCCCATCTCGGGTCGAAACCGCCCGGTGCTCTCGATTCTGTCTTTCGCAGCTGTGATGGCTGGAAATCAGGCTATCCCGCGTGCGGTCTGCGCCGAAACTTCCGGCTCCCCGGCAAAACGCACGACGTCTTTCTTTTTTTGCTCCGGATCGATACAACCAAAAACTATTCAGTACCGGGTGTACACTCGGGTGCGCGGCGCCGGCCGCAAAGATTCGATCATTTGGCCGACACCGTCAAGAATTTCCGGAATAGTGCCATTGTAACAGAGGAGTATTCCATTCCAACTGGAAAAAGCCGGGCATGGTCCACAACTCCGAGTAGGCTCACCGAAAAAGGGCGGGGGGGGCCATCGCTCCTTGCGAGCTCCCCGCCCCGCTACGCGGCTCAGCGCAGTGCTTTGAGCCCCTCTTCCAGAATATTCAACCCCTTGTCGAGTTGTTCGTCTGTTATTACCAGGGGCATCAGCATACGAATGACGTTTCCAAAATTCCCGCAGGAAAGCAGGACGAGGCCCTTGTCGTAACACATTGACACGAGCTTTTTGGCCTCAGCCGATGCGGGCTCCTTGGTCTTTCTGTCGCGCACCAGCTCCATGGCGAGCATGGGACCCTTGCCCCGCACGTCGCCGACGATCTCATAGGTTTTGTGGAACTCGTCGAGCCGCGCGCGCAGCTTTTTCCCGAGCGCTTCGGCCTGTTTCATGAGGCCGTCCTGGAAAAGAACCTCGAGGACCGCCAGAGCCGCGCTGCACGCAAGGGCATTGCCGCCGTAGGTGCCCCCGAGCCCGCCCGCATGCGGTTTATTCATCATTTCGGCGCGCCCCGTGACCGCACTGATGGGCAGCCCGGCCCCCAGGCTCTTCGCCATGGTGATGATGTCGGGTTCCACTCCCCAGTGCTCGATGGCGTACATCTTTCCGGTTCGCCCGGAGCCCGACTGTATCTCGTCGATTATCAGGGCTATCCCGTATTTATCACAGATCTTCCGGAGTTTCGGGAAGTACTCCGGGGGAGGAGTAACGAATCCGCCCTCGCCCTGAATGGGTTCGGCTATGATTGCTGCGGTAGATTCGGCCGCCACGTTGGAGACGAAAAAGCTTTCCAGGTGATCCGCACAACCTACGCCGCACTGGGGATAGGTCTCCCCGAACGGGCAGCGGTAGCAGTAGGCGTAGGGCGCCCGATAAACCTCAGGGGCAAACGGCCCGAAACCGAACTTGTAGGGCTTGACCTTGCTGGTCATGGTCATGGTCAAAAGCGTGCGCCCGTGGAAGGCGTTTTCGAACACGATGATCGCCGGTCTGCCGGTCGCATAGCGCGCCACTTTCACTGCGTTTTCCACAGCCTCGGCGCCCGAGTTGGCAAACATGGTCATTTTGGGAAAATCTCCCGGCGCCAGCTCATTCAGGCGAGCCGCCAGTTCTACATACGGCTCGTACATCACCACGTGAAAACAGGTGTGCACGTAGCGCTCGGCCTGCGCCTTGATGGCCGCAACCACCTTCGGATGGCTGTGCCCCACGTTCATCACGCCGATCCCGCCGGCAAAATCGATCAACTCACGGCCATCCACCCCTATCAGCAGCGCCCCTCGCGCTTCCTTCACGAAAGCGGGCGTAAGATTGACCGGCCCCTGCGGGACATGCTTTTTTCGAAATTCCATCAACTCTTCAAGGCTATGCGACATCAAAATATTTCCTCTTCGATTCGAGTTAGGTTATTGATGCAGATAAGAGGCAATCGCACTCCATCGCTTCAAGATCCGTACCACGCTATTCTACGCAAATCCCCGGCTCCCAAACCCCGCCAACCGGGCGATCATAAGGCTTTTCTCCGCTTTCCGCCTGCTCCCGCTATGCATAACCGCATAAGCACTATGCTCAACGGCATAGTCACCGCTCACGCCCCCCAACCTCCCGCTTACGCCCGTATTCGCCTTACCCCGCCTCTTTCCCGAAGACCGGGAAGAACAGGTTTGGCAACTCCACTCTATGCACTTTTGCATAACCCGGAACGGCCAGCCGTCTTTGTATCCCCGGTTTGTGCCTTTAACGGCGCCGTTTTGAGGCCTCCTCCCCCACCATTTCGATGGTGTATATTTTGCAACCGCAAAACGGGTTGCAACCTGCGTCACGGAGCCCTACAAACACTGCACCTTCAGGAAAATCCAAATGAAAAAGAGTCCCAAATTCATGAGTCTTGCCGAAGCCGTGAAACTGATACAGGACGGCGACCAGATCACTCTTGGCGGATTCACGACAAACCGAAATCCCATGGCGCTTTGCCGCGAAATCATCCGACAAAGAAAGAAAGACATTCACCTGGCCGTGCACTCGCATGGCCAGGGGATGGAGCTTTTGATCGGTGCGGGGTGCGTGCGCCGGATCGAACTGGCATACGGGGGAGTGGGGCGTTTTGCCCCGACGGCCATCCGTTTCCGGGAGGCGGTACGCAGGGGGCAGATCCAGTTCGAGGACTACTCCAATTTCCACATGCTCCTGCGGTTTATGGCCGGAGCGATGCAGCTTCCTTTTATCGCCACGACCTCGGGTCTTGAGACGGACATCGTAAAGAAGGCCGGGTTCCCCGAGGAGGTGCGCGGCACCGGGCGGGTGCCGCGCAAAAAGCTAAAGGTTGTCAAAAATCCCTGGGACGAAGAAGAGGGAAATGTGGTGCTGCTCCCCCCCCTTAATCCGGACGTGGCCATCCTGCACGTGCAGTATGCGGGCGAAGACGGGACAGTGCGCATCCAGGGACTCAGCTTTGCGGATCTGGAAGAAGCGAAGGCGGCAAAGCTTGTGATCGTAACCTGCGAGGAGGTCGTTCCGACAGAATACCTGAGGCGCGACCCGGACCTCAACAGTCTGCCCCACTTTCTGGTGGACGCGGTGGTCCACGCTCCCTACGGGGCGCACCCCACCGCCTGCCATTATTTCTACGACTACGACCCGGGGCACCTGCGCATGTGTGCGGAAATGTCCAAAAAAGACGAAGATTTTCAACGATACCTCAAAGAGTGGGTGTATCCTTTCGAGACCCACGAAGAGTATCTGGAAAAGGTGGGAATCCGGGAGATTTTAAAGATCAGGGCCAATCCGGCAACCGGTTACGCACCCGGCCTGGACAGGCGATAGGAAGTAACCATGGAAAGCTACACATCTCGAGAAATCATGTCCATCATCGCCGGGCGGTTGGTAAATGACGGGGATATCCTGTTCGCCGGAACCGGCGTGTCGCTTCTCGCCGCAAGCGCGGCCAAACGCATCTACGCGCCGCAATCGGTGGTGTTTTTCGAAACGGGGGGCATCGACCCCTCGCTCGACGAGCTTCCCATGGCGGTCGCAGACTCCCGCGTCATGACGGGCAGCTCGATCAATGCGGGTCTGGGGGAATCCCTGTCCCTTCTGGCCCATCCCAAACTGCGCACGATCGGTTTCATCGGGGCCGCCCAGATCGATCGGTTCGGCAATGTCAACTCGACGTGCCTCGGGGATTATAATAAGCCCAGCGTCCGGTTCCCCGGCGCGGGCGGCGCCTGCGACGCGCTCAGCTTCGCCTTTGGAATGATTATTTTCATGTCGCATGAAAAGCGCCGGTTTGTCGAAAAGCTCGACTACCTGACCAGCCCCGGGTGGCTCACCGGAGGGGATTCGCGCCGCAGGGCCGGGTACAAAAGAGGCGGCCCCATGGCAGTCGTTACCAATATGGGTATAATGAAATTTGACGAAGTCACCAGGCAGATGTACCTTGCCGAATATTATCCCGGGGTGACTCCTGAAGATATTGCCGAAAATACGGGCTTTTCGCTCGATCTCAGCCGCGCCCTTCCCTCGGCGCCGCCCACCGGGGAGGAACTTCGGATACTGCGGGAGGAAATCGATCCGCAGCGGCTGATACTGGAAAACTCCTCCAAACAGGCCGATGGCTGAATCGATGGAAAGACGGTTCATTTATCTCGATAACGCTGCGACCACGTTTCCCAAACCGCCTTCGGTACTGGAGAAAGCGGTTGCGACCTACCTCGCGATGGGGGTGTCGCCGGGGCGCGGCGGCTACGATATGGCGGTGGAAGCCGAGGAACTGGTCACAAAAATTCGCGGCAAACTGGCCCGTTTCTTTGGCGCTCCCGATCCCGACCGTGTGATATTCGCCGCAAATGCGACAGATGGTCTGAACCTTGTGATCCAGGGCTGCGTCAGCCCCGGCGACCACATCGTTTCCACCCGCCTGGAGCACAACTCCGTGCTTCGACCGCTGCACCATCTCAAGGAACGCGGCATTATCGAGTACGACCTGGTGCCCTTCAACACCAGGGGCTTTGTGGACCCGAATGCTGTGGCCGAAAGGATTCGCGCCAATACCCGGGCGGTTGTGGTGAGCCATGTTTCCAACGTGCTCGGAACCATTCAGCCGATCGAAGAGATCGGCCGGGTATGCGGGGAGCGCGGCGTCCCGTTGATCGTCGACGCGGCGCAAAGCGCCGGGGTGATCCCGATCGAGATGACTCCCTGGCAGGTTTCGGCGGTTGCCTTCACCGGCCATAAGTCCCTCCTGGGACCGTCCGGCATCGGGGGACTGGTTTTAAACCGCGGCTTCGAGGTGCGAACCACCCGGTATGGCGGAACAGGGATCGACTCGGAGAGTCCGTTTCACACCCAAACCTATCCACACCGATTGGAGGCGGGCACGCTCAATCTGCTCGGCATCATCGGTTTATCCGAAGGAGTCGATTTTGTCCTCGCCGAGGGCCAGGATGCTATCCGGGCGCGGGAAATCGAGCTCGTGACACGCCTTCGAGACGGACTCTCCCGGCTGCACGGGGTGAAACTTTACTGCGCCGAGGATATTACCGGACACGCCGGACTCCTCACGGCGGTCGTTGAAGGGATGAACTCCCAGGATGTCGGCACAATTCTTGATGCAGATTTCGGAATAGCCGTTCGTGCCGGTTTTCACTGCGCGCCGCTGGTCCATGCCGATTTGGGTTTCGGTAACGTCGGCGGTGTTCGCTTCAGCCCGGGACCGTTCACAACGCAGGACGATATAGATGCGGCGATCGATGCCATGAGTACGATAGCCGGTTCGCAATAAGTCGATGAGGCAAATTAGCCCCGCTCCGCAAAGAATCGGAGGGGGACAGGAGAGACGATGAAAAGTATCAAGTTGCAGGTTAACGGCGTTCTAAAGCACTTCGTTGTGGACGAAGATCGCGTGCTTCTGGATTTGCTGCGGGAAGATCTGGGGCTTACGGGCGCCAAGCAGTCATGTGACCGCAAAGGCCAGTGCGGTGCATGTATGGTGATAGTAAACGGCAAGGCGGTGCTCTCCTGCCTGACCAGGGTCGCCTCCCTGGACGGAGCGCGGGTCATTTCCATCGAGGGGCTGGGCACGCCCGAAAATCCGCATCTCATTCAGGAAGCCTTCGTATTGGCCGGGGCCGTCCAGTGCGGGTTCTGCACCCCCGGCATGATCCTGTCG
>JBMFWU010000161.1:5704-7898 GCA_049964955.1 Syntrophobacteraceae bacterium
GCCGTCCTGCGCAGCACCCTGCCCCATGCGCGCATCGACGCCATTGACACCGCGAAAGCCGAGGCGATGCCCGGCGTCGTCGGCGTGCTCAAGGCTTCGGATATTAAAGGCACCAATACCCTCAAGTATCTCAGGGCCGATCGCCCGGTGCTCTGCGGCGACAAGGTTCGCTGCATAGGAGATCCGATCGTCGCGGTTGCCGCCAAAACCCGCGCGCAGGCTGAGGCCGCCGTAAAGGAGATACAGGTAACCCTTACTCCCCTGCCGATTATCGACACCCCCGAGGCGGCCCTTGCCGAAGGTGCGGTGAGCATTCACGACGAGTTTCCCAACCTGTGCCTCGAACAGCCGCAGATAAAGGGCGATGCCGAGGCCGCGCTGCGTGAATCCGCAGCGGTCATAGAAGCCAGGTTCAAGACCCAGACCAACCACCAGGCACCCCTCGAGCCCGAAGTAACGGTCGCCTACTGGGAAGAGGGCGAACCGGGTGAAGAGGATGCCAAGCTCGTGGTCATCGGCCGAAGCATTAACATCCACTATCACCTGGGCATGCTTCAGGAGGCTCTGGGCTGGGAGAATATGAGCTACCGGGAGGCATTCTCCGGCGGCCAGTTCGGTATAAAACTCGATGTCATGTCCGAAGGCATTGCCGGGGCTGCGGCGATTCATTTCAAGAGCGCGATCCGCTATATCCCGAGCCTTGCCGAAAGCATGGCGATGACCTCCAAGCGGCACCCGTTCACCATGGACGTAAAGCTCGCAGCCGATGCCCAAGGCAAACTCACGGCCTACTGCAATAACTACATCGTAGATAAAGGCGCGTATTACTCCATCGGACACGGGGTGATAAACCGCTCGCTTCTCATGCTTTCGGGGTCCTACAATATTCCCAACATCGATGCCATGGCGAAACTCGCCTACACCAATAACCCCTTTGGAAGCGCCGCCCGCGGCGCCGGTCCCCCGCAGGTGAACTTCGCCCTCGAATGCGCCATGGAAATGCTTGCCGATAAACTCGGGATGGATTCCCTCGAATTCCGGCTGCTCAATTGCCTGCAGCCCGGCGAGTCCAAATCCACCGGCCGGACGGTGACCGAATGGCCTCTGCCGGGGCTTCTCGAAGCGGTCCGCCCCCATTACCGGCGCGCGCTCGAAGAGGCCAAAAGTCACCAAACCGGAGAGATCCGGCGCGGAGTCGGCCTGGCGACGGGCTCCTTCGGCATCGGCGGGCCCGGTGACGTCGGTGTTGCCTCCGTCGAACTCGATGCAGACGGAGGAGTAACCGTCTATGCCGCAGCCGCAGATCCGGGCGAGGGAAACGATTCCATGCTGGCACAGCTCACCGCCGAGTTCATGGGCCTGCCTCTCGATAAGGTGCGCCTCAATACGCGCGATACCGACTTCACGGCTGCCAGCGGACCGGCAGCGGGAAGCCGCATCACCTACATGATCGGGGGCGCCCTGCTCGACGCCCTGGGCCAACTGCAGAACGCCATGAAGGAAACGGGAGCCAAAAACTCCGAGGACCTTGTCCATGCGGGCAAGCCCGCACGCTATCTGGGCAGAAAGAAAAACGAAGAGGTTGGCCCACTCGACCCCAAGACCGGCCAGGGACCCTCCTTCGAATCCCAGGTCCATGCCGTGCAAATGGTGGAGCTGGAAGTAAACCTCACGAGCGGCGAGGTGAAGGTCTTAAAAGTTACGGCCGCGGTCGATGCCGGAACGGTCATCAACCCGCAGAACCTTACCGCTCAATTGGAAGGCGGTCTGGACATGGGAGTGGGCTACGCCCTCCGCGAAGAATACATCGCCGGGAAAACCAAAGACTGGGTCACTTTCAAATTCCCCTCGATTCGCCACAGTTTCGATATGGAGATCATCATTCGGGAGACTCCCCGTCCCAAAGGCCCCATGGGTGCTACCGGAGTCGGGGAAATGTGCCTGGTGCCCACAGCGCCCGCGGTGATAAACGCCATCAAGAATGCCACCGGCTTCTGGGTGTGCGACCTGCCGGCAACGCCCGATAAAATCAAAGCGCTCGCATCGACGGCGCAGGGAGTGTAATGGCAAACGGTTCCGAATCGGACGAAACTGTCCCTCAACAACAGGTGCGGCTCCTCACCGGTCGTGAGATTCTCTTTGATGCGGAAGGCTTCTTTAGCGATTTTCACGACTGGTCCGAGGAGGTCTTCGA
>JBMFWU010000161.1:7998-12491 GCA_049964955.1 Syntrophobacteraceae bacterium
ACTTTGATGGTCAGCGGTTTTTCAAGAGATACCCAGGCTGCGTATTCCGACTCGTATTTTCTTGGAAGCGCGCTGAGCCATTCCCAGTTGATTCTGTTGCCCTCGCCGTGGCCCACGGTAAAGTAATTGATGCCCAGGGAAATGATGTTGTGAAAGAAATGGGAACCTTGCGAGGGTTCCGCGTTGAGTTTGTCATGAGCGGTTTCGACGATCGCGCCCGTTCCGCAGATGTCCGCCCACCCGACCGGTATACCCAGCCAGCTGTCCGATGAGCCCCAGCGCCCCGGCCCTATCAGCACGTATTGGCGCTTTTCTTTGAGCAGGAGCGCGTTGATTTGGCCGATTTGCCCGGCAACCTCGCGAGTTTTCGCCGGGTCGAAGGATTGCGGCTTTACGAATACGATGTCTCGTATCTCCGTGCTGATCCGGTTGCCAAGGGCCTTGGTGGAAACGCAAAAAGCGCTCGCCAGGTCCTCATCGCTCAGTTCCACATCCACGGTTTCTTCCCGCGCGCTCATCGGCCGAAGCTGCAGGATCGCAAATTGGGGTTTGGTCTTCCGGGCGCGGGAAAGATCGACGCAAAATTCCAGTTCCACCGGGCATCCCATTCCCGCTTGCCCGAGCGCTAAAATCTTTCGCAAAATTTCGGCTAGGGGGAAGAGGTCATATTTGAGAAGCTGCGCAAAGGTGACCACCGGGTATCCGGTCTTGGAAGCGGTATCGCGCAACCGATGCTCTTCGGGAACGTAGGTGCTGCTCGCAAGCTTTACCGGCTCCTCCTGCGCGGCATCCATCACTTCCCGTTTGACCAGGGTGACCATGTCGCTTGCCCCCAGGCGGCACGCCGCCTGGTCGAGGTTCAGGGCATAGAAATAGCGCTGGGAATTCTTTAGAATATCCTCTACCGACGAACGCTCCGGGAGCAACTCCGGGTGAGCGGGCGAAAAACGCAGCCCTTTCCCCCCCTCCATGACGGTTTTGCCGAGCCCCAGGGCAATTGTCGCTATGCCGTCCTCGGGTTTCATCCTCGAGAAGGGATAAAAATTATGCGATTGGGCTACGCCGGACAAAAACGGGTAAAAGTAGCTCCCGTACTTTTGTCCAACGAGTTTTTGCACGACTACGGCCATCTTCTCCTCTTCGGTCCGGTGGCCGATGCGCCGTGAAAATGCCTTGGGGCCCTGAAAATAGGTCGAGGCGTAAACCATCTTGATTGCCTGGACGAGTTGCTCCAGTCGGCAGCTGAGGTCCGAGTGATCGTTTGACAAAATATAGGTATTGTAGAGACCGGCGTATGCCCTGAATTGAGCGTCTTCGAGCAGGCTCGACGAGCGTACCGCCAGGGGATAATGGATGTGGGTCAGAAACTCCGCCAGCTGCTGCCTGACGGTTTCGGGAAATTCAGACGCCATGAAGCGCTCTGCGATCGTTTCGTCGGGCAGTTCCTCTTCGGTCAACTCTTTGAGATTGTTTTTTTCGACAAATGTCTCGAACACCTCCGTCGTAATGACCAGTGTCTGGGGAATGACGATTTCGACCGGACCCGACCGGGTATCGAAAGAAGAATGCTGGCGCAGAAGAGAGGAGACGAAAAAAAGCCCCCTCGCCTTCCCTCCCAGTGACCCTGTGCCGATCTTCAGGATTTCAGCATCCTCATCGAAACCCTTGGGATCGAAATCTACGACCACCCCTTTCTGACGCTGCATGCGCCGTTCGTGAATGACCGAAATCAGAAACTGACGGTGGCTCGCAATATCGGTAAAATCATTATCCCGTACCGGTCGTACCCGGGAGGCCAGTTCTATTTCCGAACGCGCAAACAACCATCTCGAAAAATCATTGCAGTTGCAGTGATAGGCGAAGGTGTCGTCCGGAATGGTATGGAGCTGCTTTTCCAACATTCTGAGGTTACTTGCACGGGCAATTTCTGTGCCCTGCGGGCTGCGAAAGACAAAATCTCCAAACCCCAGACGGTTGAGGAAGAAGGAGCGCACTTCGGAGAGAAGAGTCGGAGAGTTCTTGTCGATGAATACAGCCGGAATCTCGGCGGCCTTTGCAGCATTTTCGGGCTCGCTGCTCATCAGCAGCAATGGAATATCAAATCGTTCGCGACTTATCCCCTTGAGAAGGTCGACCCCGGCGTTATCGTCGATTTCCCCCTCACGGGGAAACCGTACGTCCGAAAAGATTCCGAGCACGAACGGCTCATATTTCCGGAAAAGTTGGGTCGCACCCTCGAAGCTTTCCGCCACCAGAATCTTGGGACGCGCCCGCATGGCCACGAGGCGATGCTCGTTATTGAGCCCTTCCTCCATCACCGCCTGGGTCTGAATGACCAATTCCCGGTAGAAAAGGGGCAACAGAATGGACAAATATTCCGGAGAATCCTCGACACAAATGATGACGCGAATGCTTGCCGATTTGGTATCGTGCGCTACATTGCTCCAATCCTCCGCATTCTTTATCATCGCCAGGAGCAGGTCGGAATTGCCCCGCCACACAAATACCCGATTGAAAAGCGAAGAGGGCAGCCGGCGGTGCATGCCGTACTCGAGAATCGGATCCAGATGGTGACACAGCAACATGATGGGAAGCGTCGGCGCCTTCGCCCGGATCTTCTCCGCAGTAGCCACGATATTCCTGTCCACCACGCGAGCCATGATGATCGCCATGTCGAGCCCTCTGGTCTCCAGGGCGACCAGGGCGGCATCGGCGGAAGAAACCCAGTGCAGCCTGGGAGGCGCACTCAGATTCAATCCCCTGTATTCACTGATAATAGCCTCCGACAGGCGGCAGTCGTCCTCCATTACCGAGGCGTCATAAGGGGTCGAGATCAGCAGGACCTCGCGAATCTTGTTGCGCATAAGCTCGTGAAAGAGCTTAAACCGCGGGTCGAATTGGTCTTCAAGCTGCATAGTCATGAAATCGTGTTTTCTCTCTACGTATTCTTTTGCTGCCCCCGAACCGCGGAGGAAAAGTTTTATTCGTTTACACTACCTTCATCGGCGTTACAATCCCCATTTTTCTTCGCCCCGGTATGTGATTGTAACCATTTTTCAGCATTCTGCCTCAGTTCTGCCGCCCAACGCCTCAAATACCCCGCCTCTTTGCTGAACCCCCTCAATTCCATGCAGGAAGCCTGTGATTCGACCGGTCCCAACGACTTGCTCTCCTCTGAAATTTCCATACGATGCGTTCTCCTGACTGATGTTCCCCCGAAAACCCGAATAAGATAAAGACTCTTACGGTTGGGAACCGTAACCAAGATTCATGCCACCGCGCCATTTTCCCCTGAGCGCAACATGAGCCGCGCAGCGGCGTGGGGCGGGGAGTTCGATCCCCCCCCTTTTCCAAAGGGGGTAGGGGGGATTTAAAAGGAGTATGCAGCGGATTTATTAATAAAATCCCCCTAAATCCCCCTTTTTCAAAGGGGGACTTGGGTTCCGGCGCAGCCCTTGTTTTTCGCTTGGCTTTCCGCCCGGAGTATGCAATGTTGCATACAAATATGTCTCCTCGCATAATGGTGCTATTGTGGAAAACGAAGGGATGCCAATCATGCCAACGCGGGTCGCCCACAGTTCCTCGGTGCCCTTTTGCTCGGGCGCAGACCCCTCGGACTGGGAAGCTATCAGCAAGGCATTGCTCAATGCCACGGGAGATGGCGTGGTGGCGATCGATCCGGAGGGCACGATCCTTTTTGCCAACCGGGTTGCCCGTGAGAGCCTGGGGCTCCTGCCGGGCACCCCGCTAAAGGAAGCACAACCCGAGCTGTGGCCTGAAGCGGCACAGACGCTTCTCGACTCCGCATCCCGGCTGGGGATTACGGTTTGCTGCGACGGCGCGTGCTATCTGGCCAAAATATGTCCCGTCATCTGGAAATCCAAACTGATGGGGGCGCTTTGCGTTTTCGAAAACTGCACGATTCTGGAAGAATCTCTCCGGGAGATGCAAGCCTTTCAACGGCTGAACCGACAGCTCGACGCCATCATCAATTGTTCCTCCGACGGACTGTGGGTCTCTGATGGTAACGGTGTGGTGATCCGGATCAACTCGGCCTCCGAGCGGCTCAATCGCATTCGGGCCGACCAGGCCGTGGGCCGGCGCATGGAGGATATCGTTTCCGAGGGCATCGTGGATCGCTCCGCCACCCTGGAGGTGTTAAAGACAAAATCGGTCGTGAACATACTCCAGCGCAACAGCGCCGGACGAAAGCTCTTCGTCACCGGAAACCCTTTTTTTGATGAAAAGGGGCGTCTGGAACTGGTCGTTACCACCGAACGAGATATTACCGAACTCGACCGGTTGTATCAGGAACTCGACGAGCAGGAGGCGATCAGCGATCAGTTTCGGCGCCAGATGCTGGAGATGCAGATGACCGAACTGGAAGCCAGGACGGTGATCGCCCGCAGCCCCTGCATGATCAAGGCGTTACGCCAGGCGCTCAAGGTGAGCACGGTGGATTCCAACGTGCTGATCCTCGGGGAATCGGGTGT
>JBMFWU010000162.1:0-12267 GCA_049964955.1 Syntrophobacteraceae bacterium
TTTCTCGTGATCCGATGGAACAACGTTCTACACGACCTGCGGGAATTGCTGGTGAGGAAATAGATGTCCTGAAGGGAATGCTCGACAACTGGAAGAGGGGTTTTCTTGCCTGGGCATCCCCCGAAGGGGATAACGATCATGTGATCGAGGAATTCGTCGAGGAGGTCCAGCTTCATATCCATCCTTATATACAGCGACTCATTGAAGCCAACCACCTGAGCGAGGACGAGGCGAACGAGTTCATGCGCTATTGTTTCGACCAGGTAGAGGACCTTCGCGTTCTCCTTAACGAGGCGCAAAAAGACCAAACCGGGAAGGAGGCTTGAGATGCCGGAAAAATGCCGTGTGGTTGTGTGCGGCTTCGACCCCATGCTCGTCAAGGCATACGCGGCCGCCAATGCGAGGGCCTGTTGGTGGCACGTTTCCGATCAGCTCTATAGTGAACACCAGATGAAGCCGAAATCGAAGGTGGAAGGCAGGCTTCTAAAGGTTTACTCGGGCAAAACGGGCAAGGAGGAAGCGGCGCCGGACGAACCCTTCGAATGGCAATGCTCCAACGAAAGCGGCCTTGCGGTGGTGCTGCCAAGCGAGGTGATCAAAAAGTACAAACTCACCGAGTTCCATTTCCTCGAGCTGTTGATCGAAAAGATCGACGGCAGGGAAGTCTATCCCGGCGAGGAAAAATTGAGCAAGAAGTGGTGGCCGGATGACAGGCTAAAACTTGGCTATGCACTGGACTATATAGCGTAAAATCCAGTCTGACGCCCATCCGGAAACCCCACGGCGGTCACGGACCGGACCGGATTGTCCCCCCTTTTGCAAAGGGGGGCGGGGGGGATTTCAAAGGAGCATGCAGCTGATTTATTTGCAAAATCCCCCTAGATCCCCCTTTTTCAAAGGGGGACGTGGGTCCGAATCGCCCGGCGCGTTCCACGGTTTCCGGATGGACACCGGTTGGCGCCAAAAAGGAAAAGCCATGACTGAGAAAGCAATGGAGGACATCGAGAGGCCCGAGCTGAAACCCGGACATCTTATAGAAGACGAACATCCCCCGGTCGAAGAACCGCTCCACCCGGGTTGGCTCCGGATCGGCGAGATTTTGAAGGTTCCGCATGCCGCCTTCACAAACAGCCGCTTTCTTATCGGCTATCACCACTCAAGCAATGCCTATCTGCTTGCAGGAGACGGCCTCACGCTTGTAGATCCCGGAAACGATTACACCATCTTCTTCGATTTCAAGGCCCTGGGCTTTGAACTGACCGATATACGCAAAATAGTTCTGACGCACGGACACCGAGACCACTGCATGGGCATATTCGAACTTCTGGGCGCTCCCGGCGTCATGGAAAATGGAAACATCGAGATCCTGATGCATGAAGCCGGCCCGCAGGAACTCAAGAGGCTTGTTTCCGAGGCCGGATTTGCCCCAACCGAACTCTCGGGCGGAGAAACAGTGCAACTGAGCGGGTTCGAGTGGGAAGTGATTCACGCGCCCGGCCACACCATGGACAGTATATGCCTCTACCACCCGTCGACGGGGGTCCTTATCTCCGGCGATACCGTACTCCCCGAGACCATGGCGGAAGTCGACAAGTCCGCCGGGGGATCGCTCGAACACTATCTTTACGGACTGAGGCAAATAATGAAAAGAAATATCGTCCATGTGCTGCCCGGCCATGGCGTCCCGGTGGCCTGCTCGGGCAGCCGCGCCGTGGAAGAATCCTATGAGGCAGTAATGCTGAAAGTTCTGGAGACAGCCCCCGAAGACAAGCTGAGTTGGATGGAAGGGGCAAGACGCCTGGCCGAAAAGGGACTCCTCGGGGAAGTCGCCTACTGCTGCGACAGGGAACTGGCCTTAAGACCCGGGAATTTGCACGCAATGCAACTCAAGGGGCTCACGTTAAACGACATGGGCCGTTGTGAGGAGGCACTGGAACTCTTTGACCGGGTCCTCGTGAGAGAACCCGAAAATATCTACGCGCTTACGGCCAGGGGGCAAGCCCTGCTTGGCCTTACCAGGTACGTCGATAGCCTTTCCTGTTTCGACCGGGCACTCGCCCGCGCCCCGGCGATGAGGGAGGCGCAGGTGTTTAAGGGCATGGCCCTCTATTTTCTGGGCAAAGCCGATAAGGCAATGGAAATCGAAGCATTCAAATCCGAATTCCATCGCAGGTTCAGCAAAAATTTCGCTGCGGGGCAAAAGAAATGAACGAGAAATTCAGAAGATTTTATGAAGCCTCCAAAGCGCTCATAACCTATGTCGATCGGGAGGATGTCTTCGATAAATCGGCCGACATGGGTTGCGGCGGCCTTGACACGTACAGGTCGGATGCGTTTCAGGAATTGATCGTAACCGCCGGAAAGGCCCTGGCCGATCTGGAAAGGGAAATGAAGAGAACGGGAGCGGGCAGCGGGAAGCAAGAAGCGGGAAGAGAAGGGCCCGCATCCCTATCCTCTCTTCCGATTCGGAGCTGATCCGGGGGGAGCAGCCCGAAAAATGTATCGCGCAACGCACGCCTTTCGATACATTGGGCCTATTTTTTGCTTATATTTGACAATTGCAGGACAAAGTCCGGGATTTAGGTGTGACAGACAAACGGCGCTTAACCAAAGGCTGCCTCAAACTGAATCATTTAGACCATTGGCACTCAGTCTTGGAATTGTCTTCGATTTCACTCTGAAACTCCTTCCGCCAGCCTTTCGCCTGCACCGATTTGCCGGTCGAAAATCCCCGAGCCGCTTTACAGACAAGAAGGGAGACGCGTGATGAGCGGCCTTGACGAAAAACCGGTGGTGAACATCCCCACGCTTGAGGAACTCGAAAAGATGGTGCTCGAATCGTTGCGACAGGAGATCTCCCCCGTTTCCCAGAACGAGACGCAGTCCTACTCGTGGGAGGATTTCATTGACAACTGACGGGGCGGCATCATCTCGGTACAGGCTTCAAGTGAGGACTTCGGCAGGATGAATCTTGCGACCCGGGCGGCCCATCCGGAAGCAACTCGCAGGTCCTTGTCAAATCGCCCGCAGCCACGCTCCAGTGACCGTAGACCAGGCGGGTCGGTCCCTTTTAAGGGTCGAGTTTTGAACTCCGGCCATTGCCTTCTTCTCCAAGGCCATGTGGTTCCCCATTTGCTCAAACGGGGCGCATTTCATACACTTTCCTGCATCCCGCCCCTCGATAGAAAATACCCTGGTCCGGTTCTAAGGTGGTCAAGTTGGGCATAAATCTTGTATTTGCAAATGCAGGAAGCCTTTTCTCGGCCACCGGAGTTTATTGATCATGACTCAACATGCCCTGTTTTTTCTTCTCGTTTTGGACGAGGATATTAAAACCCGCATCTTGAGCATGTTGCAAAAACACAAGAATTTTAGAGCAAGGATAGTCTTTCCGGACGAATTGAGCGCCGATCCTCAACGGGAGCTCGACTCGATAATCCTTATCGACTGCTCGAGTGTGCTCACCTACGGAGTGACGATCATATCGAGGTTAAAATTCTGCTGCCCCGACTCCAAGCTGGTTCTGCTCTGCAGCCAGGACAACCGCCATCTGGTCGGCCGCGTTATGGAGCTTGGCGCCTACGGCTGCATACTGGAACCCTACGAAGAATGGGAACTGCTGGCCATGGTGAGACTGATTCTTAGCGGCCGCAGGATTGAATGACAAAAGAGCGGGGGCTTTCACCCCCTGCGGCCCCCCCCTTTTCCCTGATCGGTGGAGGCCGGCAGCTTTGAGGCGATCTCGCCGCCGGCCCGGGATTTGTCTACCGGAGCATTCGGCGCAACAGTTTTCCGGTCGGGGTCCTCGGCAGCTTGTCCATATACTGGATGATGCGGGGCAGCTTGTAGACGGCAATGTATTCTTTGAGGAACGTCTTGATTTCCTCTGTGAGTTCATCGGAACCGGTGAATCCCGGCTTAAGCTCCACTGCGGCCTTTACTATCTGTCCTTTTTCGGGGTCGGGGATGCCTACAATACCCACATCCGCTATCGCAGGATGTTTGGCCATGGTTTCCTCGATTTCGGCAGGAGCGATCCGGTAGCCTGAACTCTTGATCATGTCGTCTTCACGGGCGACAAAGAAGATGTTGCCATCCTCGGCCATGTAGACCGCGTCGCCCATCTTGTTCCAGCCCTCGACGACACCCGATTTTTGGCTTCGGAACAACCTGCCCCCGTTTTCTTCGGGCCTCCAGTAGAGGGTGCCCGAAGGGCCTCTGACAATCATGCTGCCCACCTCACCCGGCTTGCACTTCTGCCCCAGGGCATCGATCACCATAACATCGACGCCCGGAAGGGCCTTGCCGATGGAGTTTGGCACCGGCTGCTCGTTGAGCGTATTCGATGTCACCAGGTGGAGCATTTCGGTTCCCCCCAAGCCCTCCCAGATGGGCTTGCCGGTAAGCTCGATCCAGCCTTTGAGCGTCTCGGCCCCAAGAGCGTCGCCGCCCGCTGTGTAGAGCCGCACGGAGCTGATATCGAAATTTTTGAAGGCCGGAAATTTCATGAGTGCGCGGTAGGCGGTCGGAAGCCCGGTCAATACGGTTATCTTGTGCTTTGGAATCAGCTCCATCATATCAGGCGGAGAAAACTTGGGGATGAGAGAAATACCGGCGCCGCCTTCAAACGGGATGAGCGCGAAGGTCCCAAAACCGGCTGCAAAAGAAACAGGAGCGGCCCCCCCGAGGATATCCCCCGGTTTTAACTGATAGACGTGTTTATTGACCATCCGGGTTTCTATGACTGTCGGGCGGATGAAATGGACGCACCCCTTGGGCATTCCCGTTGTCCCCGAAGTGTAGAGGATAACACCGATGTCGTAAGCATTGAGCATGGTGGCTTCGAGTTCGGGAGAACCCTTGGCGAGCATTTCTTCGAAAACAAGATTTCCGGCGGCTTTGACTTCCTCGGGCTTGCCCCCGATTACCACGACTTTGGCACCGCACTGAAAGCCGGGCTTGGCCGCCTCCACCTGCTCCATAAGAGGGGCGTTTACGACGAAAAGCTTCACCTCGGCGTTATTCACCACGAAGGCGATCTCTTCACGGGACCATAACGGCGAGGTCGGAACCGGAATGGCTCCGATCTTCTCAATAGCGAAGATGGTGACCAGTGCCTGGGGGGTGTTCACCAGCCGGATCCCTACCCGGTCCTGAGGCTCGACTCCGGCATCTTTTAAAGCGTTGCCAAACTGGTTGACCATTTTCTGCAATTGAGCAAACGTTATTTCTTTATCCATGAATCGGATAGCGACGTTATCGCCCCTTCCTTCCCTCACGTGCCGATCGAGCAGGAAGTCGGCCAGATTCAATTTGTCAGGAGTTTCGGAAAATTCGGCGGGTGTGAGATATTGCGGCCATGTCTGCTTTTCGGGCAAGTAATTTTGGGGTATTTTACTCATGCTTACTCCTTCCATCAGTAAGTGAATTAAATATCAACCCGCAACAATGGTGCAAACACACCAGCCAAAAGGGGCAATAACCATGCCAAATCACCTGTGCGCAATACCGTCGACACATACCCGAGACCGCGAAATATCGCCGTGCTGGCATAAGACCTGTTGCGCTGTGTAAGTTATTTGAATAACGTAATGAAGCCGCATATGCAAGAGCATTTCCCTTAAGGGCGAAAGGGAGATGAGATGTCTGGCGGGACGGCGGTCCGGCTCCCCGATCAAGTGTAGACAAACCGATCAGAGGGGTCCTGCTCCGGCGCTCGTCGGATGAACGCCGGAAGCGCTCCCGATTTCGATATAAAGGTCTGTGAATAAAGATGGACAATTTTTGGACACTCTTAAGAAAGCCCGTTTTTGCCCTGGCCCCGCTTTCGGGGATAACCGACAGCGCCTTTCGGCGCGTATGCAAAGGATATGGGGCCGATGTCCTCTACTCCGAGCTTGCAAGCTCCACCGCCTTTGTCTATCAGGCCCAACCGACCCTTAGGATCGTGCGCTTCGATGAGTCGGAGAGACCTTTCGTTGTACAGCTTTTCGGACACAACCCCGAACACTTCGCCATCGCCGCCCGCTTCATCACCGGAGAGATCCGGCCGGATGGGATCGACATAAACTTCGGCTGCCCCATGGCGAAAGTGTTCAAGCGCGGCGGAGGGGCGGCCCTCATGACCAATTTTCCCCTCGCCCGGGAGGTGATCCAAAGCGTTATCGAAAATACGCATCTGCCCGTATCGATAAAGACCAGAACCAATGTCCAGGGCTTCGACCTTCTGAGCTTCCTCGAATATATCGAAGATCTGGACATAAAGGCGCTTATGATCCACGGGAGGACCTACGCGCAGCGCTTCTCCGGCCCCAACGACATCGAGACCACCCGAGAGGCCCGCGCCCGTTTCAAGGGAACCATCCTTGCCAACGGCGGGGCGATGAACCCGGCCTCCGCCGTCGAACTGCTGGAAAAAACGGGAGCCGACGGAGTCGGCATTGCCCGGGGCGCCCTGGGAAACCCCTGGATCTTCAAGCAGTTGGATTCTACCCGAAACGGCGGCTCCCCCGCCAGGCCTCCGCGCGACGAGGTCTTGAAAACCGCGCACGAACACGCGAGGCTTTCCATCGGTCTCAAGGGCCGGCGAGGAATCATCGAAATGCGAAAACACCTGTGCTGGTATCTGCAGCAAATACCCGGAGGAAAGAAGTTCAAGCGCGAAGCCGTAAAGCTTGAAAGCATGGAGGATGTCGCGGCCCTGGTCGCCCTGGCCGCAGAGCCCCACTCCTTTTGAGGCGACGCTTCACACGAGCACATTGGCAATAGGCTGCTTCACACTGCAGGGAACAATACGTTACGGGTGAGCCATGAACGTAATCGAGACCCTGGTTTCATTGTTTTTTGTGATCGTGATAGCGCAGATGTCCCATTCCATCGGGAAATTGGCAGATAACAACTCACTAGACGTAAATACTGTTTTATTTATTCTCTATTTCATATTATTTGTGCAGCATAATTACATTCATATTTTGGATATTGGCAGCAATATATATAGGAGAGTTCCGCTTCGATACCGCATATACAATGATCATGATAGCAATCAGTATTGATACGCTATTTTTCGTTTCATTCTGCATCCAAAACAGGTGGCACTTTTTATGGTGCAATATATTATAGATCTCTTTTGCCTATATTGCCTTCTCCCACCCTCTGACAGCTCAAATCGACCTGCTGATTGTTACGATCGTTGACTGGAGTATTATCAGACCTCATGAAATCATTTTTGAAAAATGGCCCCACTGATTACCGTCAGGCTACAGGGGAGATGCCGCACGCCCTTTGCCCCTCCACTGCTCTACAGGGCGCATTTTCGATGCCCTGCGAAATGGTTGAGCGGCTCAAAGTCGCCTGGCTCAAAGAGACTCTTCGACGTGGTGGATGCGTCCCTTCTGTTGACAAAAGGTACACATTGGCTAAAGTGATTAAGTATGAACGACCTCGAACCCGAAGAGAAAGAACTCCTGGAATCCTATGAGAAAGGCGAGTGGAGAACAATCTCCGATCCGGAATCCGAGGCAGAGCGATATGGAACTTACGCTTCCCGCACTTTCAGAAAGCGAACAGGGAGCTTGCCCTACATAAGGAGCGGCGACATGCAATGGCGTGAAGTGATCGAACATCCAAGCCTCAAAGATTTGCCCTTCAAGATAGAGACAAACGAATGGGGGAAGATTGTGATGACTCCGGCCTCGGGCACGCATGTGCTCTATCAGGGTATCATAATAAAATGGTTTAACAGGCTTGCGGAACAGGGGATAACAACGCCTGAGTGCCCCATTGAAACTTCGAGAGGAACCAAGGTCGCCGACGTCGCATGGGGGAGCGCCGAATTTTTTAGAAAACATGGCGCCATCATCCTTTCATTCCCTCAGTGCCCTGAAATCGTCGTGGAAGTAATCTCCCCCTCTAACAGCAGCGCCGAAATGGACGAAAAGAGGGCGCTCTATTTCGAGGCAGGGGCAAAGGAATTTTGGCTTTGCAACGAGTATGGCGACATGCGCTTTTTCAATCCCGAGGGAGAACTGGAAAGAAGCGAAATATTCGGGAAATTTCCCGGACACATCGACATCACCCTTTCATAGATAGTGCCCATCCGGAAACCATGGGACGCATCGGGTAATTCGGACCCAAGTCCCCCTTTGGAAAAGGGGGATTTAGGGGGATTTTTCAAGTAAACCAGCCGCATACTCCTTTTAAATCCCCCCTGCCCCCCTTTGTAAAAGGGGGGAATTTGGTTCAGTCCGCGCATTAGGTCGGGTTTTCGGATGGACGCTGAATAGCTTCATGCGCCTTACGCGCCCGGCTATTTTGCAAGGGCGCATCCCGGCCCCGGCGGCACGCCGGCGCCGGCTCCGGCGAATTCGGCCAAAACGGGAGTGTGGTCGCTCGGAGTCGATTCCCCGCGCGGGGTCGCGTCCACCCGGCAGTCTATCGAGGCTTTGGCCACACACTCGGTGGCCCGGATGTGATCGAGCCGCCAGCCAAGGTTGTGCTCGAAACTTTTGGGCAGCCGGTAATCCCAGAACGTGAACTGCCGCACCTCCGGGTGGTGCTTTCGAAAAAGGTCGACAAACCCCCAGGCGGTCACTTCGGAAAGCGCCTGTTTTTCCAGGGGATGAAAGCCGATTTTTCCCTCCATCCTGTGGGGCGAAAAGACGTCTATATCCTCCGGGGCCACGTTGATGTCGCCGACCCAGAGGATGGGCTCCGAGGGCGTGTGCTCCCGGGCAAATAATTTTTTCAGTCTGGCAAAATACCCCAGCTTCTCCTGAAACGCGGGGTGATCGGGGCTTCTGCCCTGCGGCACATAGCTGTTATAGATCCAAATCCCATCGATTTTTGCAGCGATCAACCGCGCCTCGACATCCGAGCCCCCGTCGGCAAACCCGCGCCTCACCGCCTCGGGCTTTCGAAGACTGAGGATTGCTACCCCGTGAAAGGCTTTCTGTCCGCACACGCTCGCCTCGTAGCCCGCCTCGCGCAAAAAGTCGTAGGGAAACTCCGCATCCCGGCACTTTATTTCCTGCAGGCACAAGACGTCGGGCCGGTTTACCCTCAGCCACGATTCCACAACCTGCCGGCGCGACCGGATGCCGTTCACATTGAATGTCGCTATTTTCCAAACCATCCCCAAACTCCCCGTTTTCCCGAAGGCGTGAGTGAAATATCTTGCTCGGCCGCCATGAACATGTTAAGAGATTCTGTTTAATAAAAATCACACCCCCTTTACCTTTTGGTGTCCGGTCCATGGGGAGCGGATACGAAGGGGCGGAGGCAAACCAGAAGGAGCTAGAATCATGGCAGTTGTCGGAATGAAGCAGTTGTTGGAAGCAGGGGTCCATTTCGGCCACCAGACCCGCCGGTGGAACCCCAAGATGAAACCCTTCATCTTCGGTGCGCGTAACGGTATTTATATCATAGATTTGCAGCGCACCGTCAGGCTTTTCAATACGGCCTATCAATTCGTGGTAGATACGGTTGCCGCGGGAGAAACCGTTCTTTTCGTGGGCACCAAGCAGCAGGCGCGCGACTCGATCGCCGAAGAAACGGCGCGCTGCGATATGTTCTACATCAACCAGCGCTGGCTGGGCGGCATGCTCACCAACTTCAAGACGATCAAGCAAAGAATCGACCGGTTAAAGGAACTCGACGCCATGGTGGAAGACGGCGGGATCAACCGGTTTCCCAAGAAGGAAATCCTCGGGCTGCAGCGCGAGCGTGAAAAGCTCGAGAAAAACCTTGGCGGCATCAAGAAGATGAACAGGCTCCCCGGGGCGATGTTTGTCGTAGACACCCAGCGGGAAAACATCGCTGTCATGGAAGCCAACCGCCTTGGCATCCCGGTTGTCGCGGTCGTGGATACCAATTGCGACCCGGACGTGATCGACTATCCCATTCCCGGAAATGACGACGCCATTCGAGCCATCAGGCTGGTCACCTCGAAGATAGCCGATGCCTGCATCGAGGGACGTGCAAAATACGGCGAACTCCGGCAGGGACAGGCGGACAAGGGAATCGAACTCGAAGAAGTTCCCGCCGGCCAGATCCTCGGACAGGAAGCGGAAGGTCCGGTCGTTGAGATTATAAATCCGACGCAGACCAAGCAAGAGGAAGAATAATGAAGCGGGCACCCCGGCGGTTTTCATGGCCGGGGCGCCCCTCTCCTGCCGGGTATCGACCCTGCGCCCGAAAGCCTGTCCGGCTGCCGGGTTCGCCGGGGTCGCTAAGTCAGACCTGAATCCGAATACAATTTTTCACAGCATGAGAATTCTCAGTTTTGTTTTACAGGAGGATGAAATTGGAAATAACATCGGGTATGGTAAAAGAGTTGAGAGACAGGACCAACGTAGGCATGATGGACTGCAAAAAGGCGCTCCAGGATGCGGGGGGCGATCTTGAAAAAGCGGTGGATCTGCTTCGTCAGAAGGGCCTTGCCAAGGCGATGAAACGGGCGGGCAGGGAAGCTACAGACGGGCTGGTCCATTCCTATATCCACGGGGGCGGAAAAATCGGGGTCCTGGTCGAAGTGAACTGCGAAACCGACTTCGCGGCCAAAAGTGAAGACTTCGGGGAATTTGTCAAAAACGTGGCCCTGCAGATCGCGGCCGCAAATCCCTTGGGCATCACCCCCGAAGACATCCCTCAGGACGTCGTCGAGCGCGAACGCGCCATTTTTCTCGCCCAGGCCGCCGAGTCCGGAAAGCCCCAGAATGTGCTCGAAAAAATGGTTGACGGCAAAATGCGCAAGTTCTACGAAGAAAACTGCCTGATGCAGCAAAAATACATTCGGGACCCCGACAAATCCATGCAGGATTATCTGAACGAGTTGATCTCGAAGGTGGGCGAAAAGATCCAGGTTCGCCGTTTCTGCAGGTACCAGCTCGGAGAGTAGTTCGAGGGGTTGTTTTTTTCGTAACGCAAATGGAGTAATCCCTGATGTTGGAAGAGGAAAGGCCCGTTTACCGCAGAATCCTTCTCAAGTTGAGCGGCGAAGCCCTCATGGGGTCTCAACACTATGGAATCGACACCGCCGTGCTGCGCGAGATTGCCGAGCAGATTGCGGAAGTGCACAAACTGGGCACCCAGATCGCCCTGGTCATCGGGGGCGGAAACATTTTTCGCGGCGTATCGGCAGCTTCCAGCGGCATGGACCGCTCGGCGGCCGATTACATGGGCATGCTCGCCACCGTGATGAACGGGCTTGCCATGCAGGACGCGCTCGAAAAATTCGGGATAGCCACCCGGGTCCAGTCGGCGATCGCCATGAAAGAGGTGGCCGAGCCCTATATTCGGCGCAAGGCCGTCAGGCACCTGGAAAAGGGCCGCATAGTGATTTTCGCCGCCGGTACGGGCCTTCCCTTCTTTACCACCGATACGACGGCCGCGCTTCGGGCAAACGAAATCGGGGCCGAGGTGCTGATGAAGGCAACCAAGGTCGACGGGGTCTATGAAGCCGATCCGGTAAAAAACCCGCTCGCGCGCCGCTACGAGCGCATCAGTTTTTCCGAAGTCCTCAGCCGCGACCTCAAGGTTATGGACGCAACGGCCATCTCTCTTGCCAGGGAAGAGAAAATGCGCATAATCGTCTTCAATCTCAATGTCCGGGGCAATATCAGAAAAGCCGTGCTTGGCGAGCCGATCGGAACCGTAGTGGAGGAAAACAGCCATGCTTGATGAAGTCTACAGCGATCTAAACGATCGCATGAACAAGGCAGTCGAGACCCTTGAGGCGGAGTACAAAAAACTGCGCACGGGACGGGCTTCGACTTCGCTGGTCGAAGGGATCCGTGCCGACTACTACGGCACGCCGACTCCGCTCGCCCAGTTGGCGACCCTCACCATACCCGACCCGCGCACGATCGTCATCCAGCCCTGGGACACCTCGGCGGTGGGCGAAATCGAAAAGGCTATCCTCAAATCCGATCTGGGCCTTACACCGATGAACGACGGCAAGGTCATCCGGATAAACATTCCGCCCCTTACCGCCGAACGGCGCCGCGATCTTGTGAAAATCGTAAAGAAAAGAGGTGAGGAATCCAAGATCGCCGTGCGAAACATCCGGCGCGATATCCTTGAAAAGCTCAAAGATCTCAAAAAAGACAAAACGATCTCCGAAGACGAACAGTTCCGGGCCCAGGACGAAATTCAGAAGATTACCGACGATTTCGTCAAGAAGATAGACGCAGTGTTTGGGACCAAGGAAAAAGAAATACTGGAAACGTAGATGGAACTTGATTTAGAGCGCCTCCCGCACCATGTGGCCAT
>JBMFWU010000163.1:0-12044 GCA_049964955.1 Syntrophobacteraceae bacterium
GGTTCGTGCGATTCGTTGTCAGTTAACGATCCAACTGAGATTTGTGACCATAGGGAAAACAAGCAGTCTGCTCTGCGTGCTCGCTCCCATGGGAGTGGCAACAATCTTGGGTTCATGACGATGTCCGGGCCAGACTGCGGTGCGAGCTCGCAGCATCACAGAGATACGGCCTCAATCCGCCCGTCGGTGGGCCTCAGTATACATCACCCGGAACACCTTTTCATTGATTTGGGTGTTCCGGGGTAACATGAAAGACTGCGGTAGATTCGGGTTTCAAGACGGAGAGGGCTGAGTCCGCAAAGACAGCAACGTATCCGGGTTTTGACCGGAATCAGCCCTGATCGGTCGATTTCACAAAAGGATGGAGCCGGAACAGAATACCCCTGGGTCCTAGATCCTGTCCGGTTTTTCCCCTTTCAATCGTGTCCCTCCCGTCTTGACAGAGGGGATCGGGGGACCTACATTGTTGGCACTCTATGATAACGAGTGCTAACTGAGCGGGCTTTCTTGTCGAGGCCCCGGGAAAGGATGGTTTGCCATGGTCTTCACAGAATCGAAGTTTAGGGGTTGCCCGAGCGAATCCGCCGGGTTTAACCCTCTGATATCTAACGGAATGGGGATGCAGGCCGGGTCAGACTCCAATGGCGCAGGGGCCGGGTTTGAGCAGTATTCTCAACTGATTGGAAAGCCTTTGATCGCGAGGTCGGACAACCTGGTCCAAGATAAGGAGGAGCAGCAGCGGCGCAAGCGGGCCAAGCGGGCCAACGAAATTTTTCGCTCCGTCAGCCAGAATGCGGGGTTGCAAGCCTTCTTCTTCGACAAATTCCTGGTTTGGAGCGATTACGTAGAGGGCAGGCTGAACGACGAGGAATTTACCGAAAGGGTTCGGGAGGAAGTGAAACGGAAGGCTGAATCTCTGGAGAATTAGTTGGAGGGGGATACAGGCAGGTGTGAATAACTGAACGGCCAGATCTGGAAAATCTTCCCGGACCTGGCCGTTTTTCTAATCAGGCATTAGGCTGAACAACTCCAAGCCGCAAGAAACCCACCGTTTGGGCCTGGCGACCCGCCGCCGACCCGCCGCTAGAGCCCGTTTTGCATTTCGCAGGCCATGATGGTTTGTTTGCACAAGACCACGGTCGTGACCGATCCCACGCCGGCGGGAACCGGAGAGATCTTCCGGACTATGGGTTCGACTTCGGCGAAATCCACGTCTCCGCAGTACTTGCCGGGATTATCGGGATCGGCGTTGATGCCGACGTCGATTACGATTTGGCCGGGCTTTACGAAATTGGACTTGATCATCTTGGCTTTTCCGACGGCGGCGACGAGTATGTCTGCGCTCTGGCAGACTTCGGGCAGGTTCTCGGTTCTGGAATGGCAGATCGTGACGGTGCCGTGCTCTCGAAGGAGCAGCATGGCAAGGGGTTTTCCAACCACCAGGGAACGGCCCACCACGACACATTTTTTGCCCTTAACGGGAATGCCGAAGTGATGGATCATATCCATGCAGGCAGCGGGAGTGCAGGGAGGAAATCCGGTGGGGTCGTCGGTAAAGACCTTGGCCGCGCCGCCGACGGTCAGACAATCCACATCCTTTTCCACCGGGATGAGCGTTCTGATTTTCTTTTCGTCCAGGTGCTTGGGAAGAGGGGAAAACATCAGGATGCCGTGGACCTCTTTCATTTGGCCCACCCCGATCACGGCCTTTTCGAAATCGGCCTGCGCGATGTTTTCGGGATATTCAAAGACCTGGGAATCCATGCCAAGAGATGCGCAGGTCTTCTTGGCGCCCCCTTCATAAAACAGGTCGTCCGGGCGATTTCCCACCCGAATGATGCCGAGCTTGGGCGAAATCCCCCTCGCCTTCAAGCTTTCGACCTTCTTTATCAAGTCTTCCTTCATGGCATCGGCTACGGGTTTACCCTTTAAAAGTTCTGCCATTGACGGATCTCCTTATTTCTTCAGTTTCGAAAGCACCAGGGCAAGGGTCTCATCGGCCATCTTGGAGCCGGTTTGGAGCAGGTCGTCCATTTCCTTGCGGGTAGCGGCCAGGAACTGCGGGTCTTTGATCGTGTTGAGGTTGATAATGACATTGAGGCTCCCCGCAATGAGAGCGCTTTTGAGAAACGTTACCCCGCAACCCACATCCGAGATGGCGATCATGGTTCCGATCTCGCCCATTCTGGCGTGCACCTTGATACCCTCGAAGGCCGCGCGCATGATTTCCATGGGCACTCCGCAGGCCTCGATGCAACACTTCTCCATGGTCTCTTCTTTATACTTGGCTTCCTCGGGAGTGTTTTTCGGAAGCCCGTAGGCTTTGGAGAGGGGTTCGAAGACCTCGGCGTCCCGATCCACGAGCCTTTTTAGCTTGACGATGATCTCCTCGCCCCTGGCCAGGAGTTCTTTTACTTCCCCTTCAACGTCCGCATACTTTTTTTTGCCTACGGTCAGGTTTCCCACCATATTGGAAAGGGCCATTCCGATAGCTCCCCCCATGGCGGCCGCACCGCCCCCCCCGGGGACGGGGGCTTTGGAGGCCAGCACCTCGATAAACGCCGAGCAGGTTTTGTCCAGCATTGACATTTTTTGTTCTCCTTGGAAGCGAATGCGAAAAGAGGGGCAGGGCACATCATTCGCCCTGCCCCTCTTACAGTGTCGCTCGGACTAGCCGAACGGAAATGAACGGTACCGGCAGTGAGTTAGAACAACCCCGTCACCTTTCCGGTCTCCGCATCGACGTCGACTCTTCGGAACGCCGGGTTGGAGGCGGTGCCGGGCATCAGGCTGATGGTGCCTGCGCACGGGCAGAGGAACTTGGAGCCCGAGTAGATGAGAACGTCGCGGATGGGCAGCGTCCAGCCCTTGGGCACGCCCTTCAAGGCCGGATCATGCGTGAGGCTCAGGTGCGTCTTGACCATCATGGTGGCGTAGTCATCGTACTTGGGATCGGCTTCGAGCATCTTGGCCTTCGCCTCGGCCTCGGGGGTCCAGGCCACGCCGTCGGCGCCGTAGACTTCCTTGGCCACCTTGGCAACACGGTCTCGCAGCTTCATTTCCAGCGGATAGAGGAACGCGAAGTTGTTGGGCGCATCACAGGCGTCGATGACCGCATCGGCGAATTCGAGGGCGCCTTCGCCGCCTTTGAGCCAGTGCTGGGAGACCGCGCAGCGGGCGCCCGCGGCTTCGGCGTGCTTCTTTACCAGGGCGATCTCATCCTTGGTGTCCGTATGGAACGAATTGATGCACACGACGGGGTTGATGCCCGACTTGCGGATCGTGTTGATGTGGTGGACCATGTTGGGGATGCCCTTTTCGAGCAGGCCCAGGTCTTCCTTGGTGTAGGCTTCGGGAAGGGCGAGGCCGGCCACGACCTTGGGTCCGCCGCCGTGCATCTTGAGGGCGCGAATCGTGGTCGTGAGAACCGATACGTGGGGCTTGAGGCCGCTGTAGCGGCATTTGACGTTCCAGAACTTCTCAAAGCCGATGTCTGCGGCAAAACCGCTCTCCGTTACGTGGTAGTCGAAGAGTTTCAAGCCGACGCGGTCCGCAATGATCGAGGACTGCCCGACGGCGATGTTTGCGAAAGGACCGGCGTGCACCAGGCAGGGCTGGTATTCGGCGGTGCACATAAGGGTCGGGTTGATGGCGTTTCTCATGAAAGCGGTCATGGCGTTTCCGACTTCGAGGTCGCCCGTGGTCACAGGTTTTCCGCTCTTGTCGAAGGCCACGGTGATTTCATTGAGGCGCTTCTTCATATCGGCCAGGTCTTTTACGATCGACAGAATGGCCATGATTTCGGAGCTGACCGCGATCCCGAACTTCGACTGCATCATGAAACCGTCGGTCCTGCCGCCGATGCCGATGATGATGTTTCGAAGCGACTGGGCGCAAAAGTCGAGAATCCAGCCCATCTCGACGCGGGTCGGGTCGATGTCGAGCCGCCTCATCTTGGTCAGGCGCGCGAGCTGCTCATCGTTGTAGTTTCTTTCGTGCTGCATGCGGGAGGTCATCGCCACCATGGCCAGGTTGTGGGCGTTCATGATGTCGTTGATGTCGCCGGTAAGGCCCATGGAGAACTCGGTCATCGGGATGAGGAGCGAATTGCCTCCGCCGGCCGCGGTGCCCTTGATGTTCATGGTCGGGCCGCCCGAGGGCTGCCGCAAGGCGCCGCCCACATTTTTGCCGCGCTTCCCGAGACCTTCCATGAGACCGCAGGAGGTCGTGCTCTTGCCTTCTCCCAGAGGAGTCGGCGTAATGGCGGTCACTTCGATGTACTTGCCATCGGGCCGACCCTTCAGCCGATTGATGATCTTCATGAAGTCGAGCTTGCAGAGCCTTCCCATGGGCAGAATTTCATCTTTTTGAAGCCCCAGCTTCTCCTGGAAGTCCCATGGGGTGGGCATGTTGACTTCCGCGGCTTCCGAAATCTGCCAATCCATCATCTTGGTAGCATCATAAGGCATGGTTGGATTTAACCTCCGTTTTGAATGATGTGCTCTCAGTTTAGCCCAAGGTCGGGAAATGGGTTTCTCTCCCCCTCCCGAAAACCCGTATAACCGGATCGTACCGGTACACCCCTCCCGACGCTCCGCGGTTCCTCTTGAACCGAAGGCGGCGGAAAAGGGAAATCCGTAAAAAACAGGTGGTCGGTGCTGCGGAAAGTGCAGGCGCAGAGTTTTGAAAAAGAGCTATAGGCCATCGCGCAAACTAGAGTAGCCGCGCCCGCTTTGTCAAGAAAAAAGCGGCGGCGGCGTGTCGCCGCAGACAGGTGGCCAGGCCGAAGCGCCGCTGCCTGTGGCGGCGGCGGGGTCATGACGATTTGCAGGAATTGGCGGTGCTGCAGGATTTGGCAAATCTGCAAAACCGAAAAGATCTATTGCCACAAGATTGACAGCGCGGAAGGGCCTGGCCACCTGTCCGCGGCGACACGCCGCTGGCGACTCGGCTGCGGGGACACGCCGCCGGCCGCAAAAAGGATGTTTCAGAGCCGAGTTGATTGTGCTAGAATGATAAGTTCCAATAAAAGTAGAGAAAAGGGCGCTCTAGATGCTGCATACCGGCGAGCGCTTATTATAATTACTCTAATAGGGCGAAATACTACAGGGTAGCGGGAGGGTTCGTACATGTGGGACTACACTGACAAGGTCAAAGATCATTTCTTAAATCCCCGAAACGTCGGAGAAATCGAAAATCCCGACGGAGTCGCCGAAGTCGGGTCGATCGCCTGCGGGGATGCGCTCAAATTCACCTTTAAACTCGATGAAAACGGCAGGATCCTGGAGGCCAAATTCAAGACGTTCGGGTGTGCGAGCGCCATAGCTTCCGCTTCGGCCATGACGGAAATGGTAAAGGGCATGACCGTGGAGGAGGCCGCCAAGGTCACCAACCAGGACATAGCGAATTATTTGGGCGGGCTGCCCCAGGAGAAGATGCACTGCTCGGTCCTGGGCCGGGAGGCGCTCGAGAAGGCGATTTCGTTTTACAAGGGGGCGCCGGGCGTGGCCGAAGAGGACAAGATCGTCTGCGAGTGCTTCGGGGTGACGCAAAAGGAGATCGAGCGGGCGGTGGTGGAAAATCGTCTTACGAGCGTCGAAGAGGTGACCAACTACACCAAGGCGGGAGGGGGGTGCGGAAACTGCCACCCGATGATCCAGGAGATCATTGACCGGGTGCTGGAACAGACGAGCACGGCTGCGCCCGCTCCGCCCAAAATTTCCAATATCAAAAAGATCAAGATGATCGAGGAAACGCTCGACCGGGAGATCCGGCCTGCGCTGCAGCACGACGGAGGCGACGTGGAACTGGTGGATGTGGTGGGAAACCGGGTAATGGTGGCCACGCGGGGCGCATGTTCCTCGTGCAAGGCATCGAACCTGACGCTTAAAAACTTCGTCGAGGCGAAGCTGCGCGAGCTGGTGTCGCCCGAGCTCGTGGTCGAGGAGGTGTCGGCGTGAAACCGGTATACATGGACAACAACGCTACCACACAGGTCGCCCCGGAAGTGCTCGAGGCGATGCTGCCCTACTTTCATGAGCTCTACGGGAACCCTTCGAGCATGCACTCTTTCGGGGGCCAGGTGATGCAGGCCCTGAGGCGGGCTCGCGAACAGGTGGCCGCTCTTCTGGGGGCATCGGCCGAGGAAATCGTCTTTACGAGCTGCGGAACGGAGAGCGACAGCACGGCCATTCGCTCGGCGCTTTCAACCAACCCCGATAAAAAACACATCGTGACCAGCCGGGTCGAACACCCGGCGGTGCGAGCGCTTTGCGCGCATCTCGCGACCCAGGGCTACCGGGTGACCGAGCTGCCCGTAGACGGGGAAGGAAGGCTCGATCTCGAGCAGTACAAACGGGCGCTTACCCCCGATACGGCGATTGTGAGTCTCATGTGGGCGAACAATGAAACCGGGGTGATCTTCCCGATCGAAAAAGCCGCCGAGATGGCCCGGGAAAGAAATATTCTCTTCCACACCGACGCGGTCCAGGCGGTGGGAAAGATCCCGATCGATCTGGCAAAAACTCCCATCGACATGCTTTCTCTTTCCGGCCACAAGCTCCACGCCCCCAAGGGGATCGGCGTTCTCTACCTGCGCAAGGGCGTCAAGTTTTCGCCCTATCTTCTGGGAGGCCACCAGGAACGGGGACGGCGCGGCGGGACTGAGGCGACGCCGAGTATCATCGCTTTGGGGGTTGCCGCCGAGCTTGCCCAAAAGAAAATGGATCTCGAGAACACCTTCGTGAAGGACCTGCGCGACAGGCTGGAGAAAACCATTCTCGAAACCGTCCCCAACACCAAGGTGAACGGCGACAGGGAGCACCGGCTGCCCAACACGAGCAACATCAGTTTTGAATTCGTCGAAGGCGAAGGCATCCTTCTCATGATGGATGAATTCGGCATCTGCGCCTCGTCGGGGTCTGCGTGCACCTCGGGGTCGCTGCAGCCCTCCCACGTCCTGCGGGCCATGGGCATTCCCTTCACCATGGCGCACGGCTCGATCCGCTTTAGTCTGAGCGTCTACAACACCGGGGAGGAAGTCGATTTTGTGCTCGAAAAGCTGCCTCCCATAATCGAGACGCTGCGGGGCATGTCGCCTTACTGGAAAACGGGCGCGCGGCTGTGCCGGGAAGCATGAGTTGGCTATGAACGAAAAACTCGATCGCTGCAAAACCGAAATCGCTGCGGAGCTTCTTTTCCGGGAAGAGGTTCCGCAGATAGTCGAAAAGCTCGAAAGCACCTGCTCGAACGGGGCGTGCTTCGACCATGTGGGGCCGGAGCCCATTCCCTCCAAAGAGGGAGTCGTAGACATCGTCGAGCGGGTAAAGAGACTTCTCTACCCGGGCTATTTCCTCAAGGGCCGGCTCGAAAAGTTCAATCTGGGCTACTATTTCGGCCAGGAGGCCACCGATCTTTTCGAACTCATGTCCGAGCAGGTGGCCCTGGCGCTTCGCCATGACTGTATTCGCCACGACCTGCCGTGCATCCACTGCGAAGAATCCGGCCGCAGGATTACTATCGAGTTCATGCGGGGCCTTCCGGCGCTTCGGCGCATGCTGGCAACCGATGTGCGCGCGGCCTATCTGGGGGACCCTGCCGCCAGGGGCTATGACGAGATCATTTTCAGCTACCCGGGGCTCTTTGCGGTAACCGTCCACAGAATAGCCCATCATCTGTGGGAGCAAGAGGTTCCCCTCATTCCGCGCATCGTCTCCGAGTACGCCCACAGTGTCACGGGAATCGACATCCACCCCGGCGCCCACATCGGGGAGAGCTTCTTTATCGATCACGGAACGGGCGTGGTTATCGGTGAGACGACCACGATCGGAAACCGTGTCCGGCTCTACCAGGGCGTGACTCTGGGGGCTCTATCCCTGCCGCGAAACGCAGGCGAGCAGTTGCGCGACAAAAAACGCCACCCGACGATCGAAGACGATGTGATCATCTATTCGGGGGCGACCATCCTGGGGGGGGAAACCGTGATAGGGGCGCGATCCGTCATCGGTGGAAACGTCTGGCTTACCGAGTCGGTTCCGCCCGATACGCGTGTGATCCTCAAAAAACCCGAACTGATCCAGATTCGGCAGATTACGGAACAGTGAGTAGTGAGTAGTGAGGTAGTGAGCGGTAAAAAAGCCGTTCCTTCTTCACTGCTCACCTGACTACATGGCTCAAACGGCATGCATACAAGAAGAAGGCTGTGGTTAGTTACAAATGATCCCTTTCGTTGTTGTGGTTACCCTGTATCGTATGGTCCAATAATATTCTCATTCTGGTTCCATCTTTCCGACAATATTGTACCCAAAAATCTTACCAGCATTGATCAACTCTGAAGGCATGCAACTCTTTATAGGGAGCTTTCTTGTGCCCGAAGTAGTGCAGATGAGTAAATAGGAGGATGCACGAAAAACGGGAGCAACAGTGTAGATGCCAATGGGGATGAGAGGAACGGCAAAACCAAAGATAAGCAACTTTGAGCCGCCTTTTGGACCACCCATACTAAAAACATTGCTTACCAAAGGCCATACTCCCATAACAAAACCCATCAGAACCATCAAAATACCCAAAATCACCTGTCGAAAAGGTTTTTCAACACTCTGACCGTGGCAGACGGTAATGGACAAAATCACAGACTTTGGAATAGAAACCAAGACTTGGCTCCCATCCAATTCGTTAATCTCGTGTTCTAAAAAACGTATATTCCCGCATGTAATAGTTTTCATAGGTTATAGCTTACGTGGTGTAGATGGATTTAACCCAGGCGGTACCGGAATATCTAGAAATGATGGAATATCGGCTCCAAGCAGGGTTCCCATTAGTCCTGTTAGATCATCAAGTACAGTGGTGAGAGTGGTAGGCTCTCCATCGTTTGGAGGTATATTATGGTTTTCAGGATAAGGCATGTCTGGGTGAGCAAAATGCTGGGCATAATAACCTACATCACCCGTCGCTTCGAAACAGGAGGCCCGAAGTATACGGGCAGCCACCCACGGGGGGGGAGCGGCCATTGAATTTGTCGTCGGAGCACCCATAATTTTTAGATATCCAATCCTGCGAATTGTCAACAATAAGGACCCGTGAGTAGCAACCGTTTTCCTGATTCTTCAATTGCCGGCAAAAATACCACGGCCAGACATTGCCTGCCAAACGGCAATCAGAAGCGTAAATAGACATGGTAATCAGAAGCGGCACTCAGAAACGGAAAAAAATGTTCGGTCGTGGTCAGATTTCGTAGGCGCTTAGTTGTGGCCCCGAACAATAAATCTCGCGCCAACTGTTGGACGTTCGCGAGGGCTTTCAAATGACTTGGCCTCTTTTCCTGGCGGTTTCAGTGCAAAAAGGGGATGACGAGAAACTGCAGGTATCCGTTTGCACATAGAAAAGCGCCGAACAGGGCGAAAACGGCCGAAAAGGAAAAAACCGCGAGACTGTCCGCCAGTATGGATACCGAGGCCATGATGATGGCTATCTGAAGCAGCACCTCGGCGTATTCGAAATAGGGGTCCTTCGAGCGGCTCTTGTCCCGCTCTTTTTCCAGTTCCCTCGCTTTGTGCATGATTTGCTCCTTCTCCCTGGCAAACCGCGCCTGTTGATCACCAAACGCCTTGATGGCGGCGCTCGCCTTGGCCAGTCGGTCGGCGCCGAGGGTTCCGGACATCAGCGAAAGCTGGTTTTCGAGCATCGCCTTTTGGCTCTGGTAGAGGTGCTCCCGTATCGACTTGGCCTGGTAGTAGGCCCACTGGTCCGAGGCCTGCTGCTGGGAAAGAAGCATTTCTTTCATGGCGTGGTTTCCGCCAAGGGAGGAAAACGCCAGGATGACCGCGTAAACCGCGGTGATCATGGCTACCTTGCTGTGAAACCTCTTTTCCTTGATTTCTTCGAGCTCTTCGGGATTTGGCAGTTCGGTTTCCGCCATGGGTTTTCCTCCCTGTTTTTCTTGTTTTCTTGACAACAATTTTCTTTAAATTATCATTTTTATACGGACTCTGCCACGAAGTCGGCTATATGTTAGGACTTTTTTGCGGCTATTCAATGGCCAGATCCTGATCCCCGTGATTGGCGAGATGCGGTGAAGCATAAAACCCTGGAATATTTGATATGCCCCGGCTGCCTTCCTGAAGAAAATTCGCTGCGCCTTGGCGACTGTCGAATTGCGGATGGGGAGATAGTCGAGGGAAATCTCGAGTGCGGATGCTGCGGGAGCCTCTACCCGATACGGGAAGGGATTGCATGCCTGATGGCCAAAGAGGGGGAAAAGGCTCCCCTCTCTGTCTATGAGACGCCCGAGGTGCTTTCCACCTATCTTTGGACCCATTACGCCGATCTTTTCGGGGACCCGGACGCAAGCGTCGCCTACACCGAGTGGGCCGCGCAAATCGAGCCGGTCTCAGGGGCCGTTCTCGATACCGGCTGCGCTGTGGGCCGGTTCAGCTTCGAGATGTCTGTCAAGTGCGATATGGTGATAGGCGTCGATGTTTCCATGAGCTTTGTTGCCACGGCCAGGCGCCTCCTGCGGGAGCGGCAACTGACCTTTTCCGTAAAGGAAGAGGGGTTGATCCATTCGGAGAAAAGCTTTCGTCTCCGGCCGGAGTGGGACCCGGAGAAGGTGGACTTTGTTGCGGCCGATGCCACGGCGCTGCCGTTTCGCTCCGGGTCCTTCGGCTGCGTTGCTTCTCTAAACGTTATCGATAAGGTCCCGCGTCCTCTGCAACATGTACGGGAACTCTGCCGTACAGCGCGCCCCCAAGATGCCCAGCTTTTTCTCTCCGACCCCTTTTCCTGGTCCGAAACGATCTGCGCTCCGGAAAAGTGGCTTGGGGGCGTGCGGGAGGGCAGGTTTGCCGGCGCGGGACTCGATAACCTCGCACGGCTCATTTCCGAAGGAAACGAACTGTCTGCCCACCATTTCTGGAGAATCGCCCGCAGGGGTGCGGTGTGGTGGAAAATCCGCAATCACAGAAACCATTTCGAACTTGTCCGCAGCCAGTTCCTGAAGGCACAAAGATGAGAGGGGAAAAACAGATGGATTTTGATTTTCTTGTCGAGGTGGCACGGGAGGCCGGAAAGGTCATCCTGGAAGTGTATGGCACCGAATTCGAAGTGACGCAAAAGCAGGATCACTCTCCGGTTACCCTCGCCGATATGCGCTCGAATGCGGTCATTGAGCGCTCGCTTCGCGACCGCTATCCCGATATTCCGGTCCTGTCCGAGGAGGGGCGGGAGACTCCCTTCGAACTCAGGAGAAATTGGGACAGGTTCTGGCTCGTCGACCCGCTTGACGGGACAAAGGAGTTTATAAAAAGAAACGGCGAATTCACCGTCAACATCGCCTTGGTGCAGGGGCGCGCACCCGTTGCCGGGATAATCTACATCCCGGTGTCGGATCGCGCCTATGTCGGGCAGGTGGGTGAAGGCTGCTGGGAAATATCTTCGGGGGGGCGAAAAAAGCTTGCGGTCGCACCGATTTCCGCCGAGGCGCCGGTGCGGGTGCTCAGAAGCCGCTCGCATCCGACCCCGGGGCTCGAGCAGTTGCTCTCGCTCATCCCTTCCTACGAGGTGTTCAATCGCGGCAGCGCCCTCAAGTTCTGCTCCGTAGCGGGCGGGGAGGCCGATTTTTATCCCCGGTTCGGCCCTACCTGGGAATGGGACACCGCGGCGGGACAGGCGATCGTTACGGCAGCGGGCGGCGTCATGCTCGATCTTGCCGGAAACCCCTTCGTCTACAACAAGGAGAACCTGCTAAACGGGCCTTTTCTGGTTTCTTCGAGCCTCGAGTGGCTGAAAAAAACCGGCATCCTGGAGGCGGCTTCGAACTTGCCTTGATATAATTATTAGATAGATGGTTGATATTGACCGGCAGAGGAACTGCTGGTATAGGATTAGTCTGCAAATATTTTCACAATCAAACCCTCATGCGTGGATTGTGGCCGGAGGTCGCTTTATGTTCGATGAAAAGGTGCTAAAGAAGATTCAGGCCGATAAGGAAAAGTGGGAAGGGGGGCCTCTTGCGAAGTCCCTTTCGAAGTCGCCCGAAGCCAAGCCCG
>JBMFWU010000164.1:0-11957 GCA_049964955.1 Syntrophobacteraceae bacterium
CGCTCAAGCAACCAGCGAAAACGGCGGAATCCAACCGAATTTTGTGATCATAGGGTTTTTCGTTGACTCCGAGATACAATGTCGTGCTCTCTTCGAATTTTGCCCTCTCTGACCGCTTTGCAAATCTACAGTCAGCGGCAGTGATTGTCACGCACAATATGATTATCGAACCAAACCCGAGAGGATGGCCGGTGCGGCAATCATAGCGGGATGAAGGCAAGCATGCTATATTGCTGCTAAGTGTTCCGTGGGTTTGGGGAAGGGACGAAATCCGGCGAGATAATTGTGATGCAGATAGATGTAATCATAATCGGTGCGGGCGCATCGGGGCTTATGTGCGCGATGGAGGCGGGACATCGGGGGCGCTCGGTCCTGGTGGTGGATCATTTCGAAAACGTCGCGCGCAAGGTGCTCGTTTCCGGCGGGGGGCGGTGCAATTTTTCGAACCGGATCATGGGGCCGGAGCACTTCATTTGCGAAAATCCCGGCTTCGTCACCTCGGCCCTCGCGCGATTTACGCCCGCGGATTTTCTCTCCCTGCTGGAAAGCCACGGGATCGAATACGAGGAGCGGGAGGAAGGGCGACTTTTCTGCACCGGAAGCTCCCGGGAAATAGTAGAGATGCTTCGGGCCGAGTGCGAGAGTGCGGGCGTGCGGTTCCGGCTGGGCTGCAGGGTGTCCGGAATCGAGAAAACAGACGGGTTCAGGGTCGAAACAGATGAGGGTATTTTTGATTCAAAGTCTCTCGTGATCGCCTCCGGCGGCTTGTCCTATCCCCAGTTGGGGGCGGGCAATTTCGGCTACCAGGTCGCAAAACAGTTCGGAATGAAAGTCACCAAATTGCGCCCGGCACTCACCTCGATGAAGTTCAGCCCGGAGGATGCGCGGGTTTTCGGCTCTTTGGCGGGAGTTTCCATCAATGCCACGGTACGCGCGGGGGCGGCGAGCTTTACGGAGAATCTGCTCTTTACGCACACCGGGGTAAGCGGCCCGGCTATCCTGCAGATATCTTCCTACTGGGACGGGAAGTCCTGCCTGAGTGTGGATCTTCTGCCCCAAGTGGACATCTGTTCGGTCCTGATCGAAAAACGCGGCTCCAGGAGCCTTCTTTCCACTCTTCTCGACAGGTACCTACCCAAACGGTTCGTAAAGCTTTGGTGCGATCTCTACGGCGCTCCAAAACCGATCAACCAGTATTCGCGGCAGGAAATCACCGCGATCGCCCGGGGGCTTCATGACTGGCAACTGCGCCCCGGCGGCCCTGAAGGATTCAACAAGGCGGAGGTGACCCTTGGCGGCGTCGATACGAGGGATATTTCCTCCAAAACGATGGAATCCAAGACGACGCCCGGCCTTTATTTTGTGGGAGAAGTGCTCGATGTAACCGGGCGGCTTGGCGGCTACAACCTGCACTGGGCGTGGGCCTCCGGGCATGCCGCCGGCGAGTCGGCGGGGCCGGGAGCGCAGGTGCGGGCTTTTTCTGAATAGGTCCTATAGGACCAATAGGACCTATTGCGCCGGGCCGGCCCATGGCGCCCACGGTTCACTGTTCACTGCCCCTGAGAGGCGCGCTGGTCCAAAAACTCCCAGCGGCCGTAGGATTCTTCGAGCTGTTCTTCGACCGCTTTTAGCCTGGCGAGCGCAGCCGCTCCTCCGTCTGCGTTTTTTCGGTAAAATTCCGGATCGGACATGGAGCGATAGAGCTCCTCTTTTTGAGCTTCGAGGGTTTCAATGGCTTCGGGAAGTGCTTCGAGTTCCCGCTGTTCTTTGTAGGTGAGACCCTGCTTGGGGGGACGGGGCCGTCGCTCTTTTTCCGGCTTTGCCGGGGGAGGAGCGTGGCGGGGCTCCGGTTCGCGCTGGCGCACCCAGTCGTCGTAGCCGCCGACGTATTCGCGGACCCTTCCTTCGCCTTCGAGCGCAAGGGTACTGGTCACCACATTGTTTAGAAACGTCCGGTCGTGGCTTACGAGGAGCAGCGTTCCGGAATAGTCCAGAAGCAGATCTTCCAGGAGTTCGAGGGTCTCCAGATCCAGATCGTTTGTCGGCTCGTCGAGTACGAGCAGGTTGGAGGGCTGGGTAAAGAGGCACGCGAGCAAAAGCCGGTTGCGTTCCCCCCCGGAAAGTGTTCTGACGGGGGCTCTGGCGCGTTCCGGGGAAAAGAGAAAATCCCCCAGGTAGCCGATTACGTGTTTGGGCTTGCCGTTAAAGAGGATGGTGTCGTTTCCGCCGCCGACGTTTTCGGCAACCGATTTGTTTTCATCGAGTCGGGCGCGCAGTTGATCGAAGTAGGCGATCTCCAGGTTTACCCCATGGCGCACGGTCCCCTTCTCCGGCGGCAGTTCCCCCAGAAGAACGCGCAGAAGCGTGGTTTTCCCCGAACCGTTGGGGCCTATGATGCCGATCTTATCGCCGCGCAGGACGACGGTCGAAAAGTCGTCGATAACGGGCTGGTTTTCTGCGTAGCCGCAGCTAACCGCTTCGACCTCGATCACGAGCTTTCCGGAATTTCCCGCATCCTGGGTTTTCATGCGAACGGAGCCGACGAGTTCGCGGCGTGCCTGCCTTTCGGCGCGCATCTTTTCGAGTTCTTTTACCCGCCCCTCGTTGCGTGTTCTTCTCGCCTTTATGCCCTGCCGAATCCAGGCCTCCTCACGGGCCAGCCGGTCGTCGAAGCGCTTTCGCCCGGCGGCTTCGGCTGCGAGTACCTCCTGTTTTCGCAACAGGAAGGTCTCGTAGTCGCACTCCCAGTCGATGAGGCGCCCCCGGTCGAGTTCGGCGGTGCGCGTCGCCACCTTCCTGAGAAAGCTCCTGTCGTGGGTGACGAAGAGCAGCGCGCCCTCGAATCGATTGAGAAAATCTTCCATCCAGGCGATGGCGCCGATGTCGAGGTGGTTTGTGGGCTCATCGAGAAGCAGCACATCGGGCTCGCTCACAAGGGCTCGCGCAAGCATTACCCTGCGTTTTAGACCTGCGGAAAGAGTTTCATACCACACGGAGCCGTCGAGTTCCATGCGCGTGAGGGTTTTTTCGACCCGATTTCCCCGGCTCCAGCCCTCGGCGGGTTCCCATTGGGTTTGATGCAGTCCCGCTTCCACTATCTCCAATACGGTCCCCGGCTCCGCTTCCGGGACCTCCTGGGGCAGAAAAGAGACCCGAACCCCCTGCATGGAGGTAATCTCGCCCTCGTCCGGGACGAGTTCTCCGTGTAAAAGACGCATCAGGGTGGACTTTCCGGCGCCGTTTCTCCCCAGGAGACAAACCCGCTCCCCGCGCTCGATCGCGAAGTTGACATGGTCGAGCAGTAAAGCCCCTCCAAAGCCGATGCACACATCCCGCATACCTCTCAGCGCCATGCCGATCCCCCGTTTCCTTCCCTGATAAGTTCGTGAGCGGAAAATTATTATCATAACCGGCGGGAGCTCAAAAGTGGCGTATTAATCACAAGCGGGCGCAGGCAAAATGCGGATTCGGGTATTACGGCCTGAGGAAAAATGTATCCTTGGTAAAAAATTCCATTGCAGGTTGAGGCAAACTCATCGAAAATAAAGAGCTTAGTCACCAACCCTGCAGAAAGGGCGGCAAATGAGTCAGGGGCCTTCGTCGGATCCGGCCCGACTTCGCGTTCCGGCCGAGGAACAATTCAAAACGATCAAGGATTTGGAAAGCGGCACCCTTTCTCGCGAAGAAATCCGTCTGCTGATCCACCAACTGCGAGTGCACCAGATCGAGATGGAGATGCAGAATGAAGAGTTGCGAAATGCCCAGGCAGCTCTCGAAGTTGCCAGAGCGCGCTATTTCGATCTCTACGATCTTGCCCCGGTAGGCTACTGCACTCTCTCTACAAATGGTCTCATCCTGGAGGCGAATCTTACCGCCGCGACTCTGTTTGGAACTCACCGAGGCGCACTGACTCAACAGCGGTTCTCGGGTTTCGTCCACGTCGAAGACGAGAAAATCTATTACTCCCAGCTCAAACGACTGTTCGAGAGCAGCCGGCCGCAAAGATGCGAACTCCGAATGTTGAGCGGAAACGGCGAGCCGTTTTGGGCGCGCTTGGAATCGGTTGTCAGTCGGGGCGAAGACGGAGCGCCGGTCTGCCGAATGATCATAGGCGATAACACTGAGGGCAGGCGGATCGAGCAGGAACTAAGAGAGTCGCGATCTGAACTGTTGCTAAGAGTTAAGGAGTTGGAAGAGCACGCGAACAACCTGCAAGAGGTTAACATCGCCTTACGGGTTTTACTGAAGCAAAAGGAGGCCGATCAAAAAGAGTTTAGCGAAACGGTTCTCCTCAACGTCCGGAATCTGGTTTTGCCTTATATCGAAAAACTGAGGAAAGCCCGATTGGCCAGCGCCCAGGCGACACTGGTGGAAATACTCGAAACCCATTTAAATGAAGTGACCTCCACGTTTACCAAAAAAATCGGGGTCGAGGCCGCAGACCTCACGCCAGCGGAAATGCGCGTCGCAGCCCTTATCCGGGATGGAAAATCATCTGCCGAGATAGCGCAAATCCTTAGCGCCTCCGAAAAGACAATCGAGACTCACAGGGTCAGGATCAGGAAAAAGCTCGGTCTCCAAAGCCGAAGCGCCAACCTGCGGTCGCACCTTCTCAAACTCTCCTGAAACAGCCCCGTGAAGAGATCCAACCTTTATTTTTAATACAGATTAATGGCGGGCAAATTGAGGTTTTCCTGCCGGCGCAATTGGTCTATTATTATTATACCCAAAGCAGAATCATTGTTAAATCGCAACATGTTCTTTAGCCAGTTGTCCGGAGCGGAGGGGGCATTCGCCATGACTAATGAGAAACGTCTCATCATTATCGCCGATGATGATGCGGACGATGTGATGCTAATTACCGAAGCCCTCCGGGACGCCGGGTTTGCGGGGCGGATAAAATCGGTTGAAAACGGGTTCGAGCTGATAGAAGAACTCAATCACGGTTCCGTTCACGCAGACCTCGTTTTACTCGACCTCTCCATGCCGAAAATGAGCGGGCATGAGGCCTTGAAGCGAATTCGATCCTGCCTGAAGTCGCTGCCCATAGTGGTTCATTCGACCTCGTGCAGCAGAACGGATATTTCCATCTGCTACCGAACCGGGGCAAATTCCTATGTTGTGAAGGCCCCATCGTATGATGGGTTGATGCAAAATATGAAGAGCATAGTCGATTATTGGTTCCGGACTGCTTCCCTGCCTCCGGAGATTGCTTGAAACAATGGGTAATGATGCAGCAGAGCAAAAACGGGTAGCGTTCGAAAATGAAAGCGCTCTTGAAGGGAGCCTGCAGGAAAGTGAAGAACGCTTCCGCGTAATGGCTGAATCCATTCCGCAACTCGCCTGGCTCGCCAGGCCGGCCGGATATATCTACTGGTACAACCGGAGGTGGTATCGATATACCGGAACGACTCCTGAACAGATGGAGGGGTGGGGATGGCAACGTGTCCACGATCCTGATGCCTTGCCGGCCGTTCTCGAACGCTGGAAGGAGTCCATCGCCACCGGGAAAGCCTTTGACATGGTGTTTCCGTTGCGGGGGGCTGACGGAAACTTTCGGCAATTTCTGACTCGCGTGGAACCGGTCAAAGATGCCTACGGGAATGTGGTCCAATGGTGTGGAACCAATACCGACATCACAGAGCGAAAGCTGATGGAGGATGACCTGGCTCGTTTGGCGGCGATCGTTGAGTCCTCCGAGGACGCGATTATCGGCAAGAATCTGGATGGAGAAATTACATTTTGGAACCGTGCGGCAGAGGGAATGTACGGATATAGTGCCGGGGAGGTGATAGGAAAGCCCATCTCCATCCTGGCTCCCCCGGATGTCCATAATGAATATCCGTCAATTCTTAAGAGGATCCGTAACGCAGAGGTCGTTCAAAACTTCGAAACTCGCCGCAGAAGGAAAAATGGGGACCTGATAGAAGTTTCCCTATCCGTATCGCCGATTAAGGATGCATCGGGAAGAATCATAGGCGCTTCGACCATTGCCCGCGACATCACTGAGCGCAAGAAAATGGTGGAAGAACTTCGTCGAAGCGGGCTGCAATTCAAGCTGTTATCCGAGACTGCCGGCAATCTTCTAGCCTCCCCGGAGCCGCAGAAAATTGTCAACGAACTTTGCACAAATGTCATGCTCCATCTCGATTGCCATTGCTTTTTCAATTTTTTGGCCGATGAAACGGTCGGAAAACTCCATCTCAATGCCTGTGCCGGTATCCCTCAAGAGGAGGTCGAAAAAATCGAATGGCTCGATTATGGGGTCGCCGTATGCGGATGCGTTGCCAGCGGCAGGGAACGGATAATAGCCGAGGATATCTTCAGTACTCCCGATATCCGCACCGAACTGGTGAAGTCCTACGGCATACAGGCTTATGCCTGCCATCCTTTGATGGTTCAAGGAAAACTCATCGGGACACTTTCTTTTGGCACCAAAACGAGGCCTCATTTTTCATCCGATGACTTGCTGGTGATGAAAACGGTGACCGACCAGGTTGCAATCGCCATGGAGCGTATCAGGCTGATCGAGGGGCTTGGCAAATCTCGCGATGAACTTGAGCTGCGTGTTGAGCAACGGACAGCGGCACTGAAGGCCCTCATGACCAGACTAAAACAAAGCAACCAGGCGCTCCAGGATTTTGCCTCGATGGCTTCCCATGATCTGCAGGAGCCGCTCCGCAAGGTCATCTCGTTTGGCGGCATGCTTCGAAAGAACTATGGCGATTCCCTCGGGCAGACGGGCAGCGACTATTTGGACCGGATGCTGGGCGCTACCGAGCGGATGCAGTCACTGCTCAAAGGGCTTTTGGAATATTCGCGAGTCACAACGCAAGGCAAGCCTTTCGCAAAAGTCGATCTCGGGGAAATCGTTTCCGAGGTGCTCTCGGATCTGGAACTCCGAATCCAATCGACCGGCGCTGAGGTTCAGGTTGCAGAACTGCCGATTGTCGAAGGAGACCCCACGCAGATGAGGCAGGTCTTTCAGAACCTCATCGGCAACGCATTAAAGTTTCGCAACGAAGGCCAACATCCCGTGGTCGAGGTTCGGAGCCAACCGGCCGACGGGACACTCCAAATTTCGGTCAAGGATAATGGCATCGGATTCGACGAGCAATATGTCGATAAGATATTCGCCCCCTTCCAGAGGCTCCACGGCAGAAGCAGCCAATATGAAGGAACGGGTATGGGACTTGCCATCTGCAAGAAAATAGTCGAAAGGCACAACGGGCGCCTGACGGCGAAGAGCAGACCGGGTGAAGGCGCTCAATTTATCATTGATATTCCTATAAAACAGATCCTGCAATAGACTCTTTTTAACACTTCGAACCACTGATAATTCATAAACCTGACAGGATTTGGCTAACTGTAAAGGTAAATGCCGTGTTTGAAACCAGTAATGAATGGGAACAAACATTTAACAGTGTACCGGATCTCATAGCCATTCTTGATGTAAACCACAGAATCGTCCGCGTCAACGCTGAGATGGCGAAACGGTTGAGGGAAAAGGCCGAGACAATCGACTTGGTCCACGATGCCGTTATTGTCCGGGATTCTGAGGGAAGGGTTATTTTTTGGAGCAAAGGCGCGCGGGAAACATATGGATTTACGCGCGAGGAAGCCCTCGGCCGGGTGAGCCATCGACTCCTGCAGACAAAGTTTCCCGATTCCCTTGAAAACATCGAAAAAACGGTCACCGAAGAAGGCGAGTGGAAGGGCGAACTCTGGCACATCAAGGCGAACGGCCAACTCATCGTGGTTGACAGCAGATGGGCAAGGCATGCCGGCGATAACGGGAAGCCGGCGGTTTTTCTCGAAGTTAACCGTGACATCACCGCGAGAAAAATTGCCGAGGAGAAATTGCGCAAAGTCGACCGGGCGTTCGGGACCCTGAGCCGGTTCAACCAGACGATGGTTCGTCAAACCGATGAAATGGAACTGCTGCAGCAAGCCTGCAACATCGTCGAGAGTGTGGGCGGATACCGGCTGGTGTGGGTGGGCTATGCCCGCGACGATGGGGAGAAAACAGTCGAACCGGTTGCTTCCGCAGGATACGATGACGGCTATCTGCGCCTGGCCAAATGCTCGTGGGCCGACGACGAACGCGGCCGGGGGCCGTGCGGGATTTCCATCCGCGCCGGAAGGATGGCGATTTCCCAAAACTCCGAAACAAACCATTCCTTTGCGCCCTGGCGCCTGGAGGCGGCCAAAAGAGGCATCGCCTCCTCTATCTCGCTGCCTCTCATTGTCGAGGGAAATGTTATCGGCGCGCTTGGAATATATGCTTCGGAGCCGGACGCCTTTGACCGGGCGGAATCCGAACTGCTGAACGATCTGGCCAAGAATCTCTCTTATGGCATTGCTTCGATCCGATCGGAGGTAAAGCGCAGGAAGTCCGAAGAGGAACTCAGAGTCCATGCGGCGCGACTCGAAGTGATAAATCAGGAACTGGAGGATTTTGCCTTTATCGCCTCGCATGATCTCCAGGAGCCTTTGCGCAAAATTCAGACTTTCTGTGACCTGACCATGAAAAAATGTGGCCCGCTAATGGATAGCGCCGGGAAGCAGTATCTCGATACGGTAATTGATTCTGCTGGACGCATGCGGCGGCTTTTGCGTGATTTGCTCCGGTTCTCCAGGGTCGCGAACGGACCGGAAGCAGTGCAGAGAGTGGATCTGTGTGAATTGGCCCGTGCGGCGGCCGATATCTTTGCGCAGACTCTCGAGCAGACCGGGGGCAAAATCGAGATCCAAAACATGCCCGCCATCGAAGCGGATGCAACTCTGATGCTGCAGCTATTTCAAAATCTGATTGACAATGCTTTGAAGTATCATGGCGAGGCAAATCCTCGAATCCGATTTTCCGGCGATCTGGACAGGCAGGGCACGTGCGAAATCGTCGTGGAGGATAACGGCATCGGATTTGATCGCGATCACGCCGAACGCATCTTTAAACCTTTTCAGAGGCTGCATAAACCTGGTGAATACGAAGGAACAGGGATGGGCCTCGCGATTTGCCGCAAAATTGCCGAACGCCACGGTGGATCCATAATCGCAGAGAGCGAACCGGGAAGAGGGGCACGATTCATAATCCGCCTTCCGGGAAAACAGTGATTGGTTTTGGAAACCAGCGGAGAAGAACCCTGGACCAAAGTCCAATTGTGACAGTACTGCTTCAAGCGTAGCGTGGCCGATACATACCGACAAATGGAGGGGCCGGTCCTGCCTCTCCAACCGTGTGGCGTGTACGGCCCCGTTCTCGGCGGAGATCGATGATGGATGGAAGAGAACCGGTGGTTTTCGTTGTTGACGACAGTGTTTCGGTGAGAAAATCGCTCGAAAGGCTCTTCCGCTCGGTTGGCCTGCGGGTCGAGTGCTTCGAATCGGCGCAGGACTTTCTGCACGGAAAGCGCAGCAACGGCCCATCGTGCCTTGTCCTGGACGTCAGAATGCCCGGGCTCAGCGGTTTTGACCTGCAGGATGCTCTCAGGGCGGACAATTTGAGAATTCCCATCATTTTTCTTACCGGGCACGGGACCGTGCCCCAGAGTGTGCGGGCCATGAAGGCGGGAGCTGTGGATTTTATTGAAAAGCCCTTCGAAGACCAGCTGCTGCTGGATGCAGTCCAAAAAGCCATCGAAAGGGACCGACAGGAAAGGCTCGTCGAAGACGAAATCCGGCAGATAAAGGCGCGCATCGATTCCCTGACGCCCCGTGAATACCAGGTGCTCACCGAGGTGATCAAGGGCAAACTCAATAAGCAGATCGCTTTCGATCTGGGCACGGTCGAGAAGACCATAAAGGTCCACCGCGGCCAGGTAATGCGAAAGATGCAGGTCGACTCGCTGGCGGCCCTGGTGCGCATGGCCGAAAAGGCCGGCGTTTCCAGAGATTAGCACAGGCAGAGGTTAAGCTTTATAAATACACGAATTTGCCCAGTTGATTTTGAGGATACCCTTGTTTAAAGGAGAGAATGAGTTTTTGCCGTGTTCTGCTACGGGTGAAGGCTTCCCCCCAAAACGATTTGAGAGATGACATGGTAGATTCGAAAATGGTGGTCTCGGTAGTCGACGACGATGATTCAGTCCGAAGGGCGATGAAACGGTTGCTCTCCTCATTTGGTTACGATGTAGAGGTATTTGCCTCCGCCGCCGATTTCCTTGTCGGCTCTTCCGCAGAAAAAAGCGTTTTGGTTCTCGATGTCCAGATGCCCGGGATGGACGGGCTCGAGCTTTATAATATCCTGTCCGGCGCCGGCGCAAATCTCCCGGTGATATTCATTACGGCGCATGAAAACCCCGAAGTAAAGGCGAAGGCCATGCAGGCAGGGGCTGTCGCCTTTCTGCAAAAGCCCTTCGATGACAAGGCCCTTCTTGATGCCATCGACCGTGGAAAGTCTTTCCTCTAAATTTCCTCTACAGGCAGGGAAAAAGTAAAAGTCATTCCGCAATCGGAATTGCGCTTTGCCCAAAGCTGCCCGGAATGCCCCTCCAGAATGTGACGGCTGATCGGCAGCCCCATGCCCAAGCCTTCCTCTTTCGTAGTCACGAAGGGGTCGAATATGCGGCCTAACTGATCGGGATCGATGCCTTGGCCAAAGTCTATGACCTCGACAATAACCTGGTCCACCGCCCTTGAGGTGCGGAGTATCATCCGGCGAGAATCCCGGTCGAGATTTACCATCGCATCGAAACCGTTCAGCATCAGATTTATGAGCACCTGCTGTAATTGGATCCGGTCACCGGACAGGAGAGGAAGGTCGGCGGAAAATTCTGTCTCCACCGTGACATGATTTCTCATTGCATTGTTTGCCAGCAGCTTGATGGTCTCCTCGACCACTTCATTGATGTTTATTTCCGTTTTTTCGAACGCCTTCTTTTTGAGTATGGAGCGCAGTCTCTTTATGACATTGCCCGCGCGCCGGCAATCGTCAACGATATCATCGAGCGCCAGTTTCACCTCCTCGAGCTCCGGCTCTTCTCTTTCCAGAAAACGTCGCGCGGCCTGGGTGTTGCTCATTATCCCGGTGAGCGGCTGGCCCAGTTCATGGGCCAGCGAGGAAGATATCTCGCCCATCGAGGCGACTCGCGTGATGTGGGCCAGTTCGTCTCGGAGCCGCTGAGCCTGCAGCTCGTCACGCTTTCTTTCCGTAAGATCGTGGATCAGGGCAAAAATCCCTGTCACCTCACCGGAACCATTTATGTCGGGAATAACATATACTGAAAGGAAGCGTTCACCTGCCGGGAAACGCCCCGCCACTTCAAACTGGACCTCTTTACCTTGTAAACCCTCTTCAATGTGGTGGCGCGCGATTTCCCAAATCGGCGGACTGAGCAGTTCCCGTACTTCAAGTCCTACGATTTTATCTGCGGCTATCCCGTAGAGATTTTCATAAGCGCGACTGACAAAACGATAACGCAGACTGCTGTCAACATAGGAAATCAGCACAGGCAGCGAGTCGGCCATTAACCGCAGAGACCTCTCGGCATCCCGCAGGGCGTTGTTTGCGCGCTGGCGCTGAATGAACCACCACATCCCTTCCAAAAGGAGTGAAACCTGCCTTATGTTTGATTCATCGTAATCGCTCTTTTTACCCGCGAGCAGCACTGCGGCGGCAATTCTCCCGGAGTCGAGGATTGGAACGTACATAGCCCTGGACAGGGCGTCATCGGGATTGCACGAGGTTCCAGCGTATTCGAAACCGTTCATTACAAACGGGGTCTGTCCTGCATTGGTCCAAAACTCCTCTTTGTCGCACGGGAACCACTCGATCTCCGAACCACCGACGTACGTCTCCGTTGCGGAGTGGAACGTAAGGGAGGTCTCGTCCCCCCGGCGATTCGAAGGCAGCCCAGCATGCTCCCTGTAATCTTTATCTGTTGTCCCAGAATGAATTGCACGATTGTCTCATCCGAGGCCTGGCTCATCTTGCTGAGTTCCCAAAGGGCTTCAAGACG
>JBMFWU010000165.1:0-11875 GCA_049964955.1 Syntrophobacteraceae bacterium
AGAGGGGGCCGAGGGCGCTAAGTTGGATTTGACTCTGCGCTCTCTGCGACTCTGCGGTGGACTTTTTCGCTTTTCGGCTAAAGAACAAATCTACCCTGAGGGACAGATCGCAAGGCCTTGACTTTGCCCTTGCGGGTGCTTTCCATTGGGCCAGACCGAAGGGACACACCTTTGAACCGATAGATACCTACCGGATCGGCTGAGACGTGAACAATCCGGATCTATACTCCATGTTGGCTCTGGGCTTTGTGGGCAGCGGACATTGCCTGGGAATGTGCGGACCTCTTGTGCTCGCTTTGCCCGGCAGTACGGGAAAGCTCGCCTCGCATGCCTTCTATCACCTGGGAAGAACGTTGACGTATGTGGCCATAGGCGCAACCGTCGGGGCAGTGGGGGCGGGATTGAAACAAACGCCTGGCCCCCGGTGTGGATCATCTCGCAGGGATGGTTCGAATCCAGATCGGTTTCGCGCTGGTAGCCGCAACGGTTCTCGTGTGGTTCGGCCTTGCCCGACTCAAAGTCATCGCGGAACCCTCCTGGATGCTCCTGGCCCGGCCGGATGTCATTCCGGGATCGGGGGGCGTTCTGAGATATGCGCTGGCAAAGAAAACCCATTTCGGAATGTTTCTCGCCGGACTCCTATTTGGATTGCTTCCATGCGGGATCTCCTATGCGGCCTTCGCACTGGCGTTGCCCTCGGGAGGCGCAGTGCAGGGAGGCCTTCTTTTGGCGGCCTTTGCGGCCGGAACCCTCCCCGCTCTTCTGATCGTAGGAAGCGGAGCTTCAGGACTTGCCCGGCACTACAGCCGGCAGGCCGACCTCCTCTCAGGAGTTCTGATGATTTTCATGGCCGTTTCTCTAACAGCACATCAAATTTCACGCATCTTTTTCCGGTAGATCGTTCACGGAGGGAAATCCGATTATGGAGGAGAAGAAACACCGGTCCGGCGAAATTGATCCCGGCTCCCATCCCGGGGCGACAGATCAAAGTGAACAGTTAACCTTGCTTTCAACTGTCTGTATGGTCGTATTCTTTGCCGCCGTCTTCCTGATTCCTTTTGTGCTTTACTTCTGGTTTTTCAACCCCAATCTTCAATTGAAATGAACCCACCGAAGCGCACATCAACTTTCTTTGCCGCTGAACCTGGAAATCCTCAATGCATTGGAGATAACGGTCACGCTGCTCAAAAACATGGCGCAGGCGGCTATCATCGGATTTAGAAGGCCGGCTGCGGCAAACGGAATTCCAAGAATGTTGTAGAAAAAGGAAAAGAAGAGGCTTTGCCTTGTAATTTTGGACGAAAACCTGGATAGCTCCAGCAATTCGCCTATCTTTGTCAGATCGTCCCCGATGACCGCCGCATCGGAACATTCCCGGACAAGGTTCGCCCCTGCTCCGAACGCGATTCCAAGGTCGGCGCGAGCCAGCGCGGCCGCGTCGTTCATCCCGTCACCGACCATTGCGACACGTTTCCCCTGCGCCTGGAGTTCTTCGATTATTTGGACCTTGTCCCGGGGCCGCTTTTCTCCCGCAAACCCATCCGCCCCGGCCTGGAGAGCGAATGCCCGCGTAGTCGCTTGCGAATCCCCCGAGATCATCCGCACCTGGATGCCTTCCGAGCGAAGCCGGGAGACGATTTCTACCGCATTCTCCCGCAGCTTGTCGCCGAAGGCGAAAAATCCCCTGACCGCACAGTCCCACGCGGAAAATACGATCGTCGATCCGGACTCCTCAAGGAGGCGCGCCCGCTCGCTCAGTTCCTCCGGAAATTGCAGCCCGCGATCGACCATGAGTTTTCGGGCGCCGGCGATCACCTCTCCGGAGCGGGTTTCGGCGATTATCCCGAGCCCCTCCAGGGCTTTAAAACCAACGACTTCTTCCAGGTCGATTGCCCGCAGGCGCGCTGCCTTTACGATCTCGCGGGCCAGGAAATGATCGGATCGACTCTCCGCGGACGCCACTCTGCGCAAAACTTCCTCTATTTCCGCACCGGAGGTTGCCGTTTCGCGCAGCACGTAGCTTCCTTCGGTAAGAGTCCCGGTTTTATCGAAAATCATCACATCCAGGCGATCCGCACTCTCCAGGGCCGCCGGGTTTCGGATCAGAAGCCCCGAGGCCCGCGCCCTCGCGATTGCGCTCACCCGGGCAAGCGGCGTGGCGATTCCGAGCGCGCACGGACACGTTATGACCAGTACCGTTATGGCCCGCAACAGGGCCTCGCCGGCGGATTTCGAAAGATACAGGAGCAGTAGGAAAGTGAGAGCGGCCAATCCCAGCACGCCCGGAACGGCAACCCTCATGATCCGGTCGGCCAGCAGTTCAAATCCGTTTTTGGCCGAAAGCGCCTCCCGTATGAGGACGATCATTTGATCGAGGGAACTCTCGCCGCCTGGCCGCACAACTTCGAACCGCGCCTTTCCGTCCAGCAGGAGAACGCCCGCCGAAACCTCGGAGCCCGGGCCTTTCCTTACGGGGCGCGATTCCCCGGTCATAAGGGATTCATCGAAGAGCGCATCCCCGGAAACGATGCGTGCGTCAACCGGTATGCGCTCACCGGGGAGGCTCAGAAACAGGTCGCCTCGTAAAACCTCGCCGGAAGCCACCCAAGTTTCCCTGCCATCTTTCAGGACCCGGACCTTTCCGCTCGATGCGCGGAATAGAGCGGTGATATCCCCGGATATCTTCTCCTTGGCGCGGGCCTCAACGAACCGTCCAATCAGGATGAGCGTTACGAGCATCGCGGCGGTGTCGAAATAAACATTGAGGCTCCCTCGAAGCATGGCAACCACGCTGTAGAAATAGGCCGCGAGCACCCCGGTGGCAGTTTGCGTATCCATGGTGGCCGTCCAGTGATTCACACTGGCAAAAGCCCCCCGCAAAATGGGCCATCCGCAGTAGAAGACAACCGGTGAAGCGAGGATCCACACGGAATAGGAAAAAAATAGGGTGCTCTGACGACCGATATCCGTGAAAAAACCTCCCCAGAGAGCCGCCGAAAGCATCAGGACTCCTGGCAAAGCGAATGGAAGGCTTCCGGGAAAGGCAAGTCCTTCGAGTATTTCTGGCTCGAATCGGTGCAGAAAGGCGGAAGGTGGCAGGCCGCTGACAATGCCTCGAACGCCAAACCGCCTTCGGTATCCTTCACCGGCTTCAGCTTTCCTTCTCCTTCGAGTCCGGGGGCGGCAAAAGAAGGACACCTTTTGTTTACCACCTACCCGACCATCCAGTTTTTCGACGGCCGGATGGCCAATCGCCCCTGGCTCCAGGAACTTCCCGACCCGATTTCTCAGACCACCTGGGGAGGGTGTGGATCTGGTATTGGCTCTTCCCCTATCCCAACTCACGGACCCTTTGGCCCAACTTTCAGTCGCCTCTCATTTTCGATTTCTGGGCCGCTTCGGGGTATTTTACCCTCAGCCTTTTGTCCTGGTATACGGGAGTCTACCCCGACCTGGCCGTCGTGCGGGATCAAGTGAGCGGCCTGAAAAAAAGCTCTACCGGCTGCTCTCCTTCGGCTGGAGGTCCACCCAGACCCAGTGGCGCCCTTTTGAATCCTCCTACATCCTGTTTTCCGCGATTACCGTGGCATTCGTGCCGTGTGTGGCGAGCATCGTCTCCTGGGATTACGCCCTTACCATCGTTCCGGGTTACCACAGCACCATCTGGGGCCCATACTTCATGGTCGGAGCGCTCCATTCGGGGCTCGCCATGCTTCTTACGCTCATAATTCCCATGCGCCGCATCTACAGGCTCGAAAAAATCATTACCGTCGATGTAATCGAAAACATAGCCAAAATCCTTATCTCGACGGCATTCCTTATGCTCTACGATTATCTGGTCGAGTTCTTCATGTCCTGGTATGGATCGGACCCCACCGAGATGATGACTTTCAAACTTCGCGCGGTAACGGGTCTCTATCCCCCCATCTTCTGGTTCGTGGTCGTGAGCGTCATAGCAGTCCCGTTCCTGTTTTCGTTCAAAAGCATAAGGACCAACCTGTCTTTTCTGTTCATCATTTCGATCGTCATGAACATCGGGATGTGGCTCGAGCGGTTCATCATCATCATCGGCCCGCCGGCCCACGACTGGATTCCCTACGACTGGGGCTGGTATTGGCCCTCACTCGTTGAATGGGGCATTCTGGGCGGATCGATCAGCTTCTTTTTCCTGCTTTTCCTGGTGTATTCGAAAACGATCCCCACCATTTCCATCACGGAAACAAAGGAAGAGTTGACTCCGCCGGGCGCGTCGGAAGGGAGGGCGAAATGAGCAGCGACCAGATCGGCATCATGGGCGTTTTCGACCGTCTCGATAATCTTTTGGAGGCCATCGAGGGCCTTTCGAAGATCCGTATTCCGATCGAACGGGTCCATTCGCCGGCCCCCAACGAGGAAATTCGGAAAAAACTGGGGATGAAGCGTTCGGCGATCCGTTTCTTTACCTTGGCGGGAGGGCTTTTCGGCCTGGTTTTCGCCTATTTTCTCTGTATTGCCACGGCTTCGGTCTGGGAACCGGACGTTTGGGGGAAACCCTTTACGGCCTGGGTACCCTACAGCGTGATAGCCTACGAGTGGACCCTTCTTGCCGCGGTTATCGCCAGTTTTTTCGGAGTATTGATCCTCGCGCGCAAAAAGCGGTTGGACCCTCCCCCCCTCTGCGACCCCCGTTTTACGGTGGACCGCTTTGGAATAGTCGTCACCTGCTCCCGGGGGGAGAGAAAGTATGTGCTCGAAATCTTCAGCAAAGCGGAGAAAATCGATGAAGTCGATTCCTGAAGACGAGCGCAGGTTCTATTCCGGAAGCAAATTCCCCGTTTTGATCCTCGTTTGCCTTCTTTTCATGGCGGCGGGAACGGCGGCCTTTCTCTACAGCGTCCTGGACGGGCACGCGCAAAGAGGCTTTCAGATTTTTCTTTCCAATTATGTTTTCTGGACCGGCCTCGCCTTCGGCTCCATCTTTCTTCTAAGCATGATGAACCTGACAAACGCCATGTGGATAAGGCCTTTCAAACGCCTGGCGGAAGCCCCTGCCGCCTTCCTCCCGATCTCCTGGCTGCTCTTCTGGCTGATCTACTGGGGGCGAAAGCATCTTTTGCCCTGAATCGGGTCGCCGGTGCCGCAAAAAGCCCTCTATTTGAACGTCCCCTTCTTTTTCGGAAGAGAAGGCGGCCTGACGCTGCTTCTTATCCTCTCGGCCTTTGCGATCATATACTTCTCGCTGAAAGGGGACATCGAAATCGTTCGAAACGGCGGAATCCCGGAGGAGAAAACCGCAAGGCTCTGGAAAGCACAGTTCGGCGCCTCGATCCTCTATACCGGCCTCTACGTGCTCATCATGACGATTATCTCGTGGGACCTCGTGATGTCGCTTTCGCCCAAGTGGGTGAGCACTCTTTTCGGTCCCTATTTCTTTACGGGCTGCCTCTATACCGCAATTGCCGCACTCGCTGTGAGCGCCGGTCTGGCCTTCTACAAAACCCCTCTTGGCAGGCACGTCAAACCGGAACATTTCCATTCCCTGGGGATGACCCTTTTCGGTTTTCTAATGGTTTTCGGCGACTTCTTTTTTTCTCAATATCTTTTGATCTGGTACGGAAACAAACCGGATGAGACAAAATTTCTCATTACGCGGTTCCGCTTCGCTCCCTGGGAAGGCATATCGATAGCCGCAGGCCTCCTCACACTGCTGTTCCCCTTTGTCGTACTGCTCAGCCGGGAAGTGAAGTTCAAGCCCTATGCGCTGGCGGCAGTGGCTCTTTTCATCATGACGGGGATGTGGCTGGAAAAATATGTCCTGATCGTCCCATCCCTCCGGCATAGCGGAGGGGTTCCGTTGGGCTGGTTGGAAGCCTTGGTCACGTTGGGTTTTCTGGGGCTGATGGGCCTGTGCATGCTGATTTTTTTACGTTCTTATCCCCTCTTGCCTCTCTCGGACCCACTTCTTGAGAAAAGCTTCAAAGAGCTGGGCAGGAAATGACAGGTGCAGAGCATGCCGGATAACGACCAAAATGAGGATAAACCCAGTCGGCGCGCAAGCGACTGGAAGATCAGGTTCGGGCTGAGCGTCCTGGTGGTCTGCCTGGCGATGATAGGCGCGATGGTCTACCTGTTCTGGGTAATGCCGGACGCGATGATCGGCCCGAAGCAGCCGGTCCCCTTCAGCCACCGGGTTCACGCCGGAGTGAAGGGCATAAACTGCCGATTTTGCCACCCTTTTGCCGAACGGGGCAAAAATGCCGGGCTGCCCTCGGTTGAAAAATGCATGTTCTGCCACAAGCATGTCATTCCGTTGAACCCGTGGCTTACCGTCGAGCGGGAGCATTACGCCAGCGGAATCCCGGTAATCTGGAACAGGGTATTTTTCGTGCCCGATTACGTGAAGTTTCGCCACCAGCCCCACGTCAAATGGGCCAAAGTCGACTGCGATCACTGCCACTGGCCGGTCGAGACCCTTGACCGGCTGAAAACGAAGCATTTCGGGATGGGTTTCTGCGTTAGCTGCCACAGGTCCCATCACGCGATCACGGACTGCTATCTTTCCTGTCACCATTGATCGGGAACAAAGGGGAAAAATAGTGGAAATCAAGAAGCACACTACGGTCAAATGGTTTTTTGTGAGCGCCGCGGCCTGGTTCGCCCTGGGAACGACGGCGGGATTCATCGATGCAACGCACATGATGGCGCCCGATCTTCTCGACAACATCCCGTTCCTGGTGTTCGGAAGAATTCGTCCCATGCACACCAACCTTGTGATTTTCGGCTTCGTCGGAACCATGCTCCTCGCGGCCTCGCATTACATCCTCCCGACCCTTTGCAAATCCCGCATCTCCGAACGGCTGGGGCTGCTTCCCTGGCCATCTGGAACGGCACTGTCATTGCGGGTACGGTCACCTTGGCCCTGGGCTATTCCCAGGGAAGGGAATACGCCGAATGGATCTGGCCGGTGGACATAGCACTCCTGATCGCCCTTGTTCTCATGGCGGCAAATCTCACCCGGGCGGCGATAACAAGGAAGGAGCCGACCCTGTATGTTTCGGTCTGGTATATCCTTGCCACCATGGTGTTCATTTTCGGGACTTACTTTTTCGGAAACGCCGTCTGGGACCCCTCGACCGGTGCGATCACGGGTCTTGCCGACGCCCAGCTCGCCTGGTTCTACGGACACAGTCTGGTGGGACTTTTCCTGACCCCTCTGGCCGTAGCCGCAGCCGTAGCCTATTACGTGATCCCGATCGTGGTCCGCGCTCCTCTCTACAGCCACACGCTTTCCCTCATCGGGTTCTGGAGCATTCTGGTCATCTACAACACCCTTGGCGCCCATCACATTCTGCAAACCCCCATTCCGACCTGGCTCAAGATGCTGGCCATAACGGACAGCATAGCCATGTTCGTTCCGGTCTATATCGTCCTGTTCAATCTCTGGCTGACCGCGCGCGGCCGCCTGGGATACATCCACGCGAACATGGGCGGAAAATTCGTCATGGCCGGTCTCGTGTGGTACCTGCTTGTTTGCACGCAGGGGCCGCTTCAGGCGCTGCCTATCGTGCAAAGAGTCACGCACCTCAACAACTGGACCGTGGGCCATTCCCACCTGGGGGTGCTGGGCTTTGCCGGCACAATAGCACTCGGCGGCATGTGGTTCATAATTCCGAGAATCACAGGCAGGCCCATCTACAGCACTGTTTTGGCCGACATTCAATATTGGCTGGTCCTTTTGGGAATGGCGGGTTTTCTGGCGGTACTCACGATCGCCGGCCTGATCCAGGGCAACTCGTGGCGAAACGCCGAAGCGGTTCAGAAAGCCCTGCCCCAGATCCATGTCTATATGATCCTGCGGGCAGGCATCGGAGTACTCATTGTGGGAGGCGCCTATATCGGCCTCTATAATGTTGTCAGGAGCTTCTGGCCGGTAAAATACACCGCCCGGGAAATCCGGGAAGCAGAAAGCGGTGCGCTGCCATGAAAATGAACCCCTGGGTCGTCGTAATCGGAAGCATGGCAATATTCGCAGCCACTTTCGGGGTATCGGCCGTGATGCCCTGGCTCGTGATGAGCAGCCAGCCTTCGGATATATGGCGTGCGAGGACAAAACTCGAAAACTACGGCCGGCTTGTTTACGTGCAGAATGGTTGCACCTATTGCCACACCCAGTTTGTGAGAAACCTCGATTTCGAATCCCTCCAGGGCAGGATCTCCGAGGAAGGCGACTACGTCTCCGATAACCCGCACCTGGTCGGAACGGAGCGCACGGGGCCCGATCTCGCGCAGGAAGGCGGCCATCACCCCAACGACTCGCAGGTGGCCCATTTCGTAAACCCGCGCTTCACCAGCCCCTATTCCATAATGCCGACGTGGGCCTTTCTGGGGCCTTATGATATCAATGCGCTTATAGCCTACGTCCAGGGCCTCGGTTTTAAAATGGCCGATTTCCGAATGAAGAGGCAGGAATACTGGAAAAAACAGGCCATGAAGGCCTATGAATCCGGCCCGGACGGGAATGTCAAATGGCTGCATTCCCATGTCCCCAAAGGCTGGCGGACGGTCCCCAACCCCTATTACACGACCCGCGCAAGCCTTGCGCGCGGAGAGCGGTTTTTCCAATACTTTTGTATCGGCTGCCACGGCCCGGTGGGAGACGGCATGGGGCCTGCCTCCACCTATCTCTACCCGCCCCCGCTGAATTTCACGATCCTTAAAGGCAGAGGCATCTCCGGGGGCATTCTCTGCTACCAGATCATGAACGGAATTACCGGGACGGCCATGCCCTACTTCAAGGACTATCTCGAATCCCATTACATATGGGATGTCGGAAACTACGTGGCCGTCTATTTCATCGGCCAGACCGACTCGGGAAAACCGCCCAAGGGGATAGAGGCCTCGTTTGAAGGTAAGGGAAACACCGCGGTTCCCAAACTTCCCCCGGCCAAACTTCCCCAGGAAGAGAAGAAGGGAGGCGGAAAATGAAAATTTACATGACCTGGATAGGAATTACGTCCCTGTCCGTCCTCGTGAGCGTGGCCGTTTTCATCGTTTCGGTGAAATCGGGACAGTTTGCGAACCAGGAAAGGGCAAGGTTTTTGCCCCTGTCCGAGGAGCATTTTGCCCCGCTGCCCGCGCCACCCGCGAAATCAAGGGCGCAAAGATTCGCACTGCTCGTGATTCTCGCCCTGGGTGTTTCGGTAATTGTGAGTCCGTTTCTGGTACTGCTTTTCAAATGAACTGCGAGATGAGACATGGCTTCGGTTTTTTTCGCCCTGCAACCCCTCATGTACTGGTTCCTCGTCTTTTTCGCAGGTGTCGTAACCGTGCTTTTGACCTACCTGACCTGGGGGCTCTATGACCGGGTTCGCAAAGGGGAGGCGCAAAAAGAGATTCCGGAGGCCAGGGGCTACGAAGTCCCGACTTTTCGCGACCTTGTGCGAAACCCCGTCTTCCCCTGGGTCGTGGCCCTCTTTGCGATCGTTATTCTGAGTTTTTTTCTCTACTACGTCATTATCGGTCTCTACGGAGGAGCTCTGGGGTAAGGAGAGGAATCGGCCATGAGCTTATACAAGAATATCGACAGGGAGCTTCTAACCTCCATTCTGGTAGTATCGGGTTTGAGCATAGGCGTAGTCGTCTGGGCGCTCGTGCTCTATTTCACTGTGGGCTACAAATGGCCTCCGCACTGGGATACGGGCTCCGTGCCAAGCATTCCGGGCGAGTCCAGGTACTCGACGTCGGGCGGCCTGGAATACCCGGGCCTGGGGTCGCATCCGTTTTTGCAAAAAGGGCGAGTCCCGAAGCAGCATGTCGGGAGGGCCGAAGGGGAACCGGTCATCCCGGGGGAGGAAAAGAAATGAAAAGGTCCGAATTTACCCGGTGGGCTGCCGTTCTCATCGGTGCCCAAATGCTTTTCGGCTGTTCCTATGCCCGAATGACCAAGGATGAAGCGGTTCATACCTACGAAATCGTCGAACCGAAAATGGCTGAAGGAACCGTGCCGGTCGAGGGCGGAGTAGAATTCCTCCGGATAGCCAAAGCAAAGGATATGAAGAACCCGATAGCCTACAGTCTCGCCTCTGCCAGGGTAGGTCAGATCAAGTACAACTGGTATTGCATCCAGTGCCATGGCCCGGCCGCAGACGGGCTCGGCACTGTCGGGCAGAGCTTCGTCCCTCTTCCCTTCGACCTCAAAAGCTCCAAAGTCCAGTCCCAAAGTGACGGCCAATTATTCAAAATCATCCTGTTCGGCCGCAAGAAAATGCCACCCCTGGTCGAGACAGTGACCCCGAAAGAGACTTGGAACATCATCAACTACACGCGTTGGTTGGGAAAACAGCCGAAGGGATGATCGAAAAAAAAGGAGTGTCCGCCATGCGGCAGGGAACCATGATCGGGGGCTATGTCTCGCTCTTTTTGCTTCTTTCCACTGGTTTGGCTCTTGCCTACTGGAACGCTTCCTTCGAACGGGCGGCCAAAACCAACGGGACCTTTGAAACGTTCGGAGTCTTCCGGGCAGGAAACAAGGGCAGCCAAACCCTGAAAATTGAAGTCGACCGGGCCGAAACCGCCTTTCAGCAGTTCTTCGGCTATAATGTCACCTTCCATCTCACGAAAACCGTGGAATATTCGAGATGCAATGCAGATCAGGCCGCAGGCGACTGCCTGGATTCCCCGAAAAAAGCCATACAGCCCGGCGACGTTTTCTCCAAATTTCATAACGGAGACTGGGTGGTCTTCTCCGGTCACTATGACGCGAAATCAAAGAAGTTCGTCATACATAAGCTGGCAAAATGGGTGAGGCCGGGGAAATAGACGGGCGGACAATCGAAGATGCCGGGCGATCATTCAACCACCCATACGGCGCAATTTCTGGCTGTTCTCACGATCCTGCCGGAAACGCTTCCAAACAGGAATTCTTCCTTATGACTGAGCCCCTTTCTTCCAACAACCAGAGTGGAGTATTGCGCACTCTCCCTTTCCGCCAGAATACGTTCCGCCATCGAAGGGCAAGGTTGGGTGGTCGAACTGGTCGATACGTCTTCGGGGGCAAATCCGGCGTCGATCAAAATGCTTCTATACTCCTCCAGCATCCCGGCGACTCTTTGACAGTGTTCGCCGTACAACCGGTCTTTATCATCGTCTTGCGAAAAATAGTCATCTTCAGGCGCGCGAATCACGTGCAGTATGGTTACCCTAAATCCTTTGACGCCCCCGAGAAGCTTACCGACATAAACGACGGCGCGTTTCGAATTTTCAGATTCATCTGCGGCGATCAAGATGTTGCGATTGATTTCGAGGTCCATTTCGCTATGTTCCTTTTAGCATTATGCAGGAAGCTCGGGGAGTACCTCGCGCAGATCGTCGAGTAACTGAGTGGTATGGTCGTAAAAAACGTTGGCGCCCCTCGAAAAATGCATCAGGATTCGATTCAGACGTTCAGGAATATAGGGATGGATTTTTCTGAGATTTGCGATTCGGTTATTGAAAACGATATTGACGTCCCCGTCGGAAAGAGTTGGCAAGGAGGGGTGATCCGACAATCTCAGGTCCTGATATAAAATATCTCCCATACCTGTCAGATATAGCAAAACATTTCCAAGGCCATACAGATCGTAGCCGTACAGACTTTCCCTATGACGGAAATTGTAATCGAAGTCGATCCAACGGTATTTTCCGCTCTCGCGGTCAATAAGGATATGGTCCCTTCGAATGTCTCCGTGCTTTTCGCCGTGATCGTGGAGGAAGCGGATAGCGTCGATACATTCGATGTAATTATTTAAAATTTCACGAAAGTGAAGATAGAAATATGTCTTGTGATCATTTACCTTTGCAATATCTTGAATGTGTTCCGCCAATGATATGCCGTAGATGAATTCAAGGACACGCACGA
>JBMFWU010000166.1:0-11794 GCA_049964955.1 Syntrophobacteraceae bacterium
ATTCACGGCTGTGCACGATCGCCGAGCCCAGGGGGATCGTGGTCTTAACGCCCTCTATTTCGAACTGCGTCAACGAGTGTTTGAGACGATCGATCGCTTCGCGCCGGTGCGCCCCCCAGACGATCAACTTTGCCAGCATGGGGTCATAGAAGGGCGACACCTTGAGACCCGGTTCGATGGCATGATCCAATCGGATGTGCCGAGACCGCTCAGGGAACCTGATGGTTTGGATGGTCCCGGGAGAAGGCATGGAGGTCACCGGATCTTCAGCGTAGATGCGCAACTCGATGGCATTTCCATCCATGGAAACATCGTCCTGAGTCATCCCCAGCTGTTCCCCCATGGCGACCCGGAGCTGCTGTTTCACCAGGTCGACACCGGTGACCATCTCGGTAACCGGATGTTCGACCTGGATGCGGGCATTGACCTCCATGAAGTAGTAGGCCCCATCTTCGGAGCGCAGAAACTCGACGGTTCCGGCATTCCTGTAGCCCATCTCACGCAGAATTTTTACTGCCCATCCATATAGCTTTTCCCGCTCTTCCGGCGTCACAACAGGCGAGGGAGCTTCTTCCACAACTTTTTGGTATTTTCGCTGAACCGAGCATTCCCGTTCGCCAAGGGCGATGAAATTCCCTCGGGTGTCCCCCAGGCACTGAACTTCGATATGTTTGGTATTGGAGAGCATCTTCTCCACGTAGCACTCGGAGGAGCCAAAGGCGACTTTGCCCATGCGCTGAGAGGCTTCCAGAACCTTCGGGATATCTTCGGCATTTCGTATGGCCTGGATTCCCTTCCCGCCGCCGCCCTTATCGAGCTTTACCAGGAGCGGGGGGCCAAGCCGGGTAAGAAGCCTTTCGATCTGGAGCGGATCGGAGATGTTTCCCGCACTGCCGGGGGTGATCGGCACCCCCACCCGGGTTCCCAATTCTCTACAGTAAGATTTGGACTCGATTGTTTGCAGCACGGAGGGGGAGGGACCCACCCAGGTGGCGCCGTTTTCCTCCACGGCTTTGGCAAACTGCGCGTTTTCCGACAGGAATCCATAGCCGGGGTGGACCGCGTCCGCCCCGGTGGTGTGGATCGCCTGGAGGATATTGGGAATATTCAAGTAGCTCATGGGAGGCGGGGCCTTGCCGACACAGACGGCTTCATCGGCCTCACGAACGTGGGGCGCCCCTTCATCTGCCTCCGAATAGATCGCCACAGTCCGTAGACCCAATTCTCGGGCGGCTTTGAATATCCGTAAGGCGATTTCCCCTCTGTTTGCTACAAGAAGTTTCTTCATCTTTTTAATCCTGTTCATCTTACGACAGTATCGGTTTCCCCATCGGGAACCTCATTCCGGCGCCCGACAAAAGACTTCCAACAGCCATTATCATACCAAACAGGCCTGCAACGAAAAATCCCCATCCGCTTATCTGAGCCACCGCGCCTCCGCCGATACCCCAGTAAACGAGTGCCAGAAAGGCAATGCCGACATCGGCGCCAATGACGGAGATAGAGGCCGCCGCGGGTGTGTACTTCAGGAATACGGGTGTGGTCGCGACCAGCATCACCCCGAGGACCGCCCATTCGAAGCCGAGCACCCGGGTATCCAGGCTCCAGCCATAGATCGGAGCAAAATAGCTCACAAAATAGTTTAACGCCGAACAGAAGGCGAAAAACGAACCGAAATACAACCATGTGACGCCGCCCACGAGATTTCCCAGCTTGAGCTGAGTAATGGCCGCGCCCAGATAAGGGATCGTACAGGCCAGAGATATACAAGCCATGAAAAGGGTCGCTTTCTGATTGACCAATCCTACCAGTAGTGCCCATGCCATCCAGGTGGCGATGGAATAAGCTATCCACCCTCCCGCTCCGGCATCGGCAATTTTCGGACTGCTATCGACTTCATTGACTTCCATGAATTGTCCTCCCGTTTTGCCTATTTTAGGGCGTCAGCGCCCAATCCGCTATACCTCCAGTACGACCATCGGATCGCCTACCTGTATTTCATCCCATTCTTTTACTCGAATCGTTTTTACCGCCCCGGCCTGTTCCGCGGTTACCGAGATTTCGGTCTTCATGCAGTTTATTACCGCAACCTCCTGACCCTGGCCGACCGTATCGCCCACGTTAACGACCACTCTGGCCACCAGACCGGGCATGGGGGCATTGACGTTGTGCTCCATTGTTTTCCTCCTCAAAAAATTTTGTAAACGATCATCGGCTTTATCCGCGCGTCACGGCTTCCTCGGTGTAGAGGGCTTTTTGCTTCCTGCGCTCTTCGATGGCCTGCTCACGGGTGCAAAGGGTGAATTTGAATTTATCCCGACTGGGAGTGCCTTGACCGATTTTCCAGAGATCGGCATAGATGACGTGAAGCACATTGATGTAGCCGCCCAGGGTCGGTCCGTCGCCGATCAGAAGAATGGGGGTATCACCGCACACGTTCATGGTGCCCCTTATGGCATACCCGTGGTCCACGATGTTTGACGGATGACTTCCGCCCACTCCACCATCGGTGCGGGCAAAGAAATACCGGGGAACCGGCTCGATGCGGTATGCCGAACGGTTGGAGGTGTGCTGCACCTTGTGTTCGTGTTCGTAGAGGTAATCCATCCCCTCCCGGGTCACGTAATCGGGACAGGTATTGGGGCCGGGAACCGCCCTGAGTTCCCATACGCGGGAGTATTGCGGCAGGTACTGTTTCTTGAGCTTGCGGCCGGTAAGGCTGTCAAGATTGCGGAGAGGCTCGCCCATCTTGAGGATATCCCCCGCGGCCAGCTTTCTGCCGTGGAAACCGCCATAGCCGCCGAAAATGCAGGTGGATTTACTGCCCAGGTAGGCCGGGACGTCGAACCCGCCGGCTACTGCGAGATTGGAGCGAAATCCGAACTCGCCAAAAACCCCCACTGCGAGCACATCACCCTGTTTCACCGGAACGGACTCCCACATCGGAATCGCGCTGCCGTTGAGGGTCGGTTTCATATCCGTGCCGCAAAGGCTCATGACCGTATCTTTTTGAAACTCGGCTTCGAAGTAGCCGCCCGCAATTTCCAGCCCGGCCTCATTTATTGCGTTGCCGACCAGGAGATTGGCAAACTGCAGCGACATGTTGTCCATCGCCCCCGAGGCCGCCATGCCTTTGCTCAAATAGCCGAGCCTTCCGGGCCAGTCTTCTACGATCGTTTCAATGCCTGGTTTTGTGATCTTCAACATATGTGCTCTCTCCTTGGTCGTCCTAGAGGCGAGGGGCCTTTTTCACACCTTCGGCCTGCTTTGCCTGGAATTCTTCGGTACCCTTCTTCACTTCAGGGGAGTTGACGAAGGCCAGGTAATCCTTGACCACGATTCGACCTTCTTCGATCTGGTATTCGTAGTCGGCCTTTTCGTGGACGTGATCGAAGATATCCAGGACTTCCTGTTCACTGGTCTCGTGAAACTGGATGCGATCGCCGTTCACATAGAGGAAGGGAGAATTTTTGAACAGGGGATGTTTCTGGGCAAACTGGAAGACGGGGATGGTTCTTCCAAACAGTTGATAGCCGCCGCCTGTGGCCGTCGTATAGGTGAAAACGCAGGGGCCTCCGATCCCGACCGTGCCCTCCGGAGTCCAGGTTCTGGGAGGGTTGTATTTGGGAACGACGATCGCGCACCGCGGATCCATGGGCCAGAAAAATCCGCCCCCCGGCCAGAAGCCGCCGCCCGAGTTATACCACTGCGTTCCGAGCAGCGTCTTTTTTACCTCTGCTGCCGTGATGCCGTTGCACATGGCGATATATTCGAGGTTGTAGCCGTCGATCACGTTGGGAGCATCCGGCCTCACCTCTTTGACGTATTTTGCCACCGCCTTTTTCGTCTCGCTGTCTTCGAACGCGATCGGCAGATGAATCAAACGGGAGGGCATCGCAATGTGATCGACGTCGGCGAGTTCCTCTTCGAACCCCTTGATCATCTCGATGAGCCTTCGCACGTCGAGTTCTTCCGGGTCGAAGTGGATCATGTTGGTCCTGATGCCCGGAAGTGTTTCGATGAATCCTTTGGGCGCAGCCTCTCTTACTTTCGCATCAATGGTCTGCATCCTGAAGGAATCGAGCAGATTCGCCCGTTGAATTCTGCCGTACTCTACCTGGAGAAATCCGTCTCCCGCCTGGCGGAACAAGACTTCCAGGCGCGTCGCCGTTGCCGGCAAGGTGTCCAAAATCACGTCATATTTATTGTCTTCCATTCTCAACCTCTCCATTCGTGAGGATCGTTTCCGCAAGACCCAAAACTATCCGGTCCGACCGCAGGGGGGATGCTCACTCCTCCTTTCTTCGCCGTGACTGATGGCGGCGTCTCTATCTCTTAGGGAGAAGCGATCGCGAAGCCGTTGCCGATGATTGCTTCCCGAACTGCTCTCACGATGGCAAGAGCGTTCGGGCTGTCCGAGTGTACGCAAACCGAACTGCCTTCGATGGCGAGCTTCGTCCCGGCCGTAGTCGTCACCGTGCCGTCACGCAACATGCCAACGACTCTTTCCGCGACCGCAGCGGGTTCGTGAACTTCATGCTGCCTCGTGATCACGAGGTTCCCATCCCGGTCGTAATCCAGGTCGGAATAGACTTCGAAGATCGTTCGAATTCCAAACTCCGCGGCGATCTCTCCTAGAAAACCCTTTTTCATGCAGTAGAGAAACAGGTCCCCGTCGATATCCCGGATGACCCGGCAGATCGTCTGTGCCACCTCCTCCCGCATGTGGGCCATCCCGTAGAGTTTGCCGTGGGGTTTTACGTGGTGAAGCCGCATACCGGCCGCGCCGACGAAGGCCTGAAGAGCGCCGATCTGGTACATCAGATCGCAATAGAGTTCATCCAGGGAAAGATCCATCATTCTGCGGCCGAAACCCTGCAGATCGGGAAGCCCCGGATGAGCCCCCACCGAAACAGCATGATTTTTGGCCAAAGCCACCGTCTTTTTCATCACGCACGGATCCCCCGCATGGAATCCGCATGCGACATTGGCGCTGGAAATGAAAGGCATGAATCCCTCGTCATCTCCCAGGCTGTACATCCCGAAGCTTTCACCCATGTCCACATTCAGATCGATTTGCATATTGCTCTCCCGTTTTCTGTTCCCGTTTCTTTTGGGGTCAGAGCAACATGCATGCCTCTTTGGCAAATCGAAGGCAAAAAGAGCAGGGGCTTGCGCCCCCCTGCACCCCCGGGATTCACTCCGCCCGCCCGCCGCGACCTAAATGTCGTGGCTTTGGGCCGGTTCGGGACTGCTCAACTGCCCGGGGGCGGGGGAAAACATTTGATTTTCTATGGAATTTTTGTAACGACCTCTTATGGGGCGGGAGACGACCTAAATGTCGGTCAAAAGAGCCCGGTAATGGGGGTCTTTTCGGATACGGGACAGGATGCGCTGCACCTGTCGGACCGTTATGCCGAGTATTTCCGCCGCCTGATTAGTGTCCCCGCGGCTTGAGCCGAGCACGTAGGCCACATGCCGATAGTGGTCTTCCTGCAGGCTGCACAGGCTGCGCATGTTCAAGGGCGCCGGCGGCCGGCGGCCGCCCAGATGATGCGGTTGAATCAGTTCCGAGTCCGCCAGCAGGACGGCTTTGTCCACCTCATGAGCCAGGGATCGGATGTTGCCCGGAAGTTCCCTGTGCAGGAGCAGTTCCAGGGCAGCGGGGCTGAAGCCGCGGATTTCCTTGTGATAGCGCTCGTTGGACTGTTTCAGGAAATGGGAAGCCAGAAGAGGAATATCCCCGTCTCGTTCCCGCAGGGGGGGAAGATGCACATGGACCGACTTCAACCGGCACATGAGATCCAGTCTGAATTTACCCTCCTTCAAAGCCATATCGACATCGATCGTAGTGGCGGAGACGATGCGCACGTTCACCGGTATCGATCTGGTCGAGCCGATGGGCATAACGGTCTGTTCCTCGATAACTCGCAGCAATTTGGGCTGGAGTCGCAGTGGCAGTTCCCCGATTTCATCAAGAAAAAGAGTCCCGCCGTTTGCCTGTTGAAACAGTCCGCGATGTTCCGCGGAAGCTCCGGTAAATGCGCCTTTGCAGTGACCGAAAATCTCGCTTTCGAACAAAGTTTCCGGTATTGCGGAAACATTTACGGCGACAAAGGGTTTATCGGCAGCGGGTCCTGCTCTGTGGATGCCGCGAGCCACGAGTTCTTTGCCGGTGCCGGACTCTCCGGTGATCAAAATCGGGTTGTTGCTGCCGGCCATGATCTGCGTATAGGTAAGAAGTTCGATCATCCTGGAGTTCTGCGTGATGATGGCGGAAAAAGCCTCCGGAACCTTCAACTTGCTCAGATGCGCACCCGACCCCGCCAGTCCGGCCCGCAACGCTCGGCGCTCATAGGCCCTTTCGATGGCCAGCAGCAATCGATCGTTGTCCACGGGTTTCACCAGATAATCGTAGGCGCCGAATCGAATCGATTTGACCGCCGAGGCGATTTCATCCACAGCGGTCAGGATAATGAATTCAATGTTGGGTTTGAAGGGTTTGGTCGCCTCGAGGATGTGGAAACCGTCAATCCCCGGGATCAACAGGTCCAGAAGGACTATGTCGAAATCCCCGTTTTTGATAAGCTCGATGGCCTCCCGGCCGTTGTCGCAGGTGGAGACATCGCGTATACCGCGTCGTTTCAGCAGGAGTTTGATGGAGCCCAGAGCGACATGTTCATCGTCGACAACCAGAATCTTCATAGTTTTTGTCTCCCGATTCCGTTGATTATTTCCCGCAGGGTTGCGAATGGAAAGGGTTTGATCAGGAGATGATCCGGACCGGAAAGCTCCGGATGCTTCTGCCTGAATGTATCGTCGTGCTCGGTGTAGAGGATGATCGTGAGCAGGGGAAAGCGCTCCTTGAGATCGGCCAGAGTCCTCCAGGCTTGCAAACCAAGCGTTTCGAGGCTACCGACCAGAATGTCGATTTCCGGTCGCTCCTCAAGCCTTTGAGCGATCTTTGCCGGGTCTTCCTGGACAACCAGGTGCAGAGTGCCGACTTCGGCAAAAAAGGAGGCAAACTCGCGCATAAAGGCACGGTCGTGGTCCACACAAAGAACTGTAGGCCGCAGCTCCAGTTTGACGTTCTGCGTTGGAAGAAACACCGTAAAGCGACTTCCTGCAGCGGGCCTGGAAAGCACCGCAAGGACCCCGTTGTGCTCTTTTACCAGGTTGTAGGAAACCGAGAGCCCCAATCCGGTTCCCCCTCGTTTCAGGGTAAAGAAGGGTTCGAAAATCCGATCCACGATTTCGGCTTCCATGCCCGTCCCGTTATCCTCAACCTGAATGATGACCGCATTATGCTCCACCAGGTGACGGGTGGAAATGACCAATCTGCCGCTGCTCCTGTCCGGAATAGCCTGCAGAGCGTTTACCACAAGATTCGCCACGACCTGCTCGAGCTTCTGGAAAGAGCCCCGGATGGTCGGCAGGTCGGCGGCAAGTCTCATCTCTATTCCGGCAACCGACTTGCGCACCTGTGTTCCCACAATTTCAAAGGTCTTTTCGATCACCTCATTGACATTGACCTCTGTTGGGGGCAGTCCTTCGTCCATGCGCACAAAATCTTTCAGGTTGGTGACAATTCTGTTGATACGATCGGAGCCCGTCTTGATGGACTCAATAATTTCGTGCATGTCCCGGCAGAGTTCCCCGACGCTCAGGCCCCGGTAGCTCCATTCGGGGTTTTGCTCTGCAAATTCGGCCAAAAGCGGTTCGAATAGTCCCCACGTCTCTTCCAGAAGCGGGATGTTATAGGTGATGAAACTGTTGGGGTTGTTGATCTCATGGGCGACGCCCGCCGCCACATGGCCCAGGGAAGCCAGTTTGTCAGCCATCACCACCTCCTGCAACCGGTACTCGGCCTCTTTGCGCAGCCGCTTGTCCTCTGTGATGTCCCGCCAGGTGCCCGCAACATGGCTGATGTGGCCGTCGGGAGATCTGACCACATGCCGAATATCATCGAAGTATCTATAGTGTCCCGCCGCGGTGCGAAAGCGATATTCATAATGGATGCGGCCCTCTTCGATCAAATGGGGCAGTTTGCTGAGGATTCTGCGCCGATCCTCTTCGAAAATGCGTTCGGACCAGAAGCAGGGTTCGCTGGTGAACTGCTCGGAGGTGTAGCCCGTCATCTCCTCGATGGCGTTGCTCACGTAGGTGATCCTGAAATCTCCCCCGGCCTCGCAGGTGAAGGGAACGATCGGAAGAGATTCCAGGAGCATGGAAAGCTGTTCTTTGGTCTCGCGCAGGGCTTCGATGGCCTTCTTTCGCACGCTGATATCGACCAGGGAGCCCTCCCAATAGAGCACCCCGCCGGTTGCATCGCGGACGGTGCGAGCCGATATGGACGCCGAGATCACCCGGCCGCTTTTGTGGTACATGTGGGCTTCGAATTCGAGCACACGGTCATTTTTGTTCAGTATTCCAAACAGCTCCTCGCGCTCCTGCGGGGAAACATAGCATTGTTTCCCGATGTCGGTAACCGAAGAAAGCAAGTCCTGCGGAGAATCGTAGCCCATGATTTCAGCCATGGACGGATTGACGCTGATGAATCGGCCTTCCGGTGTCGACTGAAAAATCCCCTCGATGGCGTTTTCAAAAATGCTTCGATACTTCTCCTCGGCTCTGGCCAGATCTTTGATTTGCTCCATGATCCGCCTGCCCATATGGTAGAGCACTTGACTGAACGGTTTGAATTCAATGTAGGGTTGGTATTCGTCAACCGAATCGTATTCCCCGGAAGCATAACACTGAACCATGGTGTTGAGCCTGTTGAGAGGTTTTCGCAAAAAAGTGCGCACCAGCAACTGCGAGGCCAGGATTAGTGAGACGAGAATGAGAGCAATGATGGCGAGGAAGGAATTGAGTAATTGGCGGTTGTTTTCCTGATAAAACTGTTTGGTAAGGGAGATTTCGACGTGGCCCACCGGGTCGCCCTCGTGCATCACGGGCGCGGAGCGAATGACCGAGCCGAAAAGGTTGGGCTTTTGCTTGGAGTAGACAACCCGCCCGGAGTAGTCTTTGATGACGACCCGGGCCACCAGTTCGTTGTGGAAAATCGTGTTGCCGATCATGCGGATCGAGTGGTAGTCCAGATCCCAGAGCGGTGTGGTTAACACCCCCTTCTGGAAACCGATGAGATCGTCGGCTTTTTGGGAGAGCGCCGTTTTGTTTTTCTGGGCCTCTTTGTAGTAGATGTAGCCGACAGTTACTGCCGAGACCAGGCTCACGGCGACAATCAGGCTTGCCGTCAGCCGCCTGGCAATGGAACGATCCCGCCGGATACTCACCGAACCATCACCCATCGAAGTCTTTGCTCCATTCCGTGAAGGGTCACCGTTGGAACTGCTCTACCACGGGCCTGAAATCTTTCCCCCCGAAGAGCTTGTCATAGGGATACCGATCGATATTTTCGGCGCTGATAAGGGGGATCAGCGGGGAGGCTCGAAACGGCAAATCTTTTCCCGCCTTCTCGCCGTTTAATATCCTCACGACCATATCCAGGGCTATTTTGCACTGCATTATGGTTTGATCGGAAGGGGCTGCCAGAATGAACCCTTTCCTGATCTGCTCGTAAACCGTGGAGGTAAGATAGGTCGCCACGATTTTCGCATGGGGCTGAATCGCCCTGTGATCGCGCAGATACCCGACCGCCGCCACGGCGGCAACCGCGTTTCCGACGATGTAGTCCACATCGTGATTTTCTTTCTTGTTAAGGAGGTCGAGTCGCATCTTCTGCACATCCGGGCGGGTATCGCCGTAGAGCGGTCGAAGCATCGTAATTCGCTGATGAGGGCCCCTCAGTTTGAAGATCGCGGCAAGAAAACCCTGATAACTCTCGGGCGCCCACCCCGATTTTTTCGGCCCGGGGAAAAAGGCAATCTTTATGTTTCTCCCGTGCGAATGGTGCACCACGTATTCGCCCGCCTCATAGCCCATTTGAAAAAACGACACCATGGACTTGGCGCTTATGGCCGGGGCATGAACGTCATTGATGAGCGCCACAACAGGTGTGCCTGCTTTGGTCACCGCGGCGATGAAAGGATCCATCTTCATATAATCCACGGAAGCCAGGATTATCCCGTCCACTTTGTCCACATCGACCAGTCTTTGCAACTGCGCTCTCTGGTTTCCGAAGTTGATATATGCTCCTGCCGTGTACAAGGTAATGTGCAGGCCAAGCTTACGGGCATAGGTGACAATGCCGTAATCTGCGGTCTGCCAGTAAGAATCTTTGAGATGGGGCAGGAGCACCCCGATATTGTATGGTTTCTTTGGCCTGGCGTCGACCCATTGCTCGGTTTTCGGACCCTTCAGGCTCTTGGACGGAAAGCCCGGAACTTTACGGGTGGCATCATAGATGCCGTAGTAAGTCCGGACCGGAAGCTTTTGAGCGAAAAGCGACGGAGCGGGCAAAATGAAGAGCCCCAGGCACAGCAACACACAGCTCACCGAAACCGGTTTTCTCATGGGCCATCGCCTCCTGGAATCGAAGCCACCATATCACGATTGCCGGGGTGCCGATAGGGCGGATAGGTCAGGTTTTCATTGAGAAACCGTATCGATTTATGGATAATGGCCGGCGAAAAGCGTAGTGAACTTCGTATCCAACAGATCGAGCCGGGAGGCGGGAAAATGACTGAGCGTATCAAGAAGGCGAACAAGACCTATTGTGACGGCCATGAGCAAGAGGGCATAGAGGTTTGCAGCTTCGAAGAAATGCCGGGCTGGCAACTGTATATGAAGGGAGAGATAGGCGAAGACGAACTTCCCGAACGGGCCAGAAAGGAACTGGCGGAAATGGACCGGACTTTCGGCAAATACCTGCGAGAAGACGAAGGAGGTCCCGGGCCAAAGGATAAGGAAAAAGAGCCGCTGGATGAAAGAGCGGCAATTGCCAAAAAGATCTACCGCAAGGCCTGTGTGGATTCCGGCATGAGCCCCTGCTTTTTTAAGAATTTTTCGACCTGGCAGCAATTCGTACACGGGGAAATCGGCGAAGCCGAGTTCTACGAAAAGGCAAGGGAGGAAATCCGAAAAATCGGCGCCGAACACAGGGGGGAATGAGAGCGAAGTTTGCATTCATGATGCATCTTATAGATGTCCGGAAAGTGTTCAATGCCGGAAAACCGAATGAATTTTCGGCCATTCGGGGCATAAACCTGAAGATCGTTCCCCGAAGCGTCACCGTTTTCAAGGGGCCCAGCGGTTCGGGGAAAACGACCCTTTTAAGCCTGATCGGCTGCATGGCCAGGCCCACCTCGGGCCGCATCTATCTGATGGAAAAAGAGCTGAGCAGCCTTCCTGAACGATTTCTGACCGAAGTCCGGAGAAAGACTTTCGGATTTGTTTTCCAGCAATTCAATCTGGTAAAAGGCATTTCGGTCCTGGAGAATGTGATGCTTCCCGCCTACCCCGTGGGCGAACCCCGAACATCTTTGAAAAAACGGGCAACGGACCTTCTGGAGCTCTTGAGCATTGGAGAAAAGGCAGGCACCGGGATCGAATGGATCTCCGGGGGGGAGGCCCAGCGGGTGGCCATCGCCAGGGCATTGATCAACAACCCGCCCGTCATCATTGCCGACGAACCCACCGCGCATCTGGATACCGCGCTGTCCCTGGAACTGGTGAACATTCTGGGCGGGCTCAAAGAAGAGGGAAAAACCGTGCTCATCGCCAGCCATGACCCCCTCGTTTGCGAGTCCAGGATTGTCGACTGCGTCATTCGATGCCGGGATGGAAAAATTGAAGGACAATCCCCATGATTCTTCATCCCGCCATCATCGCC
>JBMFWU010000167.1:0-11426 GCA_049964955.1 Syntrophobacteraceae bacterium
ATCCCGGGCAGCGCGACGAGATGGTTCGAAGACTCAAAGCCGAGGGACGCGTCGTTGATTTTGAATGTAAAATGCTCAATAAACAGGCAGAAGTGCGTGAGTGCATTGTATCCCTGAGTCTTTACCGTGACGAGGCAATTCTGATCGGATCGATTGCCGATGTCACAGGCCTCAATCGGGCGAAGAGGGAACGGGATGTGTTGCAGGAACAGTTGAACCAGTCGCAGAGGCTGGAGTCGGTGGGCAGGCTTGCCGGTGGGGTGGCGCACGATTTCAACAACATGCTGGGCGTCATTCTCGGGCATGCGGAGTTGGCCATGGAGCAACTTGACCCGGCGGACTCTCTTCTTGCGGCCTTGACCGAAATCAGGAAGGCTGCCGCGCGCTCTGCGGATTTGACCAAACAGTTGCTCGCTTTCGCCCGCAGACAGACAATTGCCCCACGGGTCCTCGATGTAAACGAGACCGTGGAGGGAACGCTCAACATGTTGCGAAGGTTGATAGGAGAAGATATCGCTCTCGCCTGGCTTCCTGCTCCGAGCGCCCGGTCGGTCAGGGTCGACCCCGGCCAGATCGATCAGCTCCTCACCAATCTCTGCGTCAACGCTCGTGACGCTATTTCCGGAATCGGCAAAATCACCATCGAGACAGGCACCGCCTGCTTCGACGACGAGTATTGCAGAAACCATTCCGGGTTTATTCCGGGCGAGTTTGCCATGCTTGCCGTCAGCGACGACGGGGTAGGCATGGACAAGGAGACTCTCGGCAAGATTTTCGAACCCTTTTACACCACCAAAGGCGTGGGCGAAGGAACCGGCCTGGGATTATCCACGGTCTACGGCATCGTCAAACAAAACAATGGCTTTATCAATGTCTACAGTGAACCGGGGCAGGGAACGACGTTCAAGATCTATCTACCCCGCGTCGAAGTGGAAACGTCGGAGAATTCTCCCGCACCCCCGGCAAGAGACCTCCGCGGCAAGGAAACTGTGCTCCTGGTGGAGGATGAAGAGCCGTTGCTGGTTCTGGGGAAGACTATTTTAGAGCGGCACGGCTATGAGGTCCTCACCACCAGTAGTCCCATGGAAGCTTTGCGCATGGTTAACGATTACCCCGGTCCGGTACATCTGCTCATTACCGATGTGGTCATGCCCGAAATGAACGGGAAAGAGCTTCGCGACAAACTTGCCATACTCAAGCCCGACCTCAAAACCGTTTTCATGTCGGGCTACACGGCCAATGTCATAGCCCATCACGGAATTCTTGATGAAGGCATCAGCTTTTTGCAGAAACCTTTTTCCGTACAGGCATTGCTTGAGAAAGTTCGTGATGTGCTCGATGGTTGAAAGCCATCTTTGGGAGCTTTTACTCCGGGGATTCAGCTCGTTTTGAGGATTTTTCGAACGCTTTCGTGAGAGATGGTATCGATTACGTGAAGCTTCACGGCCCTATCGGCCAACAAGCGCAGTGTCCAGCGTTTATGGCCTTTGGGTGGCTCCGAACGGACCAGGCCGGCAACTCTTGAGGCGGTGTTGCCATTGAGTCTGCAGGGTTGCCCGGGCCGCGGCCTTTCTTCCAGACTGCTCGCAGATCTTTCGCTAAAATAGCGCTTGCGCACATTATGCACGGTGGTGCTGCTGACCTTCAGGCTTCTGGCGATCTCCCTGTCATTTTTCCCTGCATCGGCGAGCAGCAAAATACGAATGCGCGTCATTACTCTCGCCAGTCGTGGTCCATTTTGCAGCAGACGTTGGAGTTCTGCGCGTTCCACATGTGTGAGGCGGATGGGATAACGTTTTTTCATGGCCCGGTGTCCCTTCGGAAGGTAAGATCATGGATCGGGTTTAGCTGACAAGAGATCACTCTCCTGGAGCACTTCGGGGACGAGCGGCTGCGATTTTGGCGCAACCGCTCTTTTTGCGGATTGCAGGTTGCTACCTATACCAATTGCACGGATCTCCGAGCGGGACAACGAGGCGCAGCATCGCCCAGTCGCCGCCGACGTCGTTTTTCGTCAAGATCTCGAAATTGTAGGTGAACAGGAGACTGCAGGGGCCGAAGTCGTAGCCGATGATCGGGCCCGCGGTCCAGTTGACTGCCATCGTGTTGTTCAGCTTGCCGTATACCGGAAAAACCGAGCCGGTCGGAAGGTAGTAGCCCTTGTCGTTGAAAAGCTGTTGTTCGCCTTCCGCGCCAAGACCGAAAGTCCACTTGCCGCAGGTATAGGTGAGGGTGTAATCCATCGCCAGCTGGTCCCCGTTCTGAATTTCACAGTCGTCGTCCTTGGTCCAGAACGTATACTGGAAACCGGCGCTGATGTTCCAGCCGCCATACAGCCAGCTTACGCCAAGGGTGGGTGTAAAGGTGTAGTTGTTGCTGGCCGACCATGCATAGACGTTCCTCTGGTCCTTGCTGGTAAGCCTGTCCTTGTAGAGCTTGGTGATGGATGCATAGCTGTCGCCGGGTGAGGTCGTACCGTCGTTCAGGCCGACCGCAAACGAGGCGGCCACGTGCAGATTGCAGGGAATTTCCCAGGACAGGATGAAAGGAACGAGAACGGTCTGGTATGCGCCCCACTGAGTCCCGTCAACTGTGCCGGTAACTGAGTCGTTAATAAAAACGTTGTCGGGATCCAGCCTGAGGGTCGTACCGTCGAAAGGTTGGGCAATGGCAGCGGCATATTTTGCCCCGAGAATCGGGCACAAACCGGGGTTCCACAGCAGGATGGGAACGTCGACGTAGGCGCTGAGTTTGGCTTCAGTAACGTTGGTGCCGGCAAAAGTCGCAACATGCCCGCCATTATTGTAGAGCTTCCAGTTGCCCGTCCAGTAGAAGTCGTTGATAAAATACAATCCGGGAGGCGGCAGAGCGCCGGAGGCCAGACCTTCGTTCGAGCCGCGCAGGTGCCAGTCCCACAATTCCACCGCAAAGGCGGAACTGACCATGGTCAGTGCCGCCAGGCAAACGCAAACCACCATTAGCAGTTTTTTCATCTCTTCCTCCTCGAAGTGAAAAGCCAACATCCTCTTCCAACTGATTGTGCTTTGCGCCGCTCGCTCGAGCGGGGTCTCCCCTCACCTCCTTTCATCCCAAGGCGCAAGAACGCACCTCAGGCCAACGACGACAGCTCAGCCCTTTGCCCCTTTCGGCATGAACCGCGTCGCACCACTTCCTGTAGGAAAAAATCTTAGCGCGCCTGCCGGCAACGACGGCGTTCCCAAGAGATTCGGGACCTTATCCGTCCTGTTGCAACAGGGCCAAACAGTAAGGCTCAAAACAGACAAACATGCGCGGCTGTAAAACCACTCAACAGACAACGCCGGAAAAGCTGATAACGCGAGGAAACAAAACCTGTAATTACTGGTGAACCACGAAAAAAACAAAACCGCAGAGCAAGGCCAAAGATGGCAAGAATTGCATATCTGCGGTCAAATTAAGGCAAAAGGATTGGAAGTCAAGGCATGTTTTCGGAAAATACAGGAGCAAATGTGAACGACCGCGCGACACAGGTGTGTGTTGGGCGCAGTTCTAAGGAACGATCCAGACCGAAAGATCGTTTGCACCGTTTACGACCTTGCTTGTCACTCTGCCCATGAAGAATTCGCGAGCTGCCGAAATGCCGCGCCGGCCGAGGACGATGGTGTCGAAAGGGCCGCTTCGCGCTATTTCCATAAGTTCTGCAGCGCGGCTGTGGCTCCCCGTTCTGTGCACTGTGGCGATTTTTTCCGGCGCCACTCCCGCCTCCACCAGGATGCTCCGGTAAGTCTCGAACATCTCGTGGACTTGGGACTTCATTCGCTCATGGAGTTCCCTTTCGATCTTCTCGGCCGTCAGTAGCATGGCCGGAGTGGCCGCTCCGGAGAGCAAACGCCGCTCCACATGACACAGGGTGACTTCAGCGCCATTTCCTGCGGCAAACGCCGAAGCGTATTCCACAGCCTTACGAGAGTTTTCCGAAGCGTCCACTGCCAAAAGCATCCCGGGACGTCTTTCCGGGGAGGCCCAACTGTTTCCGATCACCCAGACGGGGGTGTTCTCGCTTCCCTGGACCACTTTGGCCGAGACGCTTCCGAGCAGCATGGCCTCAAAGCGGCTTATTCCCCTCCGGCCTATGACCACGGCGTCGTAGTCTTTTTGTGCCTCCTTGAGAATGTCCCTCGCTATCCCCGATTGCCGCATCTGGGGGCCTCCGGTTACATAGCGGGGCGCCATTCCAAGATTCACGAGGATATCCTTCGCCCGGTCAATGGACTCCTGCGCCCGACGCTCACATTGCCGGTTGAATTCATAGTAGCTTTCCTCGATAGACCGTTTAAATTCTCCGTTTACATTGATCTGCCAAATCAGTTCCTCGGAAGCCATCGGGATCACGTAGAGAAGGTTCACTCTGGTTTTCAATCCCCGGCATTGGAAGGCGACATAATTGACTGCGCCCAGCGAAGAGGAGGATCCGTCCACGGCGATGAGGATGCTTTTTGGATTCGTCATGCAGTTCCTTTCCCGGCCGAATTGATGAGTCTTTTTGTGACTGAAGATGAGTTCCGCCGAAGGCTGTTTTTGAGTCCTGCTCTCACCTGCTTCTGCCTCCGGCGGATCAGGTTGTTTTCTGAAACCTCCCGGGATTCCTCAAGCCCGGGATAGGTTCACATGCAAGATCCGACACCATACCTCACCATGCACCCATCGGATTGGGCGTCACGATAGGGGCCACGGGGCAGGGGACTTCGTGAACGCCGACGTAGTGAGTGTAGCCAGGCGTCGAAATACAGGTAAAATGGTTTCCTTTAAGCTCGGCGCGGGCGGGAATCACCGCAAACGCCATCACCAGTACCATCAAGATCCCGAGAATCGTTTTCATCGCTTTCTCCTTCCCGGGGGACCGTTTTCCCCGCCAAACTCTTGAGCAGGACTCGTTTCATCACGGAGCCATCATCGTTTCTTGCTCAGAAAGAGGAGCGGCTCTCATTCGCTTTGAATCTTTTTTAACAAATGCCGGTTTCACAACGGTTACATCCAAACCGGGCTAAAAAAGCTGAAAAGAGCCTGCTGACTCTATTGGGGAGAAAGAGTCAGCGCGATGCCGACTTTTACGCTTTTTCTTTTTAACAAAGCCCGGACAATGCATTCCTCGTTTTCTCCAGCCAATACTCCATTCTCATTTCCCGAAACAGTGCCTCCGCCCTTCGCAGGTGGACTATCGCCTCTTTTGTTCTGCCTGATAATGCGCTCAACTCGCCGAGGTGAAATCGGCCCTCAGCCGCCAAGGGTTTCAAGCGGAGTTCATCGGCCGTGGCGATGCCCCGCAGGATGTGGGCTCTACCCTCCGTGAACCTGACAGGGTCTGCAATGCCAATACTCTTTCCCAATAACATCTCGGCCAGCGCCTCGAAGTACAGTTCCCTGTTCGCCCGAGACAGATTGACTCCCTGTTCGGCGTGAATCAAAGCTTTTTGCGGGTTTCCCGATTGCAGTCGGGCCAGAGCCAGGGCTGCATGAATACCGCCCAGCCACAGGGTCACCCCCAGATCGCTTTGGAATTTAAGACCCTCTTCCATGTGTTGGAGCGCCTTTTCCTGCTGCCCCAGCAAAAGGTATCCGTAACCCGCCCAGGAACGGGCAAACCCGTACAAATAAATGATGCTCTTCCTGCAGCACTCGGCGGCGGCGCTCAAGTGTCGGGCCGCTTTTTCGCCGTCGCCCTTGTAGGAATAGAGGATGCCACTGTACAACTCGACGGCTGCCAGGGTGTACGGGCCGGTGATCCGGTGCGTGCGAATCCATTCCTGACACTCTCCCAGAATGCGCTCTCCCTCATCGAAGTTCCCGGTGCCGCCCATTGCGAAACCATACTGCGCTTTCAACATCGGATAAGGCTCGAACGGCCTTCCAAAGGTCTCGGACTGGGTGGCGGTCTTCTCGATCAGTTCCAGGCGCCCCGGCACAACCTCCCATATTCTCCGGTAGTCTCCGCTGACCATACAGAAGAACCCGAGTTCATAAGCTATTGGAGCGATGACTCCAACTTCTCCGATGAGTTCTGAAATGGAATAGGCCTTCTCGATACAGGTTTTCCCGGAACTGGAATCACTTCGGGCAAGGAGATGATACAAGCCGATCTGGCTGAGAAATTCCACCAGCGCCTTCTCGTCCCCCAGTTCTTTGGCCAACGCTTCTCCTTCAAGCAGCAGTTCCATCGATCCCTTCGGGTAGGCCAATGGTCTCAATGTAGCCAATATCTCCCGCAGCATGTCCAGACGGCCCCGTTTGATCTGGGCGGTCGGGGGCATTCCGCCGAGTACTTGGAGAGCGTCCCGGAACAGGTGAAACGCTTCCCGGAAAGAATTGCTCCGAATCGATTTTTGCCCGGCGAGCCTGAGATATCGGCAAGCCTTCTCCTGAGCGCCGCTATGTGAATAATGCCAGGCAATCATTTCGTAAAACTCTTCGAGTCGGTGCGCATAGAGTTGTTCCATGGCCCTGCCCACCTGCCCGTGTATCACTTTTCTTCTCTGCACAAGCAGGCTGTCATAGGCGACCTCCCTGGTCAATGCGTGCCGGAAGGCGTATTCGAAGTCGGGGGAAAGGCTCTTTTTGCAAACGTAGCCCAACTTTTGGAGCTCATCGAGTCCTGACTGGAGTTCTCCCCTTCTCTCCGAGATTTTCTCCAGAACCCGGAAAGCGAACTCGCGACCTATGACCGCGGCCACCTGCACGATGCGCTTGAGGTTTTCCTCCAGGCGATCCATACGGGCGGCGAGCACTCCCTGAATTGTTTCGGGGACCTTCACCCCCGATCCATTTTCGCTCAGAAAAAAGCCGCTCCCCCTTTTCCGGATGGCCCCGTTCTCAAGCATTGCAAAGATGAGCTCTTCAGTGAAAAAAGGGTTTCCTTCGGACCTGTCGACAATCAGCTCCCTCAGTTCAGGGGCAACGTAGCCGCCATGCAGGATCGCCGCTGTCAGTTCCAGGCTCCTGTTCGTCGAAAGCTGCCCGACTCGAATTTCGCTGCACCAGGCTTTTCTCCCCCATTGGTGGACGTATTCGTTTCTGTACAAAAGAATGAACAGAATTCTCGCCTCCGGGACCCAGTCGATCATGTGATCCAATAACTCCTCGGTGGTGCTGTCGATCCACTGGAGGTCCTCGATTGCCAGAATGATGGGCCGGACCTTGCTTTCTCGAAGAAACAAGTCTCGAATAGCCTCGAATGTTTTTGCCCTCTTTTGCAGGGAATCGAGCTTCGCGCAGCCTTCGTCCTCTCCTCCGAGGGAGAGCAGTTGCCCCAGAGGCGGAAGAATATTCCAGAGCTTCCTGTCGAGCCTGAGGATTTTTTTCTCCAGTTTTTGCCTGACGAGTTGTACCTGTTCTCCTTCCTTTACCCCGATGTAGGATCGTAACAGGTCGAGCGCGGGTAAATATGGCATCGCCTGTCCGTAGTGGAGGCATCGACCTTCGAGATACCGGCACTCTCCTTTCAGAAGAGAATTTCGGAACTCCAGCAACAGCCTTGATTTGCCTACTCCAGCCTCCCCGACAATGGACACAACCCGGCCTTCTCCGGACCTCGCCTTCTCGAAGGCCTCCCGTACGGCTTTGATTTCATGGGTACGGCCCACAAACCGGGTAAGCCCCCTGGCAATTGAGGCGGCAAACCTTGTCTCAATTCCGGTGGGCTTTATGAGTCGGTATGCGTTGATCGATTCCTCTCTGCCCTGGACTTGGATAGCACCGACTGACTCGAACTCGAAGAATTCCTTTGCCAGCTTGCGCACCTGCTCGGTTACCATTATCTCGCCGGGGCCGGTGGCGTTTTCCACCGCTTCGCCCAGGCTCACCGTATCGCCCCGGGCCGTGTAGTCCATGCGCAGGTCGTTACCGATGGACCCAACCACAACGGGACCGCAGTTGAGGCCTATTCGCATTGTAAAATCGATGCCGTACAATCCGGCGAGTCTTTCGGTGTAGGGCGCCAGGGCGCTCTGTACGGCCAAAGCAGCGCGACAGGCACGCTGAGCGTGATTTTCGTGGGCAATGGGAACGCCGAAAATAGCCATCACTCCATTGCTCTGAAACTGGTTTATTGTCCCGTCAACCCTGTGGACTGCATCGAGCAGAAGGCGAAAACATCCGTCCATGATCTCGTAGACGACCTCCGGATCGATTCCCTCGAAAAGAGTGGCGGAATTGGCCACACCGGCGAACATGATGGTGACGATTTTGCGCTCCCCCTCCATGGAACGGCGAGAGGTCAGGATCTTTTCGGCGAGATACTCGGGGGTGTAGGAATCGGGCCGGTTGAAATCAAAAGATTTGACGCCTGGTCCCCGTTGGCCGTTTTCCATGATGCGTCTGTACAGTGAGGTAGTAAGGCTGTCGGGCTCTACACCAAGTTCTGCGTCAAGCACTCTTTTGCATTCGTCATAGACCCGTATGGCCTCCGTTCTCATTCCAATATGCGAATACAGCAACATGAGCTTCCGGTAAGCCTCTTCCCGATCCGGATCGGCCTTGATGAGCGTTTTATACAACTCTATGGATTTTCGCGAATTGCCCTGACGTTCGTACAGTGAAGCCGTACGCTGCAAAATATCGGTATAAACAGCGCGGGTCTCCTGCCTCTTTTGCATGGTCCAGGAGGTATATAGCTCATCTTCCAGATAGTCTCCCTTGTACAGTTCCAAAGCGCATTTACCGCATTCGATGGAATTTCTGATGTCTCCCGATTGTTCCGCTTCTCTTGCCCGTTTACAGGCGTTGAGGAATTGCTCGATGTCCAGGTGGATCATATTTCGGTTCAAAGAGGCCGCATTCATCTCGAAAAGAACATACGAGTTCAATGAACTTTCGGGATATCCCAGTATTTTCCTGAGCCGATGCAGCACCACTTTAAAGTTTCGCTTTCCGTCCTCCGGGGAACTGTCGGGCCACAGATCGTCTATAATCAAATCCATCGGGACATTTTCCGCTCCTCTGGTGATAAGGGCCTTGAGGAGCATCTGCGGCTTTTTCGCTGCGCTCCATTCCTTTTCTGTTATGGGAGTTTCGCCACGGAGGAGCCTGAATTTCCCGAGCACATTGATCTGAATTCGGAAGGCATCGACTTTGTCCTGGCCAACGGCCTGGCCTGATGGGGGGGGACGAGATCGCATGGGGGACCTCAATAGATCAAAATATCAGGCTTTTTCGTTCCTGTTCCGAAAATGCGGAGGAACTGATTTTCGACATAAAGTCTTCCATTTGACAATACCAAGATAACTCGGCAGTCTCCAAGATCAAGTTGCAACGGGGGCTTGTTCTTGTCCAAATGAGCCGCGTAGCGGCGTGGGGGGGCAGGGGGCGACAGCCCCCGCGCTTTGAGCCTTGAAAGGTTATTTGTTTTTTTTCGCTGGAAAAACGGGGAGCGAGAAAAACAGCTGTTTATTCCCGCTCCCTTTTGTCCGTTATCGGTTTATCCGCATCTTCTGCCGCATCGACCATGCCAGGAGCAGCACGCCGAAGGCCAGAAGGAGCAGGGTTGGAGGTTCGGGCACCGGCGGCGGAGGACCGCTATACTGTGCCACAAGAGTAACGGTGTCGGCAGCATACTGCACATTCCACGACCCGCCGGCAAACGAAAGGCCGCTATAGCTCGTAAACTGCGTGCCGTTCAGCCCTCCCAGCGCATCCAGGATCACCAGGTCGTAGGGATTGCCCGAAACCGGGGTGAAGTCCGTCATTATGTCAAGCGCCCCCCCGAGGGTTGCCGTGCCGCTTATTATTAGCTTATCGAAGCTGGTGGGACCGGCCAGTTCGGCAAGCAGAGTGCCGCCGCCCTGGGTGTAGTTGCCGTTGATGGTGAGAGTCCCGGGGCTATCCCCGCCATGAATCGTACCGCTGTTGTTGTTGACGGTTGCGGTTATCGATCCCGTGCCGTTGAGTGTTCCTCCGTTGACATTCAGAACGGAAGCCAGCAGTTGCCCGTCGACCCTGGTAGATCCGCTCATCTGGTTGTAGATCGCGTTCCCGCCGGTAAGGGCGAGCGTATCGCCCCCGCCGACGTTCACGGTGCCTTTATTGATGAACCCTGCGCCGGTGGAGGGGGTTATGCTCAGCGTGCCGCCGGGCGCAACCGTTCCGCTGTTCGTCAGCGCAAGATTTTCGATCGAGCCGTTGCCGCCGATCGTGCCCTCGTTGGTGAAGGATTCGCTGCCGGTAACCCCGGCGATCGTGCCGCCGGCCATCGCGATAGTTCCTCCCACACCGTTGTCATAGGTGCCCGGGCCGTTGAAGTTGAGCGTGCCGCCGGGGTTCAGGCCGATCGTTCCGGTGTTGCCAAGACCGGCCACGGTTACCGTCCCTCCGCTGCCGCCGATCTCCAGCGTCCCGCCGTTATTGGCAAGGGCGCTATTGACGCCAAGAGATGCGCCGCTTGTCTGTACATCTATCCGGCCGCCCGAATCGATCGTGACGCCGTTGGATACCGTGAGACTATTGCCGGCCCCGAAGTCCAGCGTATAGGGTGTCACACCGGACTGTACGGTCAGGCTTTTGATGGTATCGTTTGCATCGTTGTAGTTCACTGTGCCGCCCGCAGCGGTGTTGCTGCCCACCGTCACGTCCTGCGTGGAGAGCGGGTTTTCGCCGGTGCTCCAGTTCGCGGCGTTAGCCGCCCCGCCGTTCCACAGGCCGGATGCCCCCACCCAGGTGTCGCTTGTCGGAGTGGCCTGCGAGATCACCGAAAGGGTGGCAGTGCCGCCGCTGTAAGTGGTTTTCAAGGCAAGGTCATTGCCGATGTTCAGAGTGTTGGCGCCGCTTGTGCTGACAGGATTCAAAGGATTGGTGTCGTAGGAAAGGGTGTCGAAGGAGCCGCTGATACCGCTTGCGCCGGTGAGGAAGTTGAATGTTTGGCCGCTTGCGAAACTGAAGCCCGAATGGGGCGCCGCATTGAGCGTCCCGGCAAGCGAAGCCGGGCCGCTCAGGTTAATTACGCCGTACTGGCTCGGACCTGTTCCACGTATGTCCTCGGTTAGAGTTGCGCCCGACCCCATTGTAAGGCTTCCAGGCGCAGACCCGGACGAAGTGCCTATGTCGAGGACGCCTCCTCCGAATTGATTGTTGTTGATCGTGCCGCCGTTTGTGAGATTTGCGGCAGTAAGAGTAGCATTGTTGCCGAAAAGGTTTACCGTCCCGGAATTGGACTGTGTGCCTGCAACCGTAAGATTGCTGTTGGCATAAACGTCAACCGTTCCGGAATTGGTCGCATTGCCCGTGACATCGACCGTGCCGTTGACGGAGCCGTTGCCCAGTTGCATGAAGTTGCTGTTGGAAAGGTCCTCGTTTACGGTGAGGACACTCCCGTTCAAAGACCCCGCATCCCCTACGCGAAGGGTCCCCGCGTTTGCAAGCGACCCGTTCGTCGTCACGCCCGCTCCATCCCTCAGATAGAG
>JBMFWU010000168.1:0-11243 GCA_049964955.1 Syntrophobacteraceae bacterium
TCCAGCCACGCCAAGGTCTGAGGGGTGCAAGTGAAGTATTCCGGGGGGATGGGCCGCCCCGGCGGGCATGGCAGAGAGCCGGCGTTAACCCCGTGGTGCTTCAGACCCCTTACCGTAGTGGTAATCACCGCAACATTGGGTTTGAGGCCGCTTACACGGCACTTTATATTCCAGAACTTCTCAAAGCCGAGGTCACAGCCGAAGCCAGATTCGGTCACATGGTAGTCAAAGAGCTTCAGGGCTATCTGGTCGGCCACGATGGAAGATTGGGCCACGGCAATGTTCCCGAATGGCCCGGCATGCACCAGCACAGGCTGATATTCCACAGTGGCGCACAGGGTGGGGTTGATAGACTTTACCATCCAGGCTGTCATTGCTCCTGCGCACTCCAGGTCTTCGGTGGTGACGGGATTGCCCTTTTTATCGTAGGCTACGGTGATTTCGCCCAACCGTTTTCGCAAGTCCGCTAAGTCACTGAACATCGAGAGGCAGGCCATCACTTCCGAAGCTACGGCAATGGCGAAGCTTGAGGGCATCATGAAACCATCCATCTTTGTGCCCTGGCCGATCGTAATATGCCGCAGGGTTTGGGCGCAAAGGTCGAAGACCCAGCCCATCGCCACATTTTTGGGATCGATGTCCAGGCGTTTGAGAGGGATCTTGGCCAACTGGACATCATCGTAGTTGAATTCATGCTGCAACCGTGAGGTTACTGCTACCATCGCCAAGTTGTGGGCGATCATCACCGAATTTATGTCGCCTGTGAGCCCTAATGTGAAGTCGGTGAGAGGAATGAGCTGAGAGATTCCGCCGCCTGCAGCTGAGCCTTTGATGTTCATGCTGGGTCCCCCGGAGGGCTGCCGGATGGCGCCGCCCACGTTAACCCCTCGCTTGCCCAAACCTTCAATGAGACCCATTGCGGTGGTGGTTTTCCCTTCCCCCAAAGGGGTTGGGACGATGGCGGTTACGTCGATGTAGTAGCCGTCAGGCTTGTCCTTAAGGCGCTCCTTGATGGCCATGTAGTCAACCTTGCCGATTTTCCGGCCGTAGGGAACGCGCTCTTCGGGCAATATGCCGACCTTTTCGCACTGGGCATTAAAATCCAGACCCTCTTCTGCAATCTCTGAGATCTGCCAGTCTTCCTGTTTAGTGGGATCGTACTCCTGCTTCATGGTAACCTCCTTGTTGATCAATGAGTGGCTTGGGCCATTGACGCAATCAGTGGTCCCTATACCTTTAGCGAGGCAACACTAATGTCGGGCAATAGATTTTCATTTTTCGCCCGCAATAGTTGGCCTTCTTGAAGCCAATAACAAGATGACAAATCAATGAAAGGGATCTGCCGCCTGGAAGTATAGCGGGCAATGACATCGTGAGGTATTGTTGTAAAGCCACCGGTAAAACCGGTGGCTGTTGAATTGACTTGCTGCTTTGGAATCGCCGTCTACTCAACCAGACCGCAGGCAATTTGCAACTTTTGTAGAAACTCTTCGATTTCCAGGCTCAGGGCACGATCTCCCAGTGAACCTCGAAGGTGTTATCGTAAAGAGTATAGGTGTATCCCATGGTTTTCCCTATGCCTGGTTGCACTCCCTCCCTGATTCGCCAGTACGTCAAGTGAATGGCGGGAACCATCCGGGGGGCCCCGGTCGAAGGGTCGTCAATGATACTTTGCCACATTTCTCTCTTTGCCATGACACGCCAAAGGGTGTTGTAGTCCTTGCTGCGCACCGTTTGTCCCACTCTAGGCAGTCCCTTTTTCTGGATAATTTCCTCAAAGTCACTCATGACAGGCCTCCTTTGAAGTGCTTGTGAAGTGCGTCGCAAAAAAAAGACCCCCGCCCCTTGGACAGAAGTCATCGTCTCTTGCCTCATAGCAAGAGCATTTATGGCGGACTTCACCACCATTTGTCCGAATAAATATCGAATCAACGAATGTCAAGGGGATAAACCAGTTAAATTCGGGGCAGATTTAATGCCGGTTGTATGCCTTATTTTTCAGGCTGAGTTCTATCGCCGGCAGTGAGATTTTATCGACTCTGCCGAGAAGCATAATGCAGAAAACGGAGGAGTTGCTCAATTCGGATTGAAGCTATATTTTAATGACGTACTATGCAAAATAGTATCTTGGTGATGGGGTCCGCCTTAATGCCCGTAAGGGGTGATGACTCCTACTGAAGCACGGAGCACCACACCATCGCCCTGTGCGGCATCAAGTTCTTCTATGAAAACACAGACGGGACACCCTTATTAAATGAAGTGTTGGCCTAGCGGGTACCATTATTCCCTCCACACAAATTTAGACTTCTATTAGCTCTGGTAGCTTTTGCATCATTGTTCTTATATTTTACGCACCGTTAAAAATATCAACATGAAGGTCATTCTGAGATACGAGGCCTTATAAGAAGGAAAGTTCTGCAGGACAAAATCGTAGCCGCCATTTTCAATGGTCGTCGGAAAGGCAGTTTCATGGCACCGTAAGGCTATTGTCTCGGACTCGGTGCCATAATTCCTTCAACTCGCGCACTCTGGACATAAAACACCCCGTGCGCCCTATGCACAAGGACTTCGACATCCCGGGCAGTAATAATCCCTTCTGGAACCATCTCCTGCACTTTAGATAGAATATCGTCGAAGTAGTCGGCATTAAGGATGATTGTTATATGGATGGGCCCTTTACACGAGAGGATGTCAAACCCTCCCGCGGTAATTTCCCCATTCTCGTAAGCCCCCCCTATTCCCCTGGTTACGATGGTGCGAACGGGGATTTTCAAGCTGCTCATACACTCGATTACTGCGCTATGAACCGGGCGACGGTGCCACTTCGTTTCTTCGCTGGTATAGATTTCGATAATCTTGTACCGGGGCATTGTCCACCGTCCTGACGCCTGAGGCGCCTATGTTCCGTAGGGGTGTGCATTGCCGTCAACTCAGGGAAAAGAGCTGGGGAATGTTTCCCACGCGCCCTTGGCCCGCCCACTGAGCAGGCGGGCAATCCGGCAGCGACGACTCGCCGCCGCTTTTACAAGAACCGATCAAGCAGCAGGAACAACAACAGCGTGATCAGCACATAGGCTGCATAGGCGTTGATTTTCCCCACATGGATGCGGCTCACTTTGTTTGCCGCCCAGAGCATGAAGCGGGTTGCGGGTTGGATTACGGTTCGGTCCACGACATGGATTTCGTAGCGATCGCCTCCGATAGCCGTTCGAAAATGCTCGGCCACGGTCTCGCGTGCATCTTCCACCGTAGTCGGTCGAAATATTGCGTCAAAGACCACGCGCACGGGATTGGAAAATGCCGTGGCCGTGTAGGTCATGTCCGGAAAAAGCCGCCGCAAACCCCCATCCCAGGCCGGACGGAGCGAGGCCTTGCGTTTTCGGGTAAGCAGTGAGGTGAGGGCTAATGCTCCCCCGATAAGAAGAACCAGCACGACCAGCGTATACCCGGTAGACATGGCGAACACTACGGGGTTTTTCGTCGATCCCTGGTGCAAAACGACCAGCCCCCGACCGGGCAGAACGGAGCGGCCGACTTGCGCCCCCAGGTCATGAAAATCGGCAACAAAGGCTTTGCTGAACCGGGGATTCTCCCCTTTGCTCGTAAAGAAGGGAGGAACCAGTTCATCGACTACGTTCCGGTGAACCAGAGGCTCGACCACCCGGCTCATGACAGGGATGACATAGGTGGGTAAAATCCCGAGGAGAAGGCACAATACCGCGAGATATCCCATCGAGACCTTCATTGCCGTGCCGACCTCCACGGCCTTTTCGGCTGCCCGGGAGCGCGCCTTTCCAAGAAAGTTCATCGCATAGGCCTTCACGAAGCAGGTGACCGCAAGGCCGGCGGTGAGCGCAAGACCCGCCCCGCATAATGCAAAGGCGACCTTGACGCCTTTGGCCGAAAGCACGGCGCTTTGCAGGAGGACCTGCAGGGTCAGCCACTCGCTCACAAAGCCGTTTAGAGGAGGCAGGGCCGCTATGGACATCGAGGCTGCCAGGAAAAAGAACGCCGTGTAGGGCATCTTCCCGATCAACCCGCCCAGCAGATTCATGTTGCGGGTGCCCGCCCGGGTGTCTACCGCTCCGGCCCCGAGAAAGAGAAGCGATTTGTAGACCGAGTGATTGGCCATGTGGTACAAGGCGACGATCAGGGCTATGCCGGCCAGATCCGGGTGATTGTAGATCCTGTATAAAAATGCGGCCCCGAGGCTAACGGTGATTATTCCCATGTTTTCGATGGAGCTGTGAGCGAGCATCTTTTTCAGATCGTTATCCGTTGTGGCATAAAGAATCCCGACAAGTGCCGAGACCGCCCCCACGACGAGGACTACCAGCCCTGCCCCGGCGCTTGCCACCGGAAGCAGGTCTCCGTTTACGCGCACGATCCCGTAGATGCCCAGATTGAGAATCACTCCGGAAAGGATTGCCGAAACGTTTCCGGGCGCCACCGGGTGTGCCCGCGGGAGCCAGGAGCTGACCGGAACGAGGCCGGCTTTTACACCGAACCCCAAAAACGTGAGAAGGAAGACCACCCAGCGGAGCGAGTCGGAAAGACTTCCACCTGCGGCCCGGAGCGAGTCGAAACTCAGGTTGGCGGCCCTTGCGCCCAAAACCAGGAAGCCGATGATGACCGCAAGCGTTCCCACCTCGCTCATCGCCAGCATCAGGTAGCCCGCACGCACGTTCTCCCCGTCCTCATGCTCGTAGCTCACCAGCAGATAGGCAAGAATCGACATGGCCTCCCAGCCGATCAGGAACAAAACGACATCCCCGGCCAGGAAAATGACCACGATGGAGGCGAACAGCAGGTGGTAGAAGATCGAAAACGTCTTCAAACTGTAGTGCCCCCGGTATTTCTTCATGTACTCGCCCGAATAGATCGAAACCGGCAGATACACCAACCCCGCGACAAAAATGAAGAGGGCCGACATACGATCGGCCTCGATCGTAAGCCCTCCGAGGTAGGGCAGGCGCCACAGTTCCACATGAAGAGTCCGGCCGCTTAGAAGCAGTCCGCCGCTTGCGATCAGGAGGCACAGGGAAGCCGGGGAAGAAATCCAGGCCGGAATGGAGGAATTTTTCTCCTCGCTTACCACTGCGGATAAAAGCACTCCCAGCCCGCAAAAGACAAAGAACAGAAGAAAAAAAACATTTGCATCCATCACGGCGTCCTCCCTTCCGGCACGGAGGCGTCTTGCGGTCGCGAAGCTGAAGGTTTTCGGCCGACCGCAACGAGCAGGGCGTGGATAATGGCCAGCGGAGGAGGCGGGCAGCCCGGGACTTCCACGTCCACGGGGAGAAAATCGGCCACCCCGGCCCCGCAGCTATACCCGGGACCGAACAGACCTCCCGTGAGCGCGCAGGTCCCTGCGGCCAAAACAAGCTTCGGGGTGGGCATGGCCTCATAGGCTTTTTTCAAAGCGAACACCATGTTGTCGGTAACCGGCCCCACTACGAGGAGAATGTCCGCCTGCCGGGGAGTGGGAGTGATGAAAAAACCCAGACGGTGAATGCTGTAGTGAGGCTTTGCAATCTGCTTTACCTCACTGATGCAAGCCCCGCAGGCGCCCGCATCGACCATGCGGATATGCAGGGAACGATGGAAAGCCGCCCCGAAACGCCTGCCCTCCTCATTGGAACCGGCCTTTTTCCTCGCGGCCCACTCATAGCCGTCCTGCCACTCTACCCGGTTGGAGGAGGAACGCAGGCATCGAAAACAGTGGACGCAGCCCCGCATGCCGGTATTTTCCGCCTCTTCGCCCTCTTCGATCTGGCCGACGGGATACGGGCAGAATTCCAGCGGCAAAGCACCGGTCGGCGTTCGCGGCAGTCCCGGCGAAACACCCGCGGCGGTCTCGGGAGCGTCCGGATAGAGGGTCGACTTTTTCCCGGTTCTCAGTCCCTTCCATACCCATTTGCTCATCGCGCACCCTCCCCCGTTCTACCTGTCGCATTCGGCGTTGGACAGCCCGAAAGTAGCCATTATGATGGGAAAATCCTGGAAGGCGAAATCTTCCGCCGCAAGGTGGAAACCATGCCAGTTGGTAAAGGAAGGCGGCGTCACCCGATAGCGCGCCACACGCCCGTCGTCTCCGACCCGAACCCAGTGAAAGGCGGCCCCGCACGGGGCTTCGGACCATCCGAGCGAAACACCTCCCCGCAACTCGAAACGCTCACAGCGAACCGGGCCCGAAGGAAGAGATTCGGCCACCTGCCGCATTATCCCCACTGCCTGCATCGCCTCCCTGAAAAAGACACGCAGGCGGGCATACCCGTCGCCCTCCTCTTCGGAGGGGACGGAAAACGAAAAAGTATCCTTCCCGTAAAAGCCATAGGGCAATGTTATGCGCAAATCGCGAACGACGCCGGAAGCCCTCGCTATTGGCCCCACCAGTCCATACCTCATGGCGTCGTCTTTCGAAATCGCCCCCACTTCTTCGATCCGGTCAAGAAAGCTGCTGGAAAACCGCAGCATTTCCTGCAACTCGCTTACGCGCCCTGCAACGTCTTGAACCTCCCCGACCAGGTCCCGGCAGGCTTCATCCTCCAGATCCCTCGAGAGCCCCCCCGGGAGATTCAGCCCGAAGAGATACCGATGCCCGGCGTACCGGCAAGAGAGCCGCAAAAGCTCCTCTTCGAGGATGCCTGCCTGGCTGGTTGCAACCGCCAGGGCAGTTGAGCCGCAAATGTCGGCGATCACGCCCACATGATACCGAAAGCGCTCGAGTTCTGCGAAAAACATCCGCAGCGCCTGCGCCCGCTGCGGGACCTCCGCGTCGCAAACAGATTCCACCGCCTGGCAAAAGGCGAGCGAATGGGCAAAGGCCGAAGTGCCTGAAAATCGCTCGGCCAAAAGCAAAACATCCTCGACCTTGCGCCCTTCGGCCAGTTTTTCGATGCCGCGGTATTTATAAAAAAATCGGGGAATAACCCTGATGACGTCCTCTCCCACCGTTTCCAGAAGGAAATGGGCCGACTCGGTAAAATCGGAATACACCGGCCCGATCGGCATGGCAAAAGCGCCGGGCGCCTGGACGATCCGGTCGGGCCGCCACGGGCAGATCTCTTTTCCCGGCACATAGAGCGTCGCATCGAAGTTGGAGCTCATCGGGTTTACGCCTTCCGGGTAATGTTCGTGCAGCACAAAGTCGCCCAGTTTCGGGTGGCCTTCGAATCCCAGGCCGAACAGGTCTTCGGCCTCCCGTTCGTGCCAGTCGGCCGCATGCACCACGGCGCTGATGCTCGGGATTGTAGGATGGTCTCCGGAAATCGTAATGGAGATCCGAACCAGCCCCCCCTGAAGGTCGAGATCGCCGCAAAAGATATAGCCCAACCGCCAGACCGAACGGGACTCCTCGACCACAAGAGTTGCGAAGCTGTAGCCGAGCTCGGAAGTCAGCCGCCCGCACAGGTGTTGCAACTCACCCGGCGCGCAATCTGCGAAAGTCACGGGTATACCGTTACAAATGATAGTCTCCGCCCCCGGGACAATTTCAGCGATCGGCGAATTCACCGGAGAACTTCCTGTTGCCGCAAGAGCATTTCGTGCGAGTTCCATATCCAATCATCTCCCCAGCGTTGCACCTGCAAGGCGCAGCAGGCTGTTTAGCGGACCAGGCATGTGGATCCAGAGAAGAACCATGGGAATTGCGGTAAGGCAGAGTGGAGTCACATAACTTATGGCCGCCGCCGGCGCCTGCACCGGCCCCTCGGGTTTTCCAAAGGCCATTTGCGAGTGGTGGTACATTATGGCGCAAAAGGAGATGGCTATAAAAAGGACCAACAGCCCCACCGCCAGGTATTGACCGCTGGTAAATCCGGCCTTGAGAACCGAGAACTCGCTCAAAAACACCGCGAAGGGGGGAGCGCCCGCAACCGCAAGCGCACCGAGGAGCAGGGATCCCCCCGCAAGTGGAAAACTTCGAACGAGGCCGCGCACCGACGCTATCTGCTGGTCTTTGACCACGAGCAGCACCCCCCCCACGGCGAAAAAACAGTAGGATTTGGTGATCATGTGGGTCATGATCTGATAGGCTGCGGAGTAGCCCGCGGCGCTCCCGCCCAGGCCCGCCGCGACGAGTATGATTCCATGGTGCTCGATGGTCGAAAAGGCGAAAAGCCTCTTCAGGTCCTTCACCTGAATGAGGAGCAGGGACGCGACCCCCGCGGACAAAAGCCCGAAGAAGACAAGCCATGATCCGGTAGTTGCGCCCACCGGCCCCGTGAAGCCCGGCCACAAGCGGAAAATCACGTAAGGAATTGTTGCCGTTTCCACAAAGGAGAGGAAAATGCAAACCGGAACAGGCGCCTGGCTGTAGGCATCCGGAAGCCAGGAATGAAGCGGAACCATTCCGGCCTTGCTGCCCAAGCCAATCAGGATCAAGATGAAGCCGATCTTGAGAATCCCCGGAGAAATCCTTGGCATTGCGGCCGCCAGCCCATCCCAGGTGAACGGTCCGCCCCCGGCAAGGCGCATGCCCCAGTAGAGCAAAAGAATGCCGAACAGGGCCAGTACAGCCCCCATGGTGGTCAGGATCGCATATTTCCAGGCGGCCTCGTAGGCATCCGGGGTCTTCTCGTAGCTCACGAGAAAAACCGATGTCAGGGTCGTAAGCTCAAGAGCCATCCAGACAAGGGAGATTTGGGCTATCATCGGGACGGCCAGCATGGCCATAACGAAAAGATTGTACAGACAATAATAGCGCCGCAGCCTGGAGGGGCCCCCTTTTCCCGCAGGTTCCTTCATATTGCCCATAGAAAAGATGGAAACGCCCACCCCGATGTAGGAAACCAGAACAACGATCAACGCGCCGAAACTGTCGCAGGCGAGCCAGTCGGGTATGGCCACAACGGGCGCGCCGGTTGAGGCCTTAAGAGCCACACGGGCGGCAAGCACCGCTACCGCTATTCCGCTCACCAGCGTAATCGCGGGAGCGAAACCGCCCTTTTTTGTCGGAATGAGGCAAAGACCGGCTGCGGCGGCAAGGATGACAAGCATCGCGATAAGTTCCATCGGTTAGTCCTCCCTCAAAACGCTCAGATTGCCCACAATGGTTGTTCCCACGTGTTTGTAGATCCTCCTGGTGAGCAGGCCGAAAACCAGGGCAACGACCAACGCATCGAAGGCCGCAGCCACTTCGGCAATGAGAGGCAGTGTGGGCGCAATGGCAATACCTGCAAGGAAGGCCCCGTTTTCCATGGCGAGAATGCCGATCACCTCCGGAACGGCTTCCCTTCGGGCAGTGATGACAAAAGCCCCGATGAAAAGCCCGGAAAAGCCGATGGGCAGATTGATCCAGGAAGGCCCGGAAATAGCGGGAAGAAGCGGACCGGAAAGGAAAAAAGCGCACATGGCGAGCCCCAGTGCGATGAGCAGCGAGGTCGGGATGTTAAAGACCTGGGAGACCTCCCGGCGCGCGTAGACGTCTTCATTTATGGATTTTCGCAGCAGCAGCGGGATAAGCGCCATCTTGGCCGCAACCGTTATCGCGGCAATCGCAAACAGGTGCCAGGTGTCGTAGAGATAGCCGAGAAAACAGGCGGATGCAGCCAGAAGGCCTGCCTGGAGGATAAAGATATTGAGGCAGGCAAGGATCTGGCGGGTTGCCACCATTGCAAAGCAGCTCAACAGAAAGAGTCCGCCTGTCAACGCATTCAATTGGGTGATAATGGCAGTCATTGAATCGGCGTTCATCCTGATTTTCCTTTTTTGGTCTAGACCTGCAGGAGCCTCACAAGTATCGCCGCAACCGAAGTGATGAAAGCCGCAGTTAGAAATTCCGTGATCCTGAAAAGTCGCAGTTTGGCAAGGGAGGACTCGATCAGTACGAGCACCAGTAAAAACAGGAAGATTTTCAAAAGGATCAGCGGAATTGCGAGCAGCACGTCGGATAAATGCTGACCGCTCGCCAGCCCCCACGGGGTGACGAGCACGTTTAGAAAGATGCAGAGGAGAACGAAAAATTTCATATATCCGCCCCACTTCATGAGGGCCGCCCCGCGGCCTGAGTATTCGAGCGACTTCGATTCATCGATCATCGCCAACTCGAAATGCCCCGCGGGGTTGTCAACCGGGATGCTCCCGGTTTCAGCGATTATCAGCATCAGGAAGGAAAGCACCACCAGAACGTGTGAAGGCGTGAAAAAGTTGGAAAAGGGCGATACCCAGTATTTTTGGACAATGTAGGGAATGGTCGAGCCCGCATCGAAGGAGACGGTAAAAAAGACCATCATGAACACGGGCTCGGCGAGAAATCCGACCATCCGCGTCCGGCTGGCCCCCATCGCCCCGTACGGGTTGGCCGTATCGACGGCTGCAAGGGCTGCAAAAAAGCCAGCCAGCGCCAGGATGAATCCCCCTCCCAGCATGTCGCCCATGAAAGCGAAAAAAAGGGGATAGTCGGTCAGGACCGGAATGAGCAGGGTCACAAATATAGGTGCGACAAACACCACGTAAGGTGCAGCGCGAAAAATCCAGGAACTTTCCTCCGAGATTACCTCATCTTTACTAAAGAGTTTTCTCAGATCGCGGTACGGTTGGAAAATGCTCGGCCCCTGCCGGGACTGCACCCTTTCCTTCAGGCGCGCAAGAACCCCTTTTACCAAAGGGGCGAACCCCAAAACAACCAGCACCTGAATGATGTTCAACGACAACCTCAAAGTCATAAATCCCTCCTTGTTTTCGGGCTGAATTTTTGAAAGAGGCTTCTATCGGTAGAGGTGTATAAATTGTGGCAAAGCAGCAGCACGTTATCGGGAACGTGGAGAAAAAGGCCAGGAAACTTGAAGTGAGGTTTGCCTGTTTATGGACGGATGACGGAAAGGAGGATATTCCATTAGGTAAGCTAACAGCAAGAGATCGCATAAAAAAACCCCTTCTGGGTTAACCCGGGCAGGAGTTTATCTTATGCATCGGAAGCCCCCTACCGGAAACGCAAAAAACCGCTTCTCCTGGCAGGAGTCATCAGCCATCACAGGCGCTTAAACGGTGGACTCCATCACCACCTGCCTGAAAGTACATTATCCTTGTAACGCAAATGGCCTCATTGCGTCAAGGCTTAATCATCACGGTGAATCGGTTCCACCACAATCTTCAAAATAAATCGTCGGCTTAAATTTAGATCTGGTCTTCTTTTTCCCGTAGGTGTATAGAGGATGCCTCTCATACTCAGCCGGGAGGTGATCCCCATCAGCAATTCCCGGAACTGAGCATGAAGAAAGCTCACCTACTGGCACGAGTGG
>JBMFWU010000169.1:0-11201 GCA_049964955.1 Syntrophobacteraceae bacterium
CGATGTACGCAGCCCTCGGCATTCACAACTGCCTGCCGCACAGCCACGGTTCGCAGGGATGCTGCGCCTATCATCGGAGCACCCTCACCCGCCACTACAAGGAGCCGGTCATGGCCGGCACCAGCTCCTTTACCGAGGGGGCGTCCGTATTCGGCGGCCAGGCCAACCTGCTTCAGGCGATAGATACGATCTTCACCGTCTATGAGCCCGAGGTGATCGCCGTCCATACCACCTGCCTTTCGGAGACAATCGGCGACGATATCCCGCAGATCGCCAAAAAGGCCGAGGCGGACGGAAAGATCCCCGAAGGCAAATACGTCATCCACGCAAACACGCCGAGTTATGTGGGAACGCATGTCACGGGCTTTGCCAACATGACGAAGGCGATGGTGGACTATTTCTCCGAATCGAACGGCCACAAGCTCGACCAGATCAACATCATCCCCGGCTACGTCGAACCCTCCGACATGGAGGAAATAAAACGGATCGTCTCGGAGATGGGGATCCGATCGGTAATGTTTCCGGATACCTCAAACGTCTTGAACAGGCCCCAGACCGGCCGCTACGATATGTTTCCCAAAGGCGGCGTGACGGTCGAGGCGCTAAAAAGCACCGGAGACAGCCGGGCGACCATCGCCCTTGGAAAACTCGCCTGCGGGCCGGCGGCCCGGGCGCTTGACTCCAAATGCAAGGTGCCCTGCCACATTCTCGATCTGCCCATCGGGCTTGCGGCTACCGATGCCTTCGTAGACACCCTCAGAAGGACCGCCGGGGTGAGCGTTCCCGAATCGATCGATATCGAACGCGGGAGGCTCCTCGATATCATTACCGATATGCACCAGTATTTTTACGGCAAAAAGGTGGGCCTTGTAGGCGATCCCGACCAGCTTCTCTCACTTGCCGAATTTCTGGTTTCGATCGACATGTGGCCCGTCTACGTGGTTACGGGCACCGAGGGCAAAAAGTTCGAGTCGCGCATAAAGGAGATAACGCGCGAGGTCCCCCACGAGGTGAAGGTGGCGGCCGGAGGAGACATGTTTCTCTTTCATCAGTGGATAAAAAACGAGCCGGTGGACCTCATGATAGGCAACACCTATCTCAAATACATCGCAAGAGACGAGGACATTCCCTTCGTGCGCCACGGGTTTCCCATCCTGGACAGGGTCGGCCACAGCTATTTTCCGACCGTCGGCTACCGCGGAGGCATGCGTCTGCTCGAAAAAATTCTCGACGCGCTTCTTGAAAGAAAGGACAGAGATTCGCCGGAGGAATCCTTCGAGTTGGTTCTGTAAAGCAAACACCATGGAATGGATAGGGAGGGGTCAAATGAAAAAACCCGATTGCCATATATTCGTGTGCGCCAGTTTCCGGGGAACGGAAGCCAAGGGCAAGTGCATAAAGAAGGATTCCATGCAGCTCATCAGCTACATCGAAGAAGAGCTCCAGGATCGGGGCATGAATGCGATGGTGTCGAGCACCGGATGCCTCAAGCTCTGCGAGGAAGGCCCCGTACTGGTCGTCTATCCCCAGGGCCACTGGTACAAAAACGTGGTCGATGAGAAAACGATCGATGAGATCCTGGATGCGCTGGAAGAGGGAACGGCCGCCGAGGCGCACCTGCTTCTATAATAAAGGAAATGACGATGAGCGCAACTCCTTCCGTAATTTTTAAGGAACGCAAAGACCAGATAGTGCGTAAAGGGCAGGACGCCTTCGATATGAACTGCAACCGTGAAAGCCTTGCGGGAGCGGTCAGTCAGCGGGCGTGCGTCTTCTGCGGCTCCCGGGTGGTGCTCTACCCCATAGCCGATGCGCTCCACCTGGTGCACGGGCCCATCGGGTGCGCCGCCTACACCTGGGATATCCGGGGGGCGCTCTCCTCGGGCCCCGACTTGCACCGGTTGAGCTTTTCGACGGATCTGCAGGAAAGGGACATCATCTTCGGAGGCGAGGAAAAGCTCTATCGTGCCCTGTCCGAGTTGATCGAAAGGCACGGCCCCAAGGCCGCATTCGTCTACTCCACCTGTATTGTCGGCATCATCGGGGACGACCTGGAGGCCGTCTGCCGCAAGGTCGCCTCGGAAAAAGGCATTCCGGTTTTGCCGGTCCAGTCGGAAGGGTTCAAGGGCAATAAGCGCGAAGGCTACGGGGCGGCGTGCAAGGCGATGTTCCGCCTCATGGGCTCGGGAGATACCTCCACGATCTCTCCCATAAGCCTCAACATCCTGGGGGATTTCAACCTGGCGGGCGAGATCTGGATCATCCGGGAATATTTCGAGCGGATGGGCATCCAGACGGTTGCCAACATCACCGGGGACGGCAGGGTGGCGGATTTGCAGCGCGCCCACGGAGCGGCTCTAAACGTTGTCCAGTGCTCGGGGGCCACCATGGAGCTTGCCAAAATGATGAAGGAGACCTTCGGGACTCCCTTCCTGCGGGTTTCCTACTTCGGGGTCGAGGACATGGCGGAGTCGCTCTACCAGATCGCCGCCTTCTTCGAACCCAAAGCCCCGGGGATTGTCGAACGAACCCGGGAACTGGTGAAAGGAGAGCTCAGCGAGCTCTACCCCCGGCTGCAGGAATTCCGGCGGGAGCTTTCCGGCAAAAAAGCGGCCATATACGTCGGGGGCGCCTTCAAAGCCTTCTCGCTCGTAAAGGCCTTCCGGCTTCTGGGAATGCAGGTGGTGCTCGTCGGCTCCCAGACCGGGACCGAAGAGGACTACAAGGAACTCTATGAAATAACCGATGAAGGAACCATCATCGTCGACGATTCCAATCCGCTGGAGCTGTCGAGTTTTCTCAAGGAAAAGGACGTCGACGTCTTCGTTGGCGGGGTCAAGGAAAGGCCCATCGCCTACAAGCTGGGAGTGGGATTTTGCGATCACAACCATGAGCGCAAGCAACCCCTGGAAGGGTTTGTCGGAATGCTCAATTTCGCCCGCGAGATTCACTCCTCGGTGATGAGCCCGGTATGGCGGTTCGTGCCGCGTAGGAAAGCGAGAGAAACATGGAACGAGTAGACTACGTCTCGACGACAAACGCGTGCAAGCTGTGTAAACCTCTGGGGGCATGCCTGGCTTTCCGGGGCATCGAGGGGGCGGTCCCGATGCTGCACGGCTCCCAGGGATGTGCGACCTATATGCGACGCTACATCATAAGCCATTTCCGCGAACCGATGGACATCGCCTCCTCGTCTCTTGGCGAAAAGCACGCGGTGTACGGAGGGGGCCCCAATCTCAAGCAGGGACTGAAAAACGTGATGACCAAATTCGGAGCCGGGCTTATCGGGATAGCCACAACCTGCCTCACCGAGACCATCGGAGATGACGTCCCGATGATCCTGCGGGAGTTCCGAAAAGAGATGGAGGAGGCCGGAGAAGGCGAAAACGCCCCTCCCCTCGTGTGCGTCTCCACCCCCAGCTATTCGGGAACGCACATGGAAGGGTTTCACGCCGCAGTTCGCGCCGTTGTCGACCAGTTGTGCATGCAAGCGGCGCCAAATTCCGAGCCTCGATTCGTGAATCTTCTGCCCGGGTTTGTCTCCCCCGCAGACATCAGACATCTCAAAGAAATCGTGGGAGACTTCGCCCTTGGCTGCGTCCTGCTCCCGGACATCTCGGACTCCCTCGACGGGCCGGCCCTCGAGGATTACGAAAAAATCCCCGCCGGGGGAACCCCGGTTTCCGAAATACAACGCATGGGAGGCGCTGCAGCCACCCTGGAGTTCGGACGGACTCTCATTGGCGAGCCGACCGCCGGAACGGTTTTACACGAACGATTCGGCGTCTTCCTCCACCGGGTGGGAACTCCCGTGGGGCTGCGGGAAACCGATGGTTTCTTTACGACCCTGGGACAGGCCTCCGGGCTCCCGACCCCTGAAAAGCACCGTCTCGAAAGAGGCCGCCTCATCGATTCCTATGTCGACGCCCACAAGTACCTGTTCGAAAAACGGGCGGTCATCTACGGCGAAGAGGACTTGGTGATCGGTTTGACCTCGTTTCTGACCGAAATCGGCGTAAAACCGGTTCTGTGCGCCTCCGGGGGCCGAAGCGGACACATGAAGTCCTGCATCGAACGGGTAACGGAGGGCTTTTTCGATACGGTTCCGACCGTTGCCGAAGGAATGGATTTCTTTGAGATGGAAGAGCTCTGCCAGGGCCTTGCCCCCGACATCCTGGTCGGACACAGCAAGGGATACAGGCTCGCAAGAAAGCTCGGGGTCCCCCTCGTTCGCGTGGGTTTTCCGATCCACGACCGCTTCGGCGGCCAGAGGACCCTCCACGTCGGCTACCGGGGCGCCCAGATGCTCCTCGACCGGATCGTCAACGCCGTCCTGGAAAAGGCGCAGGAAGATTCGCCCGTAGGCTACGGATATCTGTAGATATCGATTCAAAGAGTGAGGAACAGTCATCATGTCGAAACATCTCGAACGCCACCCCTGTTTCAATGCCGAGGCAAAAGGCGCCTACGGGCGTGTCCACCTCCCCGTGGCCCCCGATTGCAATATCCGGTGCAACTACTGCAACCGCAAAACCGACTGCGTAAACGAAAGCCGGCCGGGTGTTTCGAGCGCGGTGCTCTCTCCCCCGCAGGCCCTGGCCTACGTGGAGAAGGTGCTGGAAAAAGAGCCCCGGATTGCGGTTGCGGGCATTGCCGGGCCGGGAGACCCGTTTGCAAACCCGCGGGAGACCCTCCAAACCCTTCGCCTCATACGGGAAAGATACCCGGAAATCCTTCTTTGCCTTTCTTCCAACGGGCTCGCGGTCGCCAACCACCTCGATGCGATAGCCGAACTCGACCTCTCGCACGTGACCATCACCGTAAATAGCGTCGATCCGCAAATCGGCGCAAAGCTCTACAGCTGGGTGCGGGACGGAAAAGTGATCTACCGGGGCGAAAAGGGGGCCGAATTCCTGTTCTCACGGCAGCTCAAGGCCATCGAAGGCTTGAAGAAACTGGGCATAACGGTCAAGGTAAACGTCATCGTCGTTCCGGGCGTAAACGACCATCACGTGGAGGAAGTGGCCCGGACAGTGGCGGCGCTGGGAGTCGATCTGCTCAATTGCATGCCCATGTATCCCAACCGGGACACACCGTTCGAAAACGTCCCCGAGCCGGACAAGGCCTTTATGGAGAAAATCCGCGCCAAGGCCGAAAAATATCTTCCCCAGATGCGCCACTGCACCAGGTGCCGCGCCGATGCCGTAGGCCTTCTCGGAAACGACAGGGGAGAAGAACTGCTCGCGGATCTGAGAAAATGCGCAACCAGTCCCGCATTCCCGACCGACAGGCCTCATGTGGCCGTTGCCACCATGGAGGGGCTTCTCGTAAATCTTCACCTCGGCGAGGCCCCCCACTTCCAGATCTGGTCGAAAACAGCCGAAGGCTATCGCTGCATCGACTCCCGTGAAGCCCCCGCATCGGGTGGCGGCACAAAGAGGTGGCAGGCCCTCTCCGAACTCCTCAAGGATTGCCGCGCCGTACTGGTCGCCGGAATCGGGGATACGCCCCGAAAGGCCCTCCTGGAGGCGGGAGTCGTACCCATCGAGATGAACGGCTTCATCGAAATGGGTCTGGAAGCGGTCTACCTGGGTCGAAACCCCGGGGAACTTAAAGTTCGAAGAGCGGGCGGGTGCGCAAAGGGGTTCGGGTGCAGCGGAACCGGGGAGGGATGTTAGCCTTTATTTTCAAGGCCGTGCCAGATCAACGGTAGATACAGGGGCATGGGGTTGTCGCGGCATGGCGTAAATCCGTAATGCTCGTAGAACGCCCTGGCTTTCTCTCCCTTTGCCTCGACCACAAGTGCGTAAGCGGCCACATGCTTCCGCGCCTCGAGACACCGTTCAACCGCGCAGCCAATCAGGAGCCGACCCAGTCCGCGCCCCTGGTGAGCCGCATGCACAGCCAAACGTCCCATGCGAAAGCAAGGCACCGGATAACGCGGTAGTTTTTGCCGTGTACGATCATCCAGCTGGACGGCATCGATTTGAGCGGCGCTCAAACAGTAGTAGCCCAGTATGACGTCGGGGGCGTCCGTGTCGACCAATACCCGCACGACGGTAATTCCTTTCTTGCTCTGCTGAACAGCAAAGCGCCGAAGGTACTCGCCAAGTTCGCCGACACCAGAGACGAAAGCTTGGCGGTCATGGTGGTTTGGATCGAGAGATTGCTCTTCAAGCACGCTTTACCTCACGCGCGGCGTTGATCGCGTTTTGTAGAGCTGTATTGGGGATGAATTCCCCTTTGAGCGCCATCGTGAGCTCATGGAAATCCTGTGCAGTCATCGTGATGCGGGATTCTCGGTCCAACAGCTCGCGCGCTTTCTCTTTAGCCGCCATGCGCACGAACGCGGCCATCGTGGTGCCCATTAGGGCAGCAGCGCGAGAAACAATATCCTTTTCTTCCGCATCCATCTTCAAATCAAATCGAGCAACAGCAGGCATGGCACCCTCCTATGGCGAATTTCAATATACGGTATTTTACCGTATATTATTCGAACAGGCAAGTGTTACCAAGGTCGGTTTGGCGCCGGCCCGCGCGCGCAGATGAAACGGGGTGACAAGTACAAGATGATCTGGAGGACCAGCCCCCCTTTGCAGGGATGCCACAGAAAGCCGTTTCCACAACTCCGTGATCCTGGACCATGTGGGATGCCTCAGGCTGGAAATTCGAGGGCCCATTACTCGTTCGCTGCGCGAGAGATGGGCTTGATCCGCTCGTATTCGTTTCCGTGTTTGCTTAACGTATCCCACATGTCGACATCCGCCTGGAGTCCCATCCAAAAATCGACTGTCGTTCCAAAGAATTTGGAAAGCCGGAAAGCGGTGTCGGGCGTGACGCTTCGCCTTCCACGGATGATCTCGTTAACACGAATCCGCGTAATCCCCAAAGCATCGGCCAATTGCTTCTGAGTGAGCGCCAAGGGTTCGACAAACTCATGCAGGAGTATCTCGCCGGGGGGCGTGGGTCGTCTATTCTTAGGTAGCATAGTCACCTCCCGTTCAATGGTATTGGACAAGTTCCAGATCAAAGATCTCCCCATCTTCAAAGCGAAAACACAGACGCCAGGGACCGCTTACCGAGATTGCCCACTGCCCTTGGCGATCCCCGCGTAGAGGATGAAGATGGTTTGAAGGCGGAGCAGCCAAATCTTTCAGTTCTTTTGAGCGGTTAACCATGTCGAGTTTTCGGATCAGCCTCTGACTGAGTTCCGGAGGCACATGTTTGTGACTTCCTTCATTCCAGAAATCTTCGAGCCAGACCTGCGCAAATGTCTTTATCATGGTTGGAGTGTATCATGTTATGTTACGCATTACAAGATTGGGCGCCCCCCGTGTGCCCCGTTGTCCGCCTGAGAGATACTGGATGGTTGAGACCACCGGGGATACCCCAGCCCCTGTTTCCACACTCCAATCCCCCGAAGGACACTCGGTGATCCCGGCCCATGTGGGAGGGGTCAGGCGGGCGTGAATCCTGTGCAGCCGGCGACCTTTTCATCATATCCTGGCATTATGAGCGCTTGACGCTATTAGCGCGATGCGCTAATATTTCTCGCATGATACGGACATTCAAATCAAAAGAGGCGGAGAAGATATTCAAGCGACAGCGTTCCGTGAAACTGCCTGCTGATATTCAGAGGATCGCCATGCGCAAACTCATAGCCCTGCATGCCTCGCCAAGCCTCAACGCCCTTCGTGTTCCGCCTGGAAACCGATTGGAAACTCTGGGTGGGGATCGGGAGGGACAGCACAGCATCCGCATAAACGACCAATGGCGTATCTGTTTCCGCTGGCGCGAAGGAAATGCATATGATGTCGAGATCGCCGATTATCATTAGAAAGGGAGAGAAACGCATGATCGAGGAAAAAATGGCGCCTGTCCACCCGGGTGAAATTCTGAAAGAAGACTTTATGATTCCCATGGGGATCAGCCAATACCTTCTAGCACGGGACATCGGAGTCGATGCCAGGCGGATCAATGCAATAATTCATGGAAAGCGCGCGATTACAGCCGACACGGCCCTACGCCTTGGACGCTATTTTGCAATTGAGCCGGAGTTTTGGATGAACCTTCAGACACATTATGACCTTGAGGTACAGTCTGACCGACTGGCCGGCAAGTTGGAGCAGGAAGTCAAAATACACTCGGCGGCTTGATGCAGAAATAAATTTGAGAGCCCCCCGCGTTTTTTCATAGAACCGTTCCAGGCTTGGCTGAGGGATATTCCATGGTCGAGACCACCACAACGGTTTTGGGGATGATTTAATCTGAAAGAATATCTAATAATATCGAATAGTTACCATTTACAGTCATTTCAATGCCTTCTAAAATTTTCATCATTTCATCTTCAGGATCGTCACCAACGTGTGGAATGAGTGTGGAGTGACCGACGACAATCGGGCCATCGAGAAGACCATGAAGGAGTCGTTGCTTACCGGAAAACGACAAGTTCATGATTTTGTGGCTGAGGGCTTTGAACGGGTCAGTCCCGGAGACCCGTTTGGCGAACTCGGCTTTCTCGGTTTTCCTGTTCCTCAAGTCTGCAAGCTCCTTTTGAGTACACTTCAGTTTATCATCAAGTGAGTGGATTTCCTGAAGAATACTGTTTCGCTTTTGGAAGTAGTCAGCGGAGTCAAAACCATCGCGCTCAAGAAGACTGTCCAGGTTTCGCAAGGCGATTTCTTTCCTTCTCAGGCTGGCTTTGACATTACTGAGCGTTTTCTCCAGGCTCTCGATTTTGCTGTCCCACTTATGTTGCGTGTCAAGCAGGGGCTTATAGTGCCCAGGCTCAATCCCAAGCTGCCTCATAAGTTCAACATAGAAGACCTGCCATTCCAAAAGCTCTGCCGGTATCAGGGGCAGGGAGCATTTTTCATGTCCCTTGATTTCACGGAGTTTTGGAGTAACCTTATGCCAGTAGCAGGCGTAATGACGTGAACGGGTACCATCCACGCGGCGATTTCCATAATCAGACCGTAATTTAGCCCCGCATATTCCACAAACGCACAGATCGTGAAGCAGGAAGTCGTGTGCGGCATTCGAAGGCCTGCCGCCACGGGAGTTTGCGCTATGGAGACGTTCTTGTATTCGGTTCCATCTATCCTGCGTTATCAGTGGTGGGGCTTCGAAGACGATGTGTTCGCTTTCCGGGCGATTACCGATAATCTTGCCTTTCACATCGGTGATATACTTGTTCACCGTGATTTCGCCCTGGTAGTCAGCACATTTGAGTATTTTGGATATAGTACCGCTGGACCATTTAGATGAACCACCAGCTCGGGTTTGGACGCCTTCGGCATTGAGGTCTATGCTGATGTCATTCAACGAGCGGCCCACACCAGCCCCTTGTGAGTGCAGGAGCCTTTTTCGATATATTGAATCGCGAGGTCCAGGTAGACGCGCCGGGTTTTCCGCTTTGGTGGTGTTGGTGGTGCCTTCGGTACTATCGGTTGAGAAAGGACAGCGGAAAGCGACGGTAACGGATCAGCTTCTCTTCTGTCGTTGGTGGGAAAGGCTTTTATTTTGAAAGGAAGTCCGGCTTGCTCAAACAAATTGCAAGCCCAGGAAGTAACATCTTCGTGGAGCCGTTGCTTGGAACGTAAAATCTTCCCAACTTCCACAACCACTGTCTCGGAAGTCATGTTGTCGGCTATTCCGGCAAGGCTGGGTTTTTCATCGAAGAGGAAGAAAATCTGTGTTGCAAGGATGGTCGGAGGTCCGTCGTGTGTTCGTAATAGCGAGACAATCGCTCTTTGACGTAGACGGTCCCTCATTGTGGAGGAGTCTTTCCTGGATTATCGAGAACGGAACTATCTTTCCTCACGCTCCTTTACATTTTGGAGGAAGTCCTCCATTGCCTCCTCGATCAGCTCGCCCAAGGTTGTTTCGCGCTCCGCTGCCAAGACTTTGAACCTTTTAACCAGTTCCACGTCGAGCTTTGCGCCGATTTGTCTTCGGTCGGGTTTTTCTTTTTCCATTGTCTACCCCCAAAGGCCCCGGATTTGCTTTTGGATGTCGGCTACTGAAACGTCTGCGTAGATTTGCGTGGTCTCGATGGAAGAATGTCCCAACTGCTTCTGCAACGCCCGGAGGTCTTTTTCCTGTTTGTAGAATTCCACGGCGTAACTGTGTCTCAAGGCATGGACGGATTTTTCGTTTTCATACAGGCCCAGCGCTTTGAGGTATTTTTTCACCAGGAATTGAATCGCCTGACAGCTCCATGGTCCTCTTTGTCCGATAAACAGGTGGTCGTCGGGACCTGTCGGCTCGCCCCGGCTCGCCTTCCAAACAATGTACTGTTTGAGATGCCGCTTCAAGCTATCGGGTATTTGCACGGTCCTGGATTTTGCACCTTTTCCGTCACGCACGAACAGGGCGCTTTCTCCATAACCAGCCTTGATGTCTCCACAACGAATGTTCGCCGCCTCACTCACTCTCAACCCGGAAGAAGTGATGAGGTCAACTGCCATCCATTCCCTTACCGCCGTCACCTGACCACGTCCAACGTCGAGGGTGGCCCGGTCCCGGAGGGTGCGCCTAAGGAGTTTTATCTGCTGATCGCCGTAATACTTCACGCCGTCGATGTTTGTGATTTGCCGGGTTGACTTCGGGCTGACTCTTTCCCGAGTGCCTGGAAACTGAACGACTTTTCCGGCTTCATTTCCCATGATTTCCCCTCCTTCTGCTTTTCTATTGAGTTTCGGTCCATGTTTGGGACGGAGGAATAAGGCTTCGCCGCCACCAAATCATGAAAACTGAATAGATTCCACGAATTATCTTTTCACCCATATTATGCGTATAACATCCCTTATGGGCGAGCTAAAGCATTAAATTGGCTTGGGGTAAGGGTAAGGTTTTGGGGGAGGGGGCTTTTGGGGTTTTGGGGGGAGTTGGAGTTGCGAATAGGTCCGTATTGAATGGTAGACAACTGCGATACCTTTACAGAAAATTGGTCACGAACTAATTATCTTGGGATAATCTGAGGGTAATTATGAAATAACGTTCCATGATTGGCATTAATATGCTAATATTCAGATATTATGATTGAAAAAGATATATTACCCGATAATATGGAAGAACTTAAAGCGCTCATCCTGGACAAGGACGAACGCATCGCGGCTCGCGATGAGCAAATAACGATTCTTGAAGAGAAAATTCGGATACTCAAGAAGGCGATCTTTGGCAGCAAAAGTGAAAGACGC
>JBMFWU010000170.1:0-11160 GCA_049964955.1 Syntrophobacteraceae bacterium
TTCATTTTCCGGGCATCAAATTTCAACCAAAAAACCGTTTTTTGGACGCCCTAATTTAACTCCTGCATCCGGCTGTTCGCCGACAGGGCTTGATGTCGTGGTGCGCGTCATGGAGATGGGCCTTCACAGTGTTATCCAGAACCTCAAGAATGGAGTGCGGGACGCGGCATCGGAATTGGCAGGAGGCGTCGACGCTATTCTCCTCGGGTATGGCCTTTGCGGAAACGCGTTCAAAGATCCGGACGAACTCTTCGCTGATATTGAAGTGCCTGTTTTCATGCCAATGGATGGGGACCATGTGGTGGATGATTGCGTGGGGCTCGTGATCGGAGGGCGTGAGTACTATTACGAAGAGCAGTGTCGATGCGCCGGAACGATGTTTCTGACCCCGGGATGGGCGCGCTATTGGAAAACGGTCCTGCTCTCCGGAACCGGCAGACGCCATGACTTGAAAATGCTGAAGCGCTTAATGGCCGAGTACAAAAGATTGCTCCTCGTCCCCACCCCGGTGATGTCCGAAGAAGAGATGGCCCCCAGTGCGCGGGAGTTTATCGAAATATTCAACCTCGATCCCGAGGTCCGAACTGGGACACTAAGCCTCCTCGACCACAGCTGGGCTGCGATAAAGCGCTCTGTCGCAGGTAGAGGCGGGCAGATGGGATGACCTTTAAGGAAAGGAAAAAGAGCATGTCCAAACCGAATGAAATTTATTCTGCAGAGCAGATCAAGAAAATCTGTCTGGATGCCGGGGCAGACGACGTGGGTCTTGTGGATCTGGACAGCGGGGGGCTGCAAAAGGAACGGGAGGGAATCCTGCACGTCTATTCCCTTACACGCAGTATTATTTCCATCGTTGTAGCAAACAATCGCGAGAATATGCAAAGCCCAGCCCGGTACGTGGCCAACGAAGAATTCCATCACACGGGAGACAGAGCTTCCAGCGTATCGCGAGCGATCCTGCGGGGATTGAACCGGCTCGGTATCCGTGGAGTCGTTGTCAACAAGGATTGGCCCATGGCTATGGATAGGTATCCAGGCAAGATATGGGATGTGAGCCACAAGACCGTGGCAGTGGAGGCAGGTCTTGGACACATGGGAATGAACCGGCTTGTTCTCCATCCGAAGTATGGCAGCTGCGTACAGTTGGAAAGTATACTGATAGACGGGATGATGGATGAGTATGATCACCCCATCGAGGAAAGTCCCTGCATCAAGTGTAGCCTATGTGCTGCCGTATGTCCCACCGGAGCCATCACTAAAGACCAACCCTTTGATTTTATGGCCTGTATCACTCACAGCTACAGAGACAATAACGCCGGATTCAATGATCTGGTGGAAGCCATTGTGACCTCTCGGGATATGGAGGAATACCGCTCGCATTTCGACGATCGGGAAACGGGCCTCATGTGGCAGTCCTTGATGTTCCGGATGGGTTACAGGTGCGGCTACTGCATGGCAGTCTGCCCTGCAGGCGAAGATATCAAGTCCGTTTTCCTGGAAAACAAGAAAGAGCATATCGAAAGGATACTCAAGCCCCTCAGGGACCGACAGGAGCGGGTATACGTTCTGGCTGGTTCCAAGGCGCAAGCAAAGGCATCGAAAAATTCCAATAAGGAAGTCAGGGTAGTGAAGGGAATGGCACGATCTCTTCCAAAATAGTTGCGAGAAAAACGATGATCTCAGGAGACAGGAACATGGCGGATCAAAAGTTTTTGACAGGTTGTGCTCTTTGCTATCATAGCTGCGGAATGGAAGTGACAGTCGAAAATGGAAAGGCGGTAAAAGTGCAGGGGCAGATGGACCATCCCCTGAACAAAGGCCGTTTATGTCCCAAGGGGGCCGCGGCAATAGAGCACCTCTATCACCCCGACCGGCTTAAATACCCTTTAAAGAAGGTAAACGGCAAGTGGGAACGGATTCCATGGGAGATGGCTTTCTCGGAGATTTCCGGGAAGCTCAACGAACTCAAGAAAAAATTCGGCGCGTCGGTTGTAGCGTTTTTCTGTGGATCCATCGGAGTGGAGAATCTGGAAATGATCTCCCTCACTCACAGATTCAAAGCCGCTTTGGGATCGCCGAACTTCTTTTCGGTTGAATCCATCTGCTACAGGATGCGAATTCGGGCCAGGCAGATCACCTTCGGCAAGTACCCGGTGGAAGAGATGAATTCCAACCTGTATCTGCTGTGGGGCCACAACCCGGCTGCTTCCGATTTCCCGCTGTCTCTGGCAATGGAGGAGAATATCAGGAAGGGCGCCAGGGTAATAGTGATCGATCCCAGGCGAATACCCATTGCGGAGAGGGCGGAGATGTATATCCCGATCAGGCCGGGTACCGACGGCGCTCTCGCTCTGGCTCTCATGAACGTAATTATCAATGAGAAACTCTACGACGCCGACTTTGTCGAGAAATGGACCCACGGTTTTGACAAGCTCGTGCCGCATGTCCAACAGTATACTCCCGAATGGGCGGAAGCGATCACGTCGGTTCCGGCCGACAAGATCAGGATTCTGGCCCGTCGTTTCGCAACGACCAGGGGAGCGAGTATTTTCCATGGAACCTGCACCCAGGATCAGTGCGCAAACGGCTCCCAGAACGGCCGCGCCATGTCCATTCTTCAGACGCTCACCGGCAATATCAATGTACCGGGAGGATGGGTGATCAGTCCGAGGCTCAAGTTGAACGACGTAAGCCTTCCTTTTCCGGGAAAACCGCTGGGGGCCGAGGAATACCCTCTTTTCTACGAGCTTTGGGGAAGGACCAGCCCGTACGCTGTAATGAACATGGTGCCCGAAAGCGTTCCGGATAAACTGAAGGCTTTTATCGTGGTCGGCGGCAATCCCCTCGTGACGATGCCTGATTCCAACGCCTTAAGGGATGCGTTCAGAAAGCTGGATCTGGTGGTGGTGCTCGATCATTTCATGACGGAAACCGCGGAGTTCGCTAATTATGTGCTTCCTGCAGCCAATCAGCTCGAATTCTCGGGCCTTGCCTATAATTACAACGTCTGCCACTGTCTGCCCTACCTGATGTTGAGAAGCCCGATGCTCGACCGGTATTACGAATGCAAGTCCATTCGGGAAATTTACACTGAACTTGCCTACAGATGCGGATTCGGGGAGAAATTCCCGTGGAAATCGGGCGAGGAACTGGTCGCCCATGAACTCGCCGCCAGCGGGTTGACCCTGGAAATGCTGAAAGAACATCCGGAAGGAAAATTCTACCAGGAGAAGCAGTACGGATGCACGGAAAGATCTTTCGCAACGCCCTCCGGCAAGATCGAGATATACAGTGAGGCGTTCGCACAGGTTGGTTTCGATCCCCTGCCGATATACCGGGAGCCTGAAAAGAGCCCCATGGGATCGCGCTGGGAAGAACTTGGCTCCAAATATCCGCTGGTCCTTTCCACCGGTATCAGAGATATCTATTACAACGGAAGCATGATCCACAATATAGAATCGGTAAAGGCCAAGAGTCCGTTCCCCAGGGCGGAGATGGGTCCGGCAACAGCGGGCCGGTTCGGAATCGAGCACATGGACGACATCATTGTCGAAACAGATCGGGGCCGGGTCAAGATGAAGGCCGGCGTTGACCAAAGGGTCATGGAAGGGGTTGTCCTGGTGCCCCACGGGTGGCAGGGAGACGCAAACTGCAATAACCTCACGGATTGCCAGTGTCGCGAACCGATCATGGGCTATCCTCAGTGGAAAGGGCTTCTCTGCAATATCAGGAAGGTTTGAGGCGTGAAACGCTAAACGATTTCCATTCTGAAATCCCGGAGCACGCATGAAAGCATTGAGGATTGTGCCTGGAGAGGGACTCTTCCGGCCGCAGGGTATCTAAAGATGCTGAAGCTTGAATGACCCAACACGTGATCTGACTTTACCCATAAAGGTGACGTTCAAATAGGAGATAATTATGGCAGAAAAAAAATACGGCTGGAACGGTTGGAAAATGCCCATCCTTCATCCCAATGACCCGGATTTCTGTGAAATCGCATGTCCGACCTGCGTACCCGCTCGTAAGGGAAACAAGATCGCGAAGTTCGCCCAAAAGATTGAATTGTTCATCACTTTCGGCGGCTGCTGGTGGGGTCGAGCGAGGAAACGCAAATATGGCGTCGATCCCGACCAGCCGGTGCCTTCAGAGTAAGAAGCCGAGCCACAGGTTACTTCCATCAATTTTAAGGATACCGAAAGCGAGAAACCATCAGGCACTGAAAGGAGAGAATTACCGGCAGCGAAAAGTCTTTCTGCGCGACAAGCCGAATATGGAAGATGTAAAGCGGTCGAGAATTTCCAGGGCTTCATGAGAAACCATTTCTTTAAGGTTCGCAGGAGATGTTCATGAGCGATTCATTCTACATACGTAAATACGGCGGGCCGGCCTTGCTGGAGAGAGGGCAGCTTCCGGAATCGACGCTCGGTCCGCGAGACGTTCGAATTCAGATCCACGCCGCTAGCGTGAACCCGTTGGATTTGAGGATTCGCAAGGGCCAGCTGAAAGTGCTGCTGCCTTACCGCTTTCCGCTGGTGCTTGGAAACGATTGCTCCGGTGTCTTGACTGAGGTGGGAAGGGAAGTCAGCCGCTTCCATGAGGGCGATGCGGTTTACACCAGGCTCTCAGAAGACCGGATCGGAGCTTTTGCGGTGGAAGTTGTGGCCGATGAGGCGGCAGTCGCTCACAAACCGGTGTCGCTATCGCATGTCGATGCTGCGTCGCTGCCACTGGTCATACTCACCGCACAGCAATTCCTGACGGAAGCTGCCGCTCTGAAATCAGGGCAATCCGTTCTGATTCATGCGGGGGCGGGCGCCGTGGGTAGCATCGCGATCCAGCTGGCCAAACACATGGGCTTGCGCGTGGTCACTACGGCGAGTACCGGGAATGTCCAGTTCGTCAAAGACTTGGGGGCGGATAGGGTGATCGACCGGAAAACTCAGCGATTCGAACACGAAGTGCGGGACATGGACGCAGTCCTGGACTCCGTTGGCATGTTCAATCTACTGCGCAGCTTTCAATGCGTCAGACTGGGCGGCACGGTGGTGTCGATCGCAGACGGACCTGACGTCGAGTTGGCGCGATCACTTAATGTTAACCGTTTATTCTGGCCTGTGTTCTGGGCTATGGGTTCGCGGCCGCATGCTGCGGCCCGGCGGGTTGGAGCGCGGTACCGCTACATGTTCATGCGTGCCGATGGCCGGCAGTTGGAGAGCCTCAATCCCCTAATCGAGAACGGAACCATCCGGCCACATGTGGATGTTGTTTTCCCGTTCGACCAGACGCCGCAGGCCATTGCCCGGGTCGAGGAAGGCAAGGCCCGAGGCAAGGTCGTCATCCAAGTGCGAACCACTTGACCGGCAGTCCTTTTGGCGGCAAGCAATTATCATACGCCATTTTCGCATGGCGACCAGGAAAGCGGGCGAAAAACACGTGGACCCCGACCACTGGCTCCAAAATACCCCCGAACAATCCGGCTCCTGGTGGACGGCGTGGGAAGAGTGGCTGACCAGACACTCCTCGCCCCCGGGAGCTCTCCCTTCGATGGGTGCGCCACAAAGAGGCTTCCTGCTCCTGGGAGACGCCCCCGGCAACTACGTCTATCAGGACTAAAATATCTTGCAGGAAGCGTCACCTGAGCCGCATAGCGGCGTGGGGGTGCAGGGGGCGATAGCCCCCGCGCTTTCTATTTTTAAGCGCCCACCCCGAGCACTTTGTGCATGAAGCTTCGCCGAAGCTCGACCGCGCCCTCAGGGCAGAGTTCGTGGCAGCAGTAACAGCGAATGCACAGGTTGTCGTCTATTGAAGCGCGTTTGCGCTTGCCCTGAGTCATCGCAATGGCGCCCGCCGGGCAGGACTCCCGGCAAATACCGCATCCGACACACTTTTTTTCGACCACCCGCACCGCTTGCGAAAGCCAGTCCTTTATAAACGGCCCCATCGGCTTCTGCCACCAGCTGAGATGCTGCCGAATGCCCAATTCTTCAACGGTTGCCGGAAGCCTGTAGCCAGGGACCCGGATCTCCTGTACATCGGCTCCAACCACCTCGACCTGTGCGACCTCCGAAGGGGTCGCTCCCCGTTTGGCCGCAGCCAGCAGCAACGGGTTTTGCTCTCTGCGAAGCCCCACGATCTCGCTTGCCACTATGTCCAGGGCAAGCGGATTCACCGATCCCAGAAGCAAACCCACGGGACGGGGGACCCCGGCGACACCCGGACCGTCTCCCTCCATGCCGATTACGGCGTCCATAATGGAGAGCCGGGGAGAAACATATTCAGCAAGGTCGAGCAGCATATCGGCAAACTGCTCCTTGTCGTGGAGTTTGGCGTGATAGCCCGGCTTGGAAAGTCCCGCGATCACACCGAAATTATTCTTGACCGCTCCGGTAATGCTCATGAGCGTGTGGGTCTTGAGTTTGCACACCCCCAAGACACCGTCTGCGGTCGCTACAGGCCCTATCACCTCGAAGTGCTTGATCAATTTCCCCGCGGGGAAGGAAACCGCCCTGACTGTCGTGTCGAAATTGAGTTCGGCCCCGGAAGATTTGGCTGCATCGATCATTCCCGTCTTGCGATACAGCGTGTCCAGAGTCTTGGAAGTATACTTGTAGCCGGCCCCGGGACTGTCGGCGATGACCGGCAAAGCGCCCGCCTCCTTTACCAGTCGCGCGACGGCGGCCACAATCCGGGGGTGGGTGGTCACCGCCTGATCGGGTGCTGCGGGCTGGAGCAGGTTGACCTTGAGCACGATCTTTTCTTCGGGTTTAACAAACCGGCTCATTCCGCCCAGCATGGAAAAAAGCATCTCCATTTTTTCCTCGGCATGGTCGTAATCGGGACATCTCACAACATATACCGGATCGTTCATAGATATTCTCCACGAATCCCTTGAATTTTCCAGACCAGCATGTATTCTGACGCTTGCAGAGGGGAGCCCGTGTTCGAATCACCCGACGCGCAGCAAGGTTTCCGGATGGAAACTATTTCACCTGAGAGGGGCCGCTATGTCTTCCAAACGAACAGGCGCTGTGGAAAGAACCACCCGGGAAACCAAAATCTCGGTCGATATCGCTCTTGATGGAACCGGCGACTTCGATCTGAACACCGGAGTCCCGTTTCTCGACCACATGCTGACGCTTTTTGCGCATCACGGCCTCTTTGACCTCACGGTCAAGGCGAAGGGAGATCTGGAAGTAGACGCGCACCATACCGTCGAAGACATCGGGATCTGTCTCGGTACGGCTCTATCCAAAGCGCTCGGGGACCGCAAAGGCATAACCCGCTACGGCCACTTCACGGTCCCCATGGATGAGGCCCTTGCCTGCGTGACCCTCGATCTGTCAAACCGCCCGTTTCTGGTCTATGACACTCCGCCCATGTCGGATCGCACCGGAGACTTTGAAACCCAACTCGTTCCCGAGTTTTTCAGGGCGCTTTGCCAGCACGGAGGAATCACACTGCATATCCGCGTATTGTACGGCGCCAACACGCACCACATGCTCGAGGCGGCCTTCAAGGCCTTCGGGCGCGCATTGGCTGCGGCCGTGTCGCTCGACCCCCGTCGAAGCTCCGTTCCTTCCTCGAAGGGGGCTCTGTAGCAGAGTAAACACTATCGGGCAAGTGTGCACGCCCCGACGACCTTTGTATTTCGCACCCCGACGGCACTCATTTGCGCCTGCAGCGTGTAGGCTTTGCTCTGGGTAATGGCGGGCGTAACAACCAGATAGCCCGAGCAGCCGGCACGGTGGAGCGCAACCCTGTAGCCCCGGGCGGCGAGTCGCTTTTGCAGGGCCATGGCCTGCTTTAGATTTCTGTAAACCGCCCCCACCTGGACAGCATACGTCTGCCCCCCCACCGTACAAACCGGCGTTTTCGCGCACTGCTTGCCCGCCGGCTTGTGAGCTTGCGCGCTCACCGGCTTATGGGCCTTGTTTGCAGAATAAGCCGCCTTTTTCTGTTCCTGCCTCTGGGCTCTTTCCTTCGCCGCTTTGGCCTGAACCTCTTGAGCCCCGGTGGGTTGGGCAGCGTTTTCGCTTTTGGGGAAAAGCTCTTTTTGAGCCTTCTGGGGCTCTTGGGCCGGTTGAGCCGAAGGGGCCGCGTTTTGTGCGTTCGGGAAAAGGACCTTTTGCTGCGCCTGTGGCGCTTCGGCCGGGGCCGGATTATTTTGCGGAGCAGCCGGAGGGGAGACACCCATCGTGTTCGCAGAAGAAGCTTCCTGCGAAGGATTCACCCCCTGTTCGGAGGGTGTGGGCGCGGGGGTGGGCTGCGCCTGCGGGGAAACGGACGAGACAGCAGACGCCGGCGCCCCCGAAACTGCCCCTCCGGCAGCTGGAGGAGTCGCCGTCGTCGCGCTCGCCGGCGGGTTTGCCGGTACGGGCATCGGTTGCTGCTGCGTCTCCTGTGGCAACTGGTTCGTAACGGCGCCGACCTGCGGCAGCGGCTTCTTCTCATTTGCCTCCCGGCTTTTATCCCTTAAAAGATAGGGCGTTATAACAACGAGAAAAATCAGACCGATTGCCGAAAACACCAGGTACTTCAGATAGGGGGCGCCGCCTCCTGTACGTTTCCGGAGATCTCTTTGCACTACATACTTTTTCGCCATCTTAGCCCCTCCAACTCTTTCTTCACTTACAGATTTCTCGCACGCTGGATCGTCCGCTCAAAACCGGGCAGCGCCCCTTCGATGGTAGCGTCACTCACACAATAGGCGATCCGGAAGTGCCCCGGCCCCGCAAATCCGCTCCCCGGCACGCATAGGATGTTTTCTTCCTGAAGCATTCGAACGAACGCCACATCGTCGGGAATCGGGCTTTTGGGAAACAGGTAGAAGGCCCCGCGCGGCACGGCCATTTCATAGCCGAATCCGGAAAGCGCCTCGACAAGCCGGTCTCGTTTGGTCCGATAGATGGACACATCCACGCAGATTCCCTGAAGTCTTTCAACAAGCCTCTGCATCATAGCGGGCGCGTTCACAAACCCGAGGATCCTGTTCGCCAGGGTAAGCGCCTCGACGAGCCTTCCGCCATTTTCCGCCGAAGGGCTTACCGCAACGAACCCTATCCGTTCTCCCGGCAACGACAGGTCCTTGGAGTAGGAACCTGTGATCAGCGAGTTCGGGTAGTGAACAAAAACGCACGGGACGTTGCAGTCGTCGTACACGATCTTGCGGTATGGTTCGTCAGATACCAGGTAGATGGTGTGGCCGAATTGCCTGCTCTTTGCCGTAAGAATTTCCCCCAGCTTCGCTATGGTCTCTTCCGGATAGATCTGCCCGGTCGGATTGTTGGGGGAATTTATCAGCACCACCTTGGTTCGCGGCCCGATCTCCTGCGCCATGCCCTCGAGATCCAGGTTGAAATCGGTCTCCAGCACGGGCACCGACTTGAGCACCCCGCCGTGATTGTCCACGTAAAAGTTGTACTCCACAAAGTAGGGCGCGGGGCAAACCACCTCGTCTCCCGGGTCGAGCAGCGCCTTGAAGATAATGTTCAAGCCCCCTGCCGCCCCGCAGGTCACAACCACCTGCTCCCGGGCCAGCGAAATGCAGAATTCCCCGCAAAAATAAGCAGACATCGCCGAACGGGTGGAGGGAAGACCGGCGTTCGGCATATAGCCATGCCTCCCCGGGTCCTTGCTTTGAGCCAGTTCCAAAAGTATTTCATCCACTACGTCCGGAGGCGGGACGTTCGGGTTTCCGATGCTGAAATCGAAGACCTTGTCCTCACCATAGATCTGCTTCAACCGGGCGCCCTCTTCGAACATTTTTCGAATCCACGAGGAGTTCTCGATAAACCGGTTCATCTTCTCGGCAACCGCCATGGCGTGTTTACTCCTTATTCTTGATCTGGCCGGAATTCAGGGTTATTTTCGGTAAGTATTTTTGGGCACTATAAGAGAGATTCACTCTCTTATGCAAGCGTTCTTTATCACTCTTCCGATGTCTTTGAAATCCGGGCAGACCTCGGCCTTGCTGATTGAGAAATTTTTCTTTTTCCATAGCGTTTTACTAGGAATTCTTTACCGCGCGAGCCCCCCTCGTTGCGCTCCTGTTGCCGACTTACTTTAGGATTTAGCCATCCCGAATACCTCCTTCTTCTATTGCCGAGAAGAAGACGTCATGCTATAGTGCACACGTTTTCACAAAGGGGCCCCGCGCAACTTCAGGGCATGGCGCTTGTATGACGAGGTAGGCAGGAATCGACACACGCCGCATTTTTCCCGAATAATTTGAGAACAAAAACAGTGGGGCTTTTTGCCCCTCGCTTTTTTATAGCGCAAGAGTTTTTCAGGAAGCGAATCGAGATGAGCGAAAACAGTCAGGTAAAGTCCTCTACGGGGGCGGTCATGGTAGTGGGTGGGGGCATCGCCGGGACCCAGGCGGCCCTCGATCTCGCCGAATCGGGCTTCTTTGTCTACGTCGTGGAGAGTTCTCCCACCATCGGCGGCGTCATGGCGCAACTGGACAAGACATTTCCCACCAACGACTGCTCGATGTGTATTCTATCCCCCAAGCTGGTCGAGTGCGGCCGGCATTTGAACATCCGGCTCATGACGATGTCGGAGGTGGAAAAGGTCGAAGGGGAGGCGGGCAGCTTCACGGTGAGCGTTCGCGAGAAGCCGCGCTTTGTGGATGCGGAAAAGTGCGTGGCGTGCGGCATCTGCGCGGAAAAATGCCCCAAAAAGGTGGAGGACTCCTTTAACGAGGGGCTGGGGTTGCGCAAGGCGGCCTACGTGAAGTATCCGCAGGCGGTTCCCCTGAAATACGCGATCGACGACGAAAACTGCATCTTTTTTAAAAACGGCAAGTGCCGGGCCTGCGAGAAGTTCTGCCCGACCGGTGCGATCGATTTCGCCCAGAAGGAAAAGATGCACCGGATAGAGGTGGGCGCGGTGGTTCTGGCGCCCGGGTTTCACTCCTTTAACCCCGCTTCCTTCGATACCTACGGCTACGGCAAATACCCGAACGTTATCAGCAGCCTCGAATTCGAGCGGATTTTAAGCGCCTCGGGCCCCTTCGAAGGCCATCTCGAGCGGCCCTCCGACAGGAAAGCGCCCCGAAAGATCGCCTGGCTCCAGTGTGTGGGCTCGCGCGATTCCCACGAGTGCGCCCACACGTACTGCTCGGGCGTCTGCTGCATGTACGCCATAAAAGAGGCGGTG
>JBMFWU010000171.1:0-11119 GCA_049964955.1 Syntrophobacteraceae bacterium
CCGAATGACCGGATCGTTTGTGATAAGGGGCAAATCCAGATAGCGGGCGGTGGCGGCAATGAGCCGATCATGTAGTTCGGGGATGTCTTCAATTATGGAGGCAGCCTTGAGCGCTTCAATGCCGAGAGGCTCGAATTGATAATTCCGGCTTTTAAGAAGTTCTTCCATGTGCAAAAAGCTGATGTCGATCCGGTGCTTTTCGAATAGATACATAACTTCCATCAAGACCGTCGCGGGTATGATGATTACAGCCTCACCCCTTTCAGCGGCTAGAAAGGCATTGTTCGATACGTCATCGATAACTTTTTTACCCGTCATGAACTTGATCAGAGCTTGAGTGTCGGTGACGAATCTATCCATCGTCACATTCTCCCTCTACGTGCCGCCAGGTCTCTTCTTTAAATGCCTGAAGTTCGGCAAGCCTGATCTCATGGTCTTCTATCAGATTTTTCAAGCTGAGGAGCTTGTCTTCCTCGAGCCGCTTCCGGCGTCGAATCAGATCGATATAGTCTACAATACCTTGCAGATCCTCCTCGGAAAATCCGTAAAGTTTTCTGTAAATATCGTGCCGAGCCATGGCTTTTTTGTCCATCGCGAGCTTTAACCTCCTTCCACAGTATACTCATTGTTCGTGTTTTCTTAAAGCCGGATGTTTTTTCCGGGTTCGGTCATCGACAGCCAGGATCTAGCTTCGCGCAACGACGGTGGTAGACTTCGGCGCCTCCGCAGACGCCCTGCTTATCCGTTATTGGTCACCAGTTCTCGGGGGGGGGCGAAGTTTCGTCCAAAACATATCCTCCGGCGAGTTTGGTGTATTCATAGACCTGGGCTTCCTGCCAATCTGCACCGGTTTTTAATTCGGCTGCCAGTAAGCGGGCGACTTCGGGGGCCATTTCAATGCTTGCGGCAGCATCGAGGAATAGCGATCGGCTTCGGCGAGCCAGAAAGTCTTCCACGGTTCGGGCCATTTCGTTGCGGGCGGCCCAGACCACCTCAGCCTTGATATAGGGGAGCCCGGGGTGCAATTTGTGGCCAAGAGAGGGGTCGGCGTTGACAATTTCGCGGATATGCGGCGCATCGGCGCCGTAGTAATGCAGGGGATCGCGCCTGTCGCAGTGGGCAAGCCACCCATGGATTTTTAGTTGCGCGCTCATACACGGACGCTCGTCCAGGCCGGCCAGTACGATAGCCTGATTCACCGCATCCTCGGCCATTTTGCGATAGGTGGTCCATTTGCCCCCGGTGATGGTCACCAGGCCCGATTCGGACACCATGAGATAGTGATCGCGGGAAATCGCCGCGCTGTTTTTGGCATCACCCGTGTTTACCAGTGGCCGCAGACCTGCGAAGACGCTTCGAACGTCCGCGCGCGCAGGGTGTTTAGCCATATAGGCGGCTGCATTTTGAAGGATGAATTCAATTTCGGAATCGAGGGCGCGGGGCTCGAGAGTAATGTTTTCAACGGGCGTGTCGGTGGTGCCCACAATCACCTTGTCATGCCATGGAACGGCGAATAGAACCCGGCCGTCTGTGGTGTGGGGGACCATGACGGCATCGTCACCGGGCAGAAATTCCTTCTCCAGGATCAGGTGCACGCCCTGGCTGGGCGAAATTATCCTTTTTGCATCGGGATTATCCAATTGGAGAAGAGCGTCGGTGAAGACCCCGGAAGCGTTTACCACCGCATGGCCGCGGATCTCGTAGTGCTTTCCGCTTTCCATGTCCATGGCCGCAACCCCGTGGATCATGCCGCCGGACTTGAGAAAACCTGTCACCTTGAAATAATTGAGGACTGCTCCGCCGTAATCGACCATGGTTTGTGCCAGATTTACGGCAAGGCGTGAATCGTCGAATTGGGCGTCGAAATAGGCGATTCCTCCCCGCAGTCCGGCAGGCTCGAGCGTCGGGATATGGGAGAGGGTTTCCTGCTTGGAAAGCGTTTTGGAAGGGCCAAGGCCCAGCCTTCCCGCCAGAAGGTCGTAGACCTTCATGCCTGCGCCGTAAAAGGGCCCCTGCCACCACTCGTAGCTGGGGACAATGAACGACTGATGGCCGACCAGATGGGGGGCATTCTGAATCAAAAGTCCGCGCTCATGCAGCGCCTCGATCACAAGCGATACGTTTCCCTGGCGAAGGTAGCGCACGCCCCCGTGCACCAGCTTGGTGCTGCGGCTCGAAGTCCCTTTGGAAAAGTCGTGCTGCTCAAGCAAAATCGTCTTATACCCTCTGGAAGCGGCATCGACGCCGACCCCGAGCCCGGTCGCGCCTCCTCCGATCACGATGAAATCCCAGCACCCGCCGTGTTGCGTCACGCTGTTCAGTATTTCCTGTCGATTCATGATTGTTCCCCCAATCAGACAACGTCAAGCCTGGCACGGCGCATGCGGCAGTCGCGCCCGTATCCCTCGGCATGACATGGATCACGACAGCCTGCTTCCCCCCTAGTGAGACCCCCTGGCGCGCATTATTATGGTGTTTTACACCATCACTGCCAATGGTGCATTTTCCTTTCGATACATTCTTCTGCTGGATGCCCGCTTATTGGCGTACCGGCCGTGGGCAAGGGGGGGCTATTTATGATCTGGCGCAAAGTTGGGACCCTGCTGTTCGTTGTGTGCCTTTTTAGCGGGCAGGCATTCGCAGCTAAAGTGGAGGGCGCGAAATTTCCCGACGAGGTGAAGATTGCGGACCATGAACTCGTTTTAAACGGCGCTGGAAGGAGAACCTTCTTCGGCATCGGCGCCTATGTCGCCGGGCTTTACCTTGAGCAAAAGAGTTCGGATGCCGCAAAGATCGTTGATGCGGACGAACCGATGGACATAAGGCTCGTCGTCACCTCTTTCATGGTTAGCCGCAACATGATGAAAGACGGTTTTCTTGTCGACTTCAAAAAGAATGGGACCGATACCGCCCCGATCAAATCGAAAATCGATGAATTCGTCGCATCCTTCGACGGGCTCAAAGACCACGACATTTATGACTTCGCCTATGTCCCCAATGAAGGGGTCGAGGTTTTGAGAAACGGAAAAACCCTATCCGTAGTCCGGGGAATCGAATTCAAAAAGGCGCTCTATGCGATATGGCTTGGACAAGAGCCGGTTCAAAAAGAGCTAAAAGAGGGGATGCTGGGAAAATAAGCGGTCTGGGCGCAGGAGTGGCTCCCCCCGGGTTCAAAAAAGGATTCAGGGGGAGCCGTTTTGTTTTCCGCAGGCGATCAAACCGGCTTTAGCGGCCGATCGGAATCTCTTTCCAGGATGACTTCATCGACCAGGCCGTATTCCTTGGCTTCGGCGCCCGACATGAAGAAGTCCCTGTCGGTATCGCGTCGAATCTGATCGACCGGTCTTCCGGTGTGATTCACCAGGATCTGGTTGAGGTCGTCGCGCATGCGCAGGATCTCTTTGGCCTGGATATCGATATCGGCGGCCTGTCCCTGGAAGCCGCCCATGGGCTGATGGATCATGATGCGGGCGTGGGGCAGGGCGAACCTTTTGCCCTTGTCCCCTGCTGCGAGGAGGATGGCCGCCATGCTGGCGGCCTGCCCCATGCACAGTGTTTCCACCTTCGGCTTAATGTACTGCATGGTGTCGTAGATCGCGAGGCCGGCCGTCACCAGGCCGCCGGGCGAGTTGATGTAGAAATGGATATCCTTGTCGGGGTCTTCGGATTCCAGGAAAAGCATCTGGGCGATGATCACGTTGGCGATATCGTCGGTAACGGCCGTGCCAAGGAACACGATCCGGTCCCTCAGCAGCCTGGAGTATATGTCCCAAGCGCGCTCACCGCGGCTGCTCTGCTCGATTACAATAGGAATAAGTCCCACTTGTATCTCCTCCTGCGCGGCTTTTTAAGCCTGCTCTTCTTGGGGAGCCGCCTGGGTCTCGTCAGGTTCCAGGGTCTCCTCGGGCTTGTCTACCAGGACGGCCTGGTTTTCTATGAGCGTAAATACTTTGTCGTGAATTCTTCTTTCCTTTTCCCGCTCGACGATGGAGCTGTCGGAAAATTCCCGCTTCACCTTCTCGACGTCCACGCGGTAGATGGCTGCGATGTCCTTAAAAATCTGCTCTTCTTCGTCCGCGTCGAGCGTTACCGCTTCGGTCTCGGCAATTTTTCCCAGGATGAGCCGGGTGCGGACTTCCCGTTCCGCCTGGAGCCTTGTGCCGGTTTTATATTCTTCCTTGTTGAAGGCGTCGAGGTCGAAGTTGAGCCCCTGGCTTTCAAACTGGAACCTGAGGTTCTGGATGATCCTGTCGGCTTCTTCTTCGATCACCCTGGGAGAAACCTCAAACTCGGTCTTGCTCACGAGTTTGGAAAGAATCTGGTCGTGCACGATTTGCGTGGTTCTCTGTTTTGCCCGATCGAGGAGATTTTCCCTGATTTTATCCTTCAGCGCATCCAGAGTATCGAACTGGCCTGAGCCGATGGATTGAGCAAACTCGTCGTCGAGCCCCGGGACTTCTTTTTCCTTGATTTCTTTGACATCCACGTCAAAGTGGACGGTTTTGCCCGCATAGGCGGGGGTTGGGGCGTTTTCCGGGTATTCGCGCTCGAAAGAGAAGCTCTCGCCGGGCTTTCGTCCGACCAGTTTTTCATCCAGTTCGGGATAAATATCCCCTTTGCCGATCTCGACCAGAAGATCCTCGGATTTTCCCGGTTCGGCGGGCTGGCCTTCCACATGGGGAGTAAAGGAGATAGAGACGACATCTCCCTGGCGAACGGGGCGCTCTTCCTCGATCGAGCGCAATTGCGCCTGGCTCTGGGCGAGTTTTTCCAATTCGGCCTGGATTTGCTCGTCGGTGATCTCTTCGGTCGGCTTGAAAATCTTTAGCTCCTTGTAGGCGGGCAGCTCGAAGGGCGGACACACATCCACCATGGCCGTATAGGAAAAGGCGCCGCTTTCTTCGAAATGGGTCTCGCTAACGTCGGCCGGGGTAAGTGGCTTTAGATCGGCTTCCTTGAGCGCATCCCCGAAGGTGTCCTTGATGAACTGGGATGAGACTTCCTGCTGGACGGCCTTGCCGTAGTAGGATTTGATGATGCCAAGAGGTACTTTTCCGGGGCGGAAACCTTTGAGCTTGGCCGTTTTGGCCAGATCGCGGTACTTTTTCTCCAACTCCCGGGTGACTCTTGCCTCGGAAATCTCCACGCGGAGCTTCTTCTGACTCGGGCTGATGTCCGTTAAGGAAACGTTGATCTCCACTCTTTCTCCCTTTCTCGTAGATAAGAATTTCAGGTACTGCAAACGCTCGTCGTTGTGGTGCGAGAGGGGGGATTTGAACCCCCAAAGGTTGCCCCGCTGGATCCTAAGTCCAGTGCGTATACCAGTTTCGCCACTCTCGCAGCTTTGCGGGTGCTCGGTTTGCAGTCTCGGCTACTCTCCTGAGGGTGCCGATTGTAACTTTTTTTATAATCATCGTGGAACGTTGCTTTCCAATATTTTTTGCTGCTTCCTTAGTGGCCGCGACCCTTACCCTCCGGCGAAACGGGGTCCGCCGGGAGTCGTGGAAGAGGCGCTCAGCGAATCTCGACACCCGGCCCTGGCTCCATGAAACCTCAAATTCTATCTTGTTTGTGTTTATTTGTGAAGACAAAAGGGGAAGTTTCCCGCTCTTTTTTCGGGCTTGCTCGAGCTCCTGGAGTGGAACATTCTTGAAACAAAGGAGGATCGTAGCTATATTAGCTAAAATAGTCAACTCGCACTGAGGCGAAAGGAGCTCCGAAATGGTAACCGTAAAGGCAACCGAAATGAAGAACAAGTTGGGCCACTATCTCCAAGTGGCCTTGGTGGAACCGGTCGTGGTGGAGAAGACCAAGCAGCAGGTCGCAGTCCTGATGTCCATGAAAGAGTACGAGCGGCTCACCAGGCTGGAGGACGCGTATTGGGGGGAAAAAGCAAAGGCGGCGGAAGCGGAGGGATACTTGAGCGAAAGGGAAACGAAAGAATTCATCGAGGCCTCCCTCCGTGTTGAAACTTAATATCACAAAACAAGTTTTAAAATTCTTCCGTCCTCTGCCGGCAAAGCAGTATCGTCAAGTCTTCAACAAGATTTTGGCTCTCATGGAAGATCCTGAGCCGGCCGATTCTTCTCCCTTCGTCGGGTATCCGTACAGAAGAGCCGACATCGGCGAGTATAGGATCGTCTATCGGGTTGAGCAAGATTGCCTCAAAGTGGCTTTGATAGGCAAAAGAAACGACGATGAGATCTATCGTCAGCTCAAAAACCTCTGAGTATTGCGGTTCGAACGTCCTCTCCTGCTCACGCTTCGGGCGCCTCGGGAACAAGGCGCCGGGTCCCGTCGGGTTCTTCCAGAACGTGGAAGCCGAAAAGGGGAGCCATGCGGGTAAAGCTTCTGCCCAGGAGCAGGTCGAGGTATTGGGGAGGTATCTGGAATTTTTCGCTCACAAACCTGCGGAAATGATCCTCGTAGGAAAGTAAAGCCAGGACCTGCTCTACATTTTCTCCTCTGCTGCGGCCCAGAGTCTCGAAGGCTTCCGAAAGCGCCTGGAAGCTGCACCGGTTCTCGTGCTCGGCGATGACTTCGAGGAGCAGATCGATTCCCTCGAAGATGTGGCTTCGCTGCAAAAAAGGCAGTTCTGCTGCGTCGCGGGCGGGAATGGGGTCCCAGCAGCCTTGGGCACGGCATTGGAGAGGCCTGTCGGAGTAAATCGTGCATTGGTTGGCCTCGGAGTTAAAGAAGACGCATTCCCGCGAACCCTCTTTTTCCGCGACCTTGATTCGTTCCTCGGAAAGCAGGAATGGCTTTCCGTCAAAGGGCGAGCGGGCGGGTTCGCCGGTTCTGAGCGCGAGGAGATTTTCCCGGGGGATCTTACCTGTCTTTAGAAGCGGGAGGTCTTCCAGGTGGAGCGTGGGGCTTCCCAGCCGGCAGCATTCGCCGCACCGTACGCACAGAGGCAGAATGGCGCGGCAGGCTTCCTCGGCCGCAAGAAGGAGGCGTTTCCAGGCCTCGAGCCTTTGATCGGGCGCGATGCTTTCCCAGTTGGAATGGACGTCGAGGAACGCCTCGCAGTGTTCGATTTGCCAGCGGATACGCGCCGCAGGGATAAGCGTACTCGCTTCTTCCCGCATGAGGGTATCGAGAAAGATGGACCAGTTCTGCTCGAACAGGTCGATATCCCACAGGGACGGATGGGCTATCGAATGAACCGATGAGGCTTCCTTACATTCCGACATAATGAGTTTCCCTGTAAAAATGATGACAAAGAGTGGTGGGTGCGTCTTTTTCCGAGCGGCGCGGTCTGTTTCTAACCCATTTGCTCCGATTAAGAAACCCTTGCAGCCCCTCTTTTTCTAGGCGGTTTTCGAAAGCTGCAGGATTTCGAAGCCGGTTTTGGGGTCTTTTTTACGAAATCCGCCGGTCCCGAGAATTTCGAGAAGAACCACCTCGCCGATCAGCCACACGTCGACTCCTGCCCGGACACATCCGACGCTCGCCCTTCCTTCTCTTCCCGCGGCGGCGTGCATGTGGAGTTCGGGGTCGCCGTTTTCGTTCGGAAAAAGAGTCCCCATCGCCACCAGTTCGTGAACCCCGTCGAGTCCGTAGACGATGGGGATGATATCCTCGCCCCTGTCTTTTTCGGGGCCGACGACGAGCCGGCTTGTGGCATCGGCCCCCCCGACATACATCACCATCGCACATCCGATTTTGTGTTCGCGGGCAAAGGCGACCAGAGAATCGGGGAGTCGGTCCCCGGATTCGAGCTTGAGGGTAAAGATGCGGCCGATACTTCCCTCGCTATACTGCATCTTTCGCACTCTCCTTTCGCACAATGAAAAAATCCCGGGGCTTTGGACCCCGGGATTCAGCACCCGAAATTTACCGGGCAGGCTCTTACGAATCGGCACACCGGGCGCGTGGAGCTTCCCGCAACACAAGCGGAAAGAGTTCGCCCCGGTTGCAAATCAAGCCGAACGCATCATTCGCCGCTCGCGGCGCTGTATGCGCTTGATCGCTTTTTTCTTCTTGATCCGCCTTCGCTCACCTTTGGAAAGGTAGTAGTTGTGGCGCCGCAAAACAGGCTGAACGTTTTTCTGAAAATCTTTGCGGAGTTTGCGAATCTTTTTTTCTATATTCTCTTTCGGTTCGGCTTCATTGCTTACCAATACAATTCACCTGCCTTTCAAGACGGCCCCGCACGGCGCGGGGGCGGAGTAATCCGATCAAACGGAAAGCCGGCCAAGAGACCGGAAGCCACAAAAATTACACCATTTCTGCCAACAAATCAAGCAAAATAGGCAGTGTAGACACACTATTGCGAGGCGAGATCGTAGTGGGAAAAGTGCATGGTGAAGGTCGCCCGGCCCTGGGTCGAGGAGCGCAGGGCGGTCGAGTAGCCAAACATTTTCGATAGCGGCACAACGGCGCTCAGGACCTGGATGGCTTTTCTGGCCGTAATGTTTTCGACCTTGCCTTTTCTTTTGTTGATATCGTCGATCACTTCCCCGAGCGACTCGTCGGGGGTGAGGATTTCGACCCGCATGCAGGGTTCGAGCAATACGGGGTCGGCCTGTTCGAAGGCGTTTCTGAAAGCCATGGAGGCGGCCACGCGGAAGGCGAGTTCGCTCGAGGCTCCTTCCTGGAAGACTCCGGAAAAATAGGCGGCTTCCACATCGACCACGGGGTAGCCCGAGACGGTGCCGCTGCCCGTAGCTTCCTGGATCCCCTGCTCGATGGCGGGGAAAAAGTTTTCGGGAACAGAGGCGTCGCGGAGGGTATTTACGATGTGATTGCCAAGGCCTCGCTGCCTTGGGGAAAGCTGCAGCTGAACCTGCGCAAAGTGTCTGGTCCCTCCGATCTCCCGGTCGAACACGCCGGTTGCCTCGGCTTTTCTGAGAATCGTTTCGCGATAGACGACCTGGGGCTTTCCGGCGTGTACGGAGACGTGGTAATCGCGTGCGAGCCTTGCCAAAACGATTTCGAGGTGGAGTTCCCCCATGCCGCTGACGATTATCTGTCCGGTATCGGTGCTTTCGGAGAAGCGGAACGTGGGGTCTTCTTCCGAGAGCTTGGCGAGGCTGTCGAAGAGCTTTTCCTGGTCGGCCCGGGTCTGGGCCTCAACGGAGACCGAGATTACGGGTTCGTAGATGTCCACGGGTTCGAGCAGAAGGGGTTTTTCGGGGGCGCAGATGGAATCCCCCGTGGTGGTCGTTTTGAGGCCGAGAACGGCGACGAGGTTTCCCGCCCCTGATTTTTCGATTCTTTCCCGTTTGTTTGCGTGCATCTCGAAGATGCGCGACACCTTCTCGCGGGTCCCTTTGGAGACGTTGAGAATATCGGCCCCGACCTGCAGGACTCCCGAATAGATGCGCAGATAGGTGAGTTTTCTGCCCTGGTCCATAAAGATCTTGAAGGCGAGGGCGGCGAGGGGTTCGCGCTCATCGGATTTTCGCTGCTCGACCGCGCCGGTCGCCGGGTTTTCGCCTTCGACGGCGGGCACATCCAGGGGGGAGGGGAGAAAGTCTGCGACCGCATCGAGAAGAGGCTGAACGCCTTTGTTCTTGAGCGCGCTTCCGCAAAGTACGGGAACGGCTTTGAGCTCGAGGGTAAGGCGCCTTACGGCGGCGAGGAGACGCTCTGGTGGGATCTCTTCTCCACCGAGATAGAGCTCCATGAGGTCGTCATCGAATTCGCCGAGTTTTGCGACGAGGTTTTCCCTCGCTTCTGTCGCCTCGGGTAGAAGCGCCGGGTCGATCTCCTCGATTTTGAATTCCGCCCCCAGGGTTTCATCGAGCCAGAGCACCTGTTTCATGGAGACCAGATCGACTATGCCCCGGAAGTTCGATTCGATCCCGATCGGCAGCTGCAGGAGCAGCGGGATGGTCCGGAACTTTTCTTCGATCTGGTGCACCGTATTGTTGAGATCGGCCCCGACGCGGTCCATTTTGTTCACAAAGGCGATCTTGGGGACGTGGTAGCGGTCGGCCTGGTGCCAGACCGTTTCGGACTGGGGCTCTACCCCGTCGACGGCCGAAAAAACGGCTATGGCGCCATCGAGCACCCTCAGGGAGCGTTCGACCTCGATGGTGAAATCGACATGGCCGGGGGTATCGATCAGGTGAATTTCATGGTCGCGCCATTGGCAGGTGGTGACCGCCGAGGTGATGGTAATGCCGCGTTCCTGCTCCTGCTCCATCCAGTCCATGACGGCGGTGCCGTCGTGGACCTCGCCCATCCTGTGGGAGCGGCCGGTGTAGAAGAGGATGCGCTCGGTGAGCGTGGTCTTCCCGGCGTCTATGTGTGCAATGATGCCCAGATTCCGAAACAGTTTCAAACGCTTTGGGTCGGCCATGAAGTTTGCTTCCACGCTGTTTTGACGTTTATTGATACCGCTTTTCAAGCGACAACGAAATTCGAACAAAGAGTCTATATTTAGAAAATCGGGCAGGATATGTCAAGGGCGGCAAACGCGGTCTTTTTGCGGCTCAGGGGGGCGTGGCGGTTCGTAGGCCTGGAAGGTCCTGTTGTAGAGGGCGAGATAGACGCTTTGTAGAGCAGCCCCGAGGAAAAAGGGCAGGGAAAACCAGTCGTACTGGAAGAGATAGCCGGCGATGGCCGGGCCGATGGAGCGCGGGACCTGGAAGGAAACGGTGTTGAGGCTGGCTGCGAGCCCGCGCCGTTCGTTTCGCACGAGTCCGATCGTGAGGGCCTGCTGGGCGCCGGCCGCGCTCCTGGCGGAGACCGACCTCAGGAGGTATACGCAGGCTGCCAGCCACCAGGTCGGCATGAGGGGCAGAAGGACCAGCAGGCCTAAGGAGCCCAGCCGGGTCCAGACAACCGAACCCACGAGGCCGATCTTCTCGGTAAGCGCTCCTGTGAGAAGCGAGGCAAACCCGGTAAGAGCGAAGGTCGAGGCCATTACCGGGGCTATTTCCAGGGGGCCGACCCCGAATCGCCTGGCAAACCAGTAGGACATGAGCGGACCGGTAAGGCCGATGGCCATGCCGTAGAAGCCGTTGATGCATACCAGTTTGGCAAGGATACGGTTTTCGCCGCTGCGGATTCGGGCCGATTCGGGCTTTGGAGGCCCCTGCGGACGTGCGTTTCCGCGGTAGGATTCCCGGGTCCGGCCGATCAGGAAGAGATTGGCTGCGGCCGTCAC